>CAXMSF010000151.1:0-25855 GCA_964196055.1 uncultured Gammaproteobacteria bacterium | reverse complement strand
CGGCTCATGTCGTTTGCTCGTGGGTTTTCGAAAATGCGCGCTCGCCCGAGACCCATTTGGCGTGGAAGCCGTGCGGGACGCGAGTGGGGAGGGCGATTTTCGCAATCGGCCCGCGCTCGATGTCGCGTGCGGAGAAGACCCAGCACGCGGAACGCAGCGTGTCGCGGCTCGTGACGAAGGTGACCACGTAGCCGTCGTCCTCACCCGTGCCGCCCACGCGCTTCGCGAACGGCGCTTCGCTGCCACAGAGCCCGTCGCCGTAGTCGTAGCGGCTGCGCGTCCCATCCTCGTGGTCGTACTTGACGAGCGCCTGGAAGTCGACCGCGTAGGCGTCGGTGGGCAGGTGCTGGTGGTAGGAGTAGCGGGTCTTCTGGCCGTAGAGCTCGGTGTCGGGCAGGCAGAACTCGACGTTGAGGTCGTCGAGGTCGGTCTCGCTCGTCTCCCCGGTCTTCAGGTTCATCCGCCAGCGATGCAGGTTCGCGCGGATGCGCAGGTAACCGAGCATCGACGCGAGCGCTCCGTCTTCGGGACGGCGCACGACGGTCGGGTCGGGTTGCAGGCAGCCGTCCATCACGATCCAGTCGCCTTCTTCCCAGGCGTTCACCATGTGGAGCGCGTAGCCGGGCTCGAACTCGAACCATTGGAGGTCATCCGAGGTGCCGCGACGCGGCAACACTCCGAAGCGGCTGGGGAGGTCGCGGTGAAAGCGCGCGACACGGTGTCCGGTCTTCTTCTGCAGTGCGACGTCGTGAAAATACGGAAAGTCGTGCAGGATCGTGAAGTTTTCGGTGATCGTGAGGTCGTGGCTGGCGCGCGGGCCCGGCAGGTCGATCGGAAGCTCGTGCACGAGCTTGCCTTCCGGCGAGATCACGCCCGTGCGCATGAACGGGGCCTCGTCGCAGAGCGTGAAATACACCAGCTCGCCGGTTCGTTCGTCGACCTTGGGGTGAGCCGACATCGTGGTGCGGAGCGAACCGTGAAAATCCTCGACTCCGACTGTCTCGAGGGTTCCGGGATCGATTCGGTAGGGTTCGCCGCACAGGTACCACAGCGCGAGCAGTCGGCCGCCGTGATAGAGCACGTCGGTGTTCGCGGTGTCCTTCAGGTAGTAGCGCGGCAGATCGAAGTCGAACGGTCCCATCACGCCCGGCCAGATCGCCCGCCCGCGGCGAACTTCGTCGGCGAGCCCACGAGTTCGCACCTGCCGGCTGCGGTAGCTCGCGACGCCGTCGCGAAAGTGCACGGCGTGCAGCATGCCGTCGCCGTCGAACCAGTGATAGGGATTGGTGGGTTCGAAGACCGCGTTGGGGCCGTTGCGCACGTACGCGCCGAACAGGTCGCGCGGAATCTCACCCTCGACCGCCAGCTCGACTGCGGTCGTTTCGTGCACGGTCGGTGCGTAGATCCCGTGGAGGTAGGGGTTGTCGACCCTTTCGCACCAGGTCGGGAGGTCGCTCATGCGTTGGGTGTCCTCGTCCGACATCGGGCTCAGCCTCCGGGGGATCCGCCGGGATGAATGGAGGATCCATGCCCCAGTGTAGACGGTTCGCGGGCCGCGGGGCGTCTGCCGGGCACGAGAACTTCCCCTACTCTCGAGGCCACGGGTGCGGTGTCTCGGAGGCCCAGCGATGGATTCGGAGGTTCTGGTGTTGTGCCGTGGAACGATCGCGGCCGCGTCGTTCCGGGAACGCGTGGCCGCCGCATCGTCCGCGGGCTACGGCGGGATCTCGTTGTTTGCGGTCGACTACCGGAGCGGCCGCGAAGACGGCTTGTCGGACTCGGACATGCGCGCCCTGCTTTGCGATCACGGCCTCGGCGTCGCCGAACTCGACCCATTGATGCACTGGATCCCGGGCCGGCCGCATGCCGAGCGCGGCGCGGCCGACGAGGCGGAGTTCTTCGCGATCGCGAACGCGATCGGCGCGCGTTCGATCAATGCCGCAATCGGCGTTCCGGGTGCCGTCGCGACCGATCTCGTCGCGGAGTCCTTCGCGGGCGTCTGCGACCGCGCGCGCGAGCACGGCCTGCTGGTTCATCTCGAGTTCCTGCCCTGGACTGCGATCGACGACCTGCGCAAGGCGGTCGAAGTCGTGCGGCTAGCGGGCCGTGAGAACGCAGGGGTGATGTTCGATACCTGGCACCACCTGCGCAGCGGCCTGCCGGACTCGGTCATCGACGAAATTCCCGCCGACTGCATCATCGCGATCCAGACCAACGACGCGCCGCGCGAAGCCGAGGACGATCTCGTGGACGAGACCTTGCACCGACGTCTGCTGCCCGGGGAGGGCGACATCGACCTGCCCGGAATCTTCCGGCGGCTCTTTCGCGGCGGTTGCACCGCGCCCGTCGGGGTCGAGGTGTTTTCCGACGAACTCGCAAAACTGCCCTTCGACGAAGCGGCGCGGCTCGCGGGCGATGCGACGCGCCGCGTGCTCGCCCAGGCGCGCGCTTGAGTGCGAGGCGAATCGGTCAGCCGATTCGCCTCGATCCGATCAGCTCCGTCGGCGACCGACCAGCCCCAGGCCCAGCAGGCCGGCGCCGAACAACAGTGCGGTAGACGGCTCCGGAACCGGACCGCCCGAACGACCTTCGCGCCGTTCGTGCCAGTCGCGGAAAAGATCAAGCGGGAAGTGCGAGAAGAACGGGAACTTGCCCTTCCAGGTGTCGAGCCCGTGCAACCACTCGGTATCCGGCCACTCGAACGGCGGGCGGATATGGGGCAATTCCATCAGAAACTGGAAGGGGTCGAGCTGGATCTCCGGCCGAACAACGATTTCTGGGAAGCTCATCGTGATGCTGTCGGACCGGCCCTCGTGGCCGAGCAACGGCGCCTCTCCGCTGGTGATGACCAACGCCGAAGCCGTAGCTGCCGCAAACAATGCAATGCTGAAGACGAAGCCGAGAAGTAACCGTCGCATCCACTGATCTCCTGGAACCGCTTGCCCCGACGCAGCGGGAGCGTTCAGCCCGAGTCGCGGCGCCCCCCCGAAAAGGGGCGCGCTATCGGGAATTCAGACAGGAGTGGTGAGCCGGGGGGCGTTGTGTCAGCGATTGCCGGGAAAAACACGCAAATGCGGCGCCCGGAGCGAGCCAGGGGCGAGATTTTCTCTTCTTTGAGCGAGCTCGAGACGCGCGGCGGGCGGCGTCTTGTTCCGGTGGGCTCCGGATTCAGCGGGGCGGTCGGTCCGCCGAGCGGGCGGTTCGAACCGCTGGTCGATCTCGCGGCCCGGTCGGATCAGCGTGAGCGCATCGCCCGCTCGCTCGATCTCCGACCGGGCTGCCCCTGCCGGGTCGGGGGCGGCTCGGCTACTTCGCGCCCGGGTAGATGGCGTAGCTGCCCGTGATGCGTGCGCTTGCGAGTACGTGGCCGTCGATGGCGCCCTCTACGTCGGCGGCGGTGAACTCGCCCTCCACCGGGCAACGTTCCAGATCTGTCGCGTAGAGGGTGAAGTGGTAGTGGTGGACGATTTCGTCGTTCCACGGCGGGCAGGGCCCGTCGTAGCCGAACCAGGCTCCCGCCATCTCCGGGTCGCTCGCGAACCAGGCGGTGTAGTCGTTTACGCCCTGGCGTGTTCCGCGCGGGCCTGCGGGCCCGCTCTTGCCGTGGGGGGTGATCTCCGAACTGAACTCGCCCGCCTCGATGGGCGAGCCGTCCGGCGCCAGGTCGACCAGCAGCCAGTGGCTGAAATCCACACGCGGCAGGTCGGCGGGCACCGTCACGCCCTCCTGGTTGACCGCGTCCGGCTTGCTCGGGACATCCGAGTCGTGGCAGATCAGCACCAGTGAGCGACAGCCTTCGGGCAGGTCGGACCAGGCGAGGTGGGGGTTGCGGTTCTCGCAGGTCTCGACGTGCTGGTCGGGATGATGTTTGCCGAAGGCGAACTCGGAAGGAATGACTTCGCCGTCGCGAAAGCTGTTGCTCGAGAGTTGCATGGGGGTCTCCTTGGTGGATGCGGATCTGCGCGGTTCGTGTCGATGCGTCTGGGCATCCAGGCTAGCCGACCGGTGCGGCTGCGAGAAGCCTTTCCCAATGGCATGTCGCCCGCCGGGGCCCCGCGGTCGATTCGATCGCTGGCGAAATAGGGCCTCGGAAGCTCGCCCCAGAAATCCCTATCATTCCCAGCATCCGAATCGACTTGGCTGGTCTCGCGTTGGGGGGGGATGGCGGGTTCGGCGCTAGCGGAGGTGAAGATGGTCGCAACAACCGGGCGCAAGAAGACCACGAAGAAGAAGGCGGCCGCGAAACGCAAGAAGAAGGGCGTCGCGAAACGCAAGCAGCGAGCTCCCGCGAGGCAGCCTGCTGAAGCCGATTCCGAATCGCTGGTCACGCGTTTGACGGATCTCGCGGAGGCGTTCAGAGGCGATCTCGCGACGGGCGCCTGGCGGCTCGCGGCGCGGGCGGGAGCGGTGCCGCTCCAGGTGTTGTTCGGTGAGCCCACCAACCCCACGATGGCGCGGAAGGCCGGCGAAACGCTACGGGAACTCCGGGAACTTGCGGGGCTGACGCGCGACGAACTCGCCGCGGCACTCGAGCTCAGCGACGAGTCGCTACTCAAGGCCGTCGAGAACGGCACTGCGACGCTCTCCTTCGAATTGATCCTGCGGCTCTCGGCCATCCTCGCGCGCCACGACCCCATCCCCTTCATTGCACGCTTCACTCGCACCTACAGCCCGGAGGTCTGGGGCGTCCTCGAAGGCTGGGGGGTCGGGCGACTCCCGCTCCACTTCGAACGCGAGCGTGAGTTCATCAATATCTACCGCCGCCACGACGCCGCCAGGAAACTGTCGGACGAGGGCTTCGCCAGGGTGCTCGACTTCACGCGCGCCGCCTTCGAGATGTCGCTCCACTTCACCGCGGAAGCCGAGAACGTCGACGATTCGACCACCCCGTCGCCGAAAGACGGGGCGCCGTGAACTCGACGAGCCCATGGGTCCGCGGTTCGCGCCGTCGTGTTGCCGGTCGGATGGGGCTGGGATATCCCTCCCTCGCATGCCGCATTCAAGCCCACGCTCGATGAATTGAACGGCCGCCAGGCGATTCATGGCTGATTCGAAGCTCAGACAAGAAGATCTCGATCTCTTTCGCCGGCATAACGTCGGGCAGCACCTGCTCGAGGTCGCGAAGGATTTCCAGAAACGAGCACTCGAGGCCTTCGTCGCGAGAGGGCACGCCGGCCTTCAGCCGGCCCACCAGGCGGTCCTGACGCACCTTCGGCTTTCGGGGACGCGGCTGACCGAGCTGGCTCAGCGCGCCTCGATGTCCAAGCAGGCGATGGGGCAACTCGTCGATGAAGTGGAGCGACTCGGTTACGTCGAGCGCATCTCCGACCCCACCGACGGGCGCGCCAAGATCGTGCGCTTCACCCCTGCCGGCCTCGAGCTGATCAAGCACGGCACTGATATCGCCACCGCGATCCAGCGCGACTACGCGGAGCTCATCGGCAAGCAGAAACTCGACCTGCTGCGCGAGATTCTCGAAGAGCTCCACGCCAATACCCGCGCGGAGTAGGGCGCCGGGGGGTCTGGGGCTCGGTCGGGATCTCGGATACGAGTGCTAGGAATTCGCTATCGGCAAGTTGAGGCGAGAAGGATTCCGCGCATCGTGAAACACCTGCTGCACTGCTTTCCGTATATCTTCGACGTTTCCGAGTGCCGGTGTCACACGTGAATTCAAATTGCGGTCGAAGCGAGGAAAGTTGCTGCTCGAGATCTCCAGCCTGATTCTGTGATTCGCTTCGAAGGTGTGCGCGATATCCCATAGATCGATCGTGAATTCCGTCGCCTTGTCCGGCTCGAGGAATTCTTCCTTCTCGCGATCGTTGCGATAACGAGCCCGAATGATGCCTTCGGCGATGTTGGCGCAGTAGCCGTCGGGCTCGACATCCACCAGCTTGGCGGTGAAGTCGGTGTCCGGAGCATCGCTACTGGCATGCAGGGTGACGGAGATGGGGCCCGTCAGAACCACGGGGTCGGCCAGGCGAGGCGTGGTATAGACGAGCACGTCCTGGCGTTCCTCGACTCTTGCCTGGTTCTCGACGCCTGTCGGGACGTCGATCATGCTGCGCCCACCGGTGGTGGGAACCGGGTCCAGGGGGTCGTAGGCATAGCTGTCCGGGGGCTCGCTGCCCGGAGCCTCCGTGTCGAGCACTCCATCTCCCGTCCGGCTGTTGGCCCGGCCCGCACTGTGGAGGTAAAAGGGCTGAATCGTGTGAGGAGGCGGCCATGAGGCGGCCTCCTTCCAGGCGTTTTCTCCCATCTGGTAATAGCGGACCTGGCTCTCGGGCAGGACGCTTCGCTCTTCGTCCCGCAGCCAGTGGCCGAACCAGTCGAATACCATCTCCGCGAGGACGTCGGCACCGGTCATTGCCTCGGGGCCGAAATCTCGCTCACCCGCGCAGCTGGGCCGCTTGTTGTAGTAGGCGCTGTGGTCGGTCGGGCCGATGAGCATTCGATGCTGATCGCGAATGTTCTCATCGCCACGCTCGCGTAGCGCTGCGTCGAAATCCAGGTGCCCCTTCAGACAAGTGTCGTACCACGAACTCAAGTGCATGACGGGCACCTTGATTCGCTCTGCTTGGGCCACATTGTCTACGTTCTGCCAGAACGCATCGTAGCTCGGGTGAGACAACCACTCGCGCCAGTAGGGGGCTGCTCCGCCCTGGAAGGCGGGGAAATCGATGAGCGGCAGATGGCGGGCCGAAGCGTTCATGTCTCCGGAAGCCTCGACCAGCTTGGCATCCGCCTTCGCCAGGGCGTCCGGCTCGAGATCGAGGCGGGAAAGTGTGTCCCGCGCGAGGATCGTCCAGGTCCACGACATCTGGAAGCCCAACTCGAGGGCGCCCCCGGCGGAATAGGTCCAACCGCTGTGAAAGTTGGTCGCGGTCATGTAGGCAAACACGGCCTTGAGGTGAGGCGGAGCCTCGACCGCGCCCTGAATCGCCGCCAAGCCCAACGCGCAGGCACCGTACAAGCCGACATTGCCGTCCGACCATGACTGCTCCGCAGCCCATTCCACCAGGTCGTAGGCATCCTTGCCCTCGTCACCGTAGGGACGCCACTCCCCCTCGGAACCCGACCTCCCGCGTGTCTCCGAGCTGACCACCACGTACCCCTTCTGGGCCGCGACGAGCGGGCTGAACAGCAGTTCGTGTACGACGAGAAACATGTCGTTGTCGTAGGGATGCTGATTCACCAGGACCGGGTGCTCGGCATCATCGTCGGGCCGGTAGACGTCGGTGGCCAGCTTCACGCCGTCCCGCATCGTTACCATGACGTCGCGCTCGACCATGATGTTGTGAGTCATGCGAATTCTCCGGTGCGCAGCCGGCTGCTTCGCCGACGATTCCACTTCCGAAGCCGAAGCATAGGCCCCCGCACGCCCGCTGACCGCCGATTCGATCGACCGGCGCGACGTGCAGCCGCCGGCGGGCGGAACCTGCACGGGCCCCGCGAGCCGAGCAGCGCGCACCTCACGGCGATCTCAGTCGTCGTCCTCGCCGAATACCCGGTCGAAGGCGTCATGGGCCTCTTCGACCATGTCAAATACGATCTGCCGTGCGGGTTTCATACTGTCGATGAAGCCCACCCCCTGACCCGCGGCTTCGGTCTGGAAGTCCGGCAGATCCCAGTCGAGCCCCGACTGCTTGATTTCGGCGAAGAGGAAGAGCTGGTAGGGCGCGGGGGCCGGGGGCGGTGCGTCCTTGCTCGCCCATTCTTCGTGCCATTTGCTCTTGAGCGTGCGCATGGTGAAGCCGGAGACGCAATTCGAGAAGATGGTGTCGTCGACGGTCGACGCGATCAGCCGTTCCTTCATCTGCATGTCGACGTCGGATTCGCGGCAGGGAAGCCACAATGTGCCCGTCCAGACCCCGGCCGCGCCGAGCGTGATGGCGCCCGCCAGATGTTGCCCCGTGGTGACGCCCCCGCCCGCAAGCACGGGCGTGTCGCCCGCGATGGCGACGACCTGGGGCACGATCGAAAAGGTGCCGATGGAGCCGGTATGTCCGGCCGCGTCGATCCCCTGCGCGACCAACACGTCGACGCCGGCCTCGAGCTCCTTCTTCGCCTGACGCGCCTTGCCGACCAGACCCCAGACCTGCATGCCGCGTTCGTGCGCCGCCTCGACGAAGAAGCCCGGGTTGCCGAGCCCGGAGGCCACGACGGGCACCTTCTCGTCGAGCACGACTTCGAGCTGCTTCTGCGGGGTTTCCTTGTTCACCCAGCCGAGGTCGTAGAGTTCCGGCGTCTTCTTGGGCGGCGGGATCTTGTGGCGCCGCTTGATGTCTTCGGTGAATTCTCGCTGTGCCTTGGGGATCTGCGCGATGAGTTCCTCGGCCGAGCCGTGCGCCGGTACCGATGCCGGGAAGACGAGGTCCACCCCAAAAGGCTTGTCGCCGACCTTCTCGCGTAGCCAATGGATGTTCGCCGCGATCTCGTCGGGCGAGCTCTGGGTCTGCCCGAGCACCGCGAAGGCGCCCGCATTGATCACGGCGGCGGCGACGTCCTTGCAGTGCGTGAACGAGACGATCGGGTACTCGATCCCGAGCGATTCACAGAGCTGCGTGTGTAGCGGATCCTTTCGCACGATCGATCTCCTTGGAAGGGGCGGTGTTGGCGAAGGCGCCGGTTGCGTGGCCTTCGCGGAGGGCTCCGAGGCTATCGTCGCGGGGAAATATCGTCAAGTTGCTTGACAATATTTATTGAACCGCCCACAATCTCTCTGTCTCCCCGGCAGCTCGAATGCCTCGGGCGGAAGGTCAGAAGCATGCAGGCCCTCGATCGACTTCGGGTAATCGACCTTTCCCGGCATGCACCGGGCCCCTTCTGCAGCATGCTGTTGGCGGACTTCGGCGCCGACGTGGTGGTCGTCGAGCAGCCTGCGGGAAGCGGGCGCAGCGTCGCGGAAGAGCTGGGCGTCGGCGAGCGGGCCCGAGTCTTCAACCCCGTCGGGCGAAACAAGCGCTCCATCGCACTCGACCTGAAGCAAGCGACCGCGCGCGATGCCTGCTTGCGCCTGATGAGCGAGGCCGACATCGTGGTGGAGGGCTTTCGGCCCGGCGTGGCCAAGCGCCTCGGCGTCGATTACGACGTCGTCCGGGAGAGCAATCCGGGGGTGATCTATTGCTCCATCAGTGGCTACGGCCAGGACGGGCCCTACGCCGATCTGGTCGGCCACGACCTCAATTACATCAGCCTCGGCGGCGTGCTGGGCATGACGGGCTGGCCAGGCCAGCCGCCGGCCATTCCGGTGAACGTCATCGGCGACTTCGCGGCCGGCGGACTGTACGCGGCCTTCGCCGTCATGGCGGCGGTGGAGGCCCGCCACGCGACGGGCCGGGGCCAGTACATCGACATGGCAATGAGCGACGGCGTGATGTCCCTCGCCAATCTGGCGGTCTCGGATTACTTCACCAGCGGCGAAGCGCCGCGCCCGGGCCGCTACTTCTTGAATGGCTCGCTTCCCTGTTACAACGTCTATCAGACGGGCGACGGCAAGTGGCTCTCGATCGGCTGCATGGAGCCCTGGTTCTGGGCCAAGCTCTGCACGCGCCTGGGATGCGAGCAATTCGCCGAGGTGCAGTTCGATGAGGCGCGCTTCCCCGAGATCTTCGAATTCCTGCGCGCGCGTTTCCGCGAAAGGAAGCGCGACGAGTGGTTCGCGGATCTGCGCCGGGACGAGATCTGTGTGATGCCGGTCTATGCGTTGGACGAGGCGGTCGCGGACCCGCACATGCGGGCGCGTGAGATGCTCGTGGAACTCGAGCACCCGGAATTCGGAAGCGTGCAGCAGGTCGGCATCGCGCCCAAGCTCTCCGAGACACCGGGTTCCGTCCGGCGCCTGCCTTCCCGCTGCGGTGCCGATGCGGAGGAAATCCTGCGCGAAGCGAACTTCTCGCAAGCGGAAATCGCGGAGCTCACGCGCAATGCGTAGTCCGCGCGGCGACGCGACCGGAGGCGTCGCCGCACTCGAGGGCGTTCGCGTCGTCGAGCTGGGCCAGGGAGTCTCTGCGCCTTTCTGTGCCAGGTTGCTCGCCGATTACGGCGCCGAAGTGATCAAGGTCGAACCGCCGGGAGGCGGCGATGTCGCCCGGAGTTGGGGGCCGTTCCCCGCCGACGAGCCCCATCCCGAGAAGAGCGGTCTCTTCTTCAGCTTGAATACGAACAAGCGCAGTGTCACGCTCGACCCGGGCAGCGAGCACGGGCGCGAGCTGCTCTGGAAGCTCCTCGAGCGAGCCGATGCCTTCGTCGAGAACAATCCTCCCGCGCGGATGCGCGAGTGGGGCTTGGATCCTGCGAGTCTTCGCGCGCGCTTCCCGAAGCTCTTGACGGTCTCGATCACGCCCTTCGGGCAGACCGGCCCCTATGCGGATTGGAAGGGTTGCGATCTGAACGCCTTCCATCTCTCGGGGGCGGGCAGTCGTTATTGCGGCCGTCCCGGCGAAGCGCCGCTCGAACAGGGCACCTTCGCCGCCGACTATTTCGGCGCTTACGTCGCCGCCACCTGGGCGCTCGGCTCGCTCTTTGCCGAGGGCGAGGGCCGCGCCGAGCACATCGATGTCGCCTGCGCCGAAGCGATCGCGGCACTCTTCGTGGGCGCGCAGAACATCGGGCTCTACGCACAGGACGGGATCTTCGGCAAGCGCAGCGGCATCGGATTGCCGCTGGCCGCGCCCGCGACGATTCTGCCGTGCAAGGATGGCTACGTGTGGATGATCGCGCTCGAGGTCGGCCAATGGCGGGGGCTGGTTCGCGCGATGGGAAATCCCGACTGGGCGGCGCCCGAGATGTTCGACGACATGGGGGTGCGGGCGCAGAACGCGGATTTCATCTATCCGCTGATCGAGGCGTGGACCGCAGAGCGCACGAAACAGGAGATCATGGATCTCTGCCAGGCCAATGGCGTTCCCTCCACGGCGGTCTACACGGTGGAGGACATCGCGCAGCTGACCCATATGGCGGACCGCGGCTTCTTCGTGGAACTCGATCACCCGTTGCTGGGGTCGGTGCGCACGCTCGGGGCGCCGGTGCTGCTGCCGGAGAGTCCCGCCGGCCCACGCCGCGCCGCGCCGCTGTTGGGCGAGCACAACGACGAGATCTTGAGCAAGGAGCTGCGCGCCGCACCGCTCGCAGCCACGGCGAAGGCGAAGCCCGCGCCGGAGCCCGCTTTGCCGCTCGCGGGCGTGCGGGTTGCGAACTTCGGCTGGGGCTGGCTCGGACCGGTGGCGGGCCAGACGCTCAGCCGGCTCGGCGCCGAGGTCTACAAGATCGAATCACGCGTGCGGGTCGACATCAATCGGACGATTCCGCCCTTCGCCACGGGCCGCGAGCGCGATCCTGATTGCAGCCTGCAGAACCACGCGGGCTGGGCGGGCAACGGCAGCATCACCGTCGACTTGAAGCAGCCCGAAGGCCAGGCGCTGGCCCGCGAGGTGGTCGCCCACTGTGACGCGGTGCTCGAGAATTTCGGCCCCGGCGTCATGAACAAGTTGGGCCTCGGTTATGAGGCGCTGCGCGCCGTCAGGCCCGACGTGGTCCTGGTCTCGATGCCCGCGGCCGGGCTCTTCGGAGCGATGAGCGACGTTCGCACCTACGGCATGAGTCTAGGTGCCATCACCGGCCTCGAGAGCACGACGGGGTACCACGGCGAGAACCCCATCCCCATGGAGAACGCCTTCGCAGACCCGCTCGGCGGCGTGATCGGGGCGTTTGCAACGCTGCTGGGCCTGCATCACCGACAGCGCACCGGCGCCGGTCAGCACGTCGACTTTTCTCAACAGGAAGGTGTGATGCAGCTCGTCGGCCCGGCCTTCATGGATTTTTTCATGAACGGTCGGGTGGCCGGCCCGATCGGGAATCGGCATCCGACCGCTGCGGCGGCGCCGCACGGTGTCTTTCCGTGTGCGGGTGAGGATCGCTGGATCAGCCTGGCGGTACACGATGACCCGAGCTGGCGGGGACTCAAGGACGCGATGGGGCGGCCCGACTGGGCCGAGAGCGCGACATTCGCAACCTGCGAAGACCGCGTCGCCAACATCGAGACTCTGCACGCCGAGCTCGCGCGCTTTACGAGCGCCTTCGACGACTACGAACTGGCAGAGCGCCTGCAGCGTTCCGGCGTGGCGGCGGCGCCGGTGCTGAACGTCGCGGACCTGCTCGCAAACCCGCACTACCAGGCACGCAAGACCTTCATCGAGATCGAGCACCCCCTGGGCTTCACGGAGACGGTCTACGGGAATTACGTCAAGACGACTCGGGCCGAGCCCGCCTACGCGCCCGGGCCCGCGATGGGCCAGGACAACGAGCACGTCTATCGCGACCTGCTCGGCCTTTCCGAGACGCGCTATCGCGAGCTCGTCGAAGGGAAGATCATCTACTGACCGCCGGGTCCGCCGGGAAGGATCGAATATGAGCGCCCTGCAAGGCGAGGCATGCATCGTCGGGATCGGGAACACCCCCTACCGACGCGGGTCCGATGGCCCCGTCGACTCGCCGCTTCGAATCGAGCTCGAAGCCTGCGAGGCGGCGATCGCGGACGCGGGGCTGCGGCCGAGCGACATCGACGGGATCCTCCCCTTCTACGGCCTCAGCATCGCCGAGAATCTGGCGGTGAACCTCGGCGTCGAAGACCTCCGCTACCAGGCCACCTCGCACGTGGGGGGTGCGGGGCCGGGGGCGTCGCTCGCCAACGCCGCCATGGCGGTCGCCGCGGGGCTCGCGAGCCATGTGTTGATTCCAGGCGGCTGGTACGGCTTCTCGGGCCGGCGCGTCCGCCAGATCATCGTGCAGGACCCGAACTCCATGTCGGGTGGCGTGAACGCGCGCGACTTCTACTTTCCCTTCGGCCTGACGGCGCCGGTGCAGTGGTTCTCCTTCATCGCCCGCTGGCACATGAACGAGTTCGGAACCAAGCCCGAGCAGCTGGGCGCGGTCGCCATCGCGCAGCGCAAGCACGCACAGTTGAACCCCAACGCGCTCATGCGCGGCAAGCCGCTCAGCATGGAGGAGTACCTGGCCTCGCCGATGATCTCGGACCCGTACCGGCTCTTCGATTGTTCGCTCGAAGCCGACGGTGGCGCGGCCTTCGTGGTGACGAGCCTGGAGCGCGCCAGAGATCTCCCGCAGAAGCCGGTGAAACTCCTCGGGGTCGCGCAGGGGCAACCTTATCCCGCCGACGACCTCGTGGGGCGGGAGGATGTCTTCCAACTCGGGCAGACCAGCGCGGCGCCCCGCGCCTTCGAGATGGCGGGGATCACGCCGCGGGACGTCGACTTTGCCGAGATCTACGACCCCTTCACCTTCCAGGTGATCCAGCAGCTCGAGGAGATGGGCTTCTGCAAACGCGGCGAGGGGGGGGGCTTCGTCGAAGGCGGACGGATCGAGTTGGGCGGCGAGCTGCCGGTGAACACGCACGGCGGCTTGCTCTCCGAGGCGCACGTCCTGGGCATGAATCACTTCATCGAGGCGGTGCGTCAACTCCGCGGCGAGGCGGGTGAGCGACAAGTCGAAGATGCGGAGATCGGCATCGTGACGGGCTTCGGCGACTTCGGTGACGGCGCAATCGCCGTCCTCGGCCGCTGAGCCGGTCACCCGTGACCGCGAAGGAAAGCGCAGCAGCAGGAGAGCGAACGGCATGACACGAGAAGCGGCGGAATATCGGAAGCCTCTGCCCGTCATGGAAGGCATGACGAAGGAGTTCTACGAAAATTGCAGCCGGGGCGAACTCTGCTTCCAGCGCTGTTCGGGCTGCGAGAAGCTGCGGCACCTGCCGACCCCGCGCTGTGCGCGCTGTGGTTCCTGGGACTGGGAGTGGTCGCCCTCGACCGGCCGCGGGAAACTCGTCACCTGGACGGTGGTGTGGCGGCCGATGCATCCGGACTTCGCAGACGACGTCCCGTACGCGCCTGCCGTCATCGAACTCGACGACGGCATTCGCATGGTGAGTTGGGTCGTCGACTGCGCTTCGGACGATCTCTGCGCGGGGATGCCCGTGGAAGTCGTCTTCGACCACGTCACGGATGCGGTAACGCTTCCGAAGTTCCGACGCCTGACGACCTGAGTCTCGCGGGCGGAGTCGCTCGGAGCTTGTCCGAGCTGCAAATCGATCAAACGAGTCCAATCGAGTCGAATGGGACGCAGCAACGAGCAGGAGAGGAGAACCGATGCCGGGTACGCCCGAGTTTCTCTACGAGAAGCAGGACCACATTGCGATCATGACGTTCAATCGGGCGGAGAAGCGCAATTCCTTCACGCCGGCGATGATCGATGCACTCTACGAGTGCTTCGACGACTTCAACCAGGACCCCGATCTCTACGTCGCCGTGTTCGCCAGCACCGGCGAGAAGGCGTGGTGCTCGGGCGGCGATCTGGACGCGATGATTCCCGCGATCACGTCGGGCGAGTTCCAGATCAATGCCGACCCGACCAAACGCGTCTACAGCGACATCTACAAGCCGATCATCACCGCCGTGAACGGCTTTGCGACCCTCGAACTCATTCTGGGCGCCGATATGTGCGTGGCCTCGCGCAATGCCAGCTTCGCACTCGGGGAGGTTCGCTGGGGCATGATCCCGGCCGGTGGATCGCACGTGCGGCTGCCGCGGGCGATCCCGTGGAACATCGCCATGGAAGTCATGCTGACGGGCCGCCCCCTCGACGCGCAACGTGCCTACGAGGTCGGCCTGGTGAATCGCCTGGTCGACGCACCGGACGATGCGCTGCCGGAGGCGATGCGGCTCGCCGAGATGATTTGCGAGAACGGCCCCCTGGCCGTGCAGACCTGCAAGGAGATCTGTGTGCGCGCGTGGGAGCACGAGCGCGCCTTCGTGCTGGAGAACGCGCTCTTCCAGAAGGTGCGCACCTCCGAGGATGCGCAGGAGGGCCCGCGCTCGTACATCGAGAAGCGAAAAGCGCAGTTTACAGGGCGTTAACAGGGCGCTGAAGAACTTCGCACCCGGCTCGGTCCGGAGTTCTTCAGCACCCTGTTAACGGCAGCAGAACGCGAATTCGGCTGTCGCTCGAGTTCCCGTCCGAAGCGCTTCGAGTTCGCGCTTTCGAGAAATTCAAGAATGGAGACAGGATGGAAGGTCTTTCCGATCGAGTGGCATTGATTGCCGGGATGGCGGGCGAGTTCTCCCGGATGAGTGCCGAATGACGGCCGAGAAGCGCGGAGTCGATCCCGCCTATGCGGGCAAGCGGGCCGAGTGCGACGGCGGCGGCCCGATCCCCGGGACCCGCATGGCCGGCCGCCAGGAGTTCAAGGGGACGCTCACCGGGGAGTACGTCGAGTCGGGCGACCCGTCGTGGCGCTGGTATCTGATGGTGGACCTCGTCGTGAAACCCGAGGCCTTCGATGCGGAGGCCGTTTGGTGCCTGCAGGGGAATCTCTATCTCGAGGATGAATAGCTCGGCCCACGCGTCGGCGGAGATCCCGATCGACACCGAGATGTGATCGTTCCAGACTCAGTCACCGCCCTGCGCGGCCTGCTCCAAGCCCTCTATGTACCTCGGAAGCCCGAGCAGCGACTGGCCGCCGTCGGCCAGGATGAGTTGCCCCGTGATCCAGCTCGCGTAGTCCGAGGCCAGCATCACGGCCACCTTCGAGATGTCCGAGAGTTCGCCGAAGCGGCCCATCGGGGAGCGCTCCAAGAAGGCCTCGTGCAGCCCGGGCAGTCGGTAGAAGCCCTCGGTTCCGGGTGTGAAGGTCGTTCCGGGACCGATCGCGTTCATGGTGATTCCGTGCGGGGCCAGCTCCAGCGCGGCGGCCTTCGTGAACATCGACACGCCTCCCTTGGCCGCGCAATACGCCGAGATCCCGGTGCTGGGAATCACTGCGTTGGTGGAGGCGATGTTGATGATCTTGCCCCGGATCTCACGCTCGAGCATGTGGCGGACCACGTCGCGGGAACAGAGGAAGGTCCCCGTCAGGGTGGTTGCGAGAACTCCGTTCCACTCTTCGAAGCTCATCTCCCAGAAGCGCCGCATGCCCCCGAAGCCCGCGTTGTTGATCAGCACGTCGATGCCGTCCAGGCGCTGATCCGCGGCGTCTACCAGGCTGGTGACCTGGCCGGGGTCGCTCACATCGGCGACCAGCTCCACACACTCGACTTGCGGATGGCGCTCGCGGAGATCGCGAGCGGCCTGCGCGAGCCCGTCGCCGTCGCGATCGCAGATGGCGATGTTGGCGCCCGCGTGAGCGAAGGCCTCGGCGATTCCGAAGCCGATCCCCCGGGCGGCGCCGGTGATCAGGATCTTCTTTCCATCCATCTCGATCATCGCTGGTCTCCCATTCCGCCACGGGACCATGGCGGGCTCTGCCCATGCTGCTTGCGTTCGGAATTCCGCCTGAAACGTAGCCGAGTCACCTCGATTCCCGGGCTCGATCAAGTGAGGCCGCTGCGCGGCCGAATCAAGCACGAGGCAGGCGTGTGACCCGAGACTCGGGTCTCTATCCTTTGTTTCGAGGGGGCAGTGTGACGGACGAGGAGCGGCGAGAGTTCGCGGCGCTTCGGTCTGGCCTCGGCGCACTGGCGAGCCAGGTCGAGCAGCTCGGCGAGCGCGTGCGCGAGCTCGAGGCCGGGACCGCCGCGAGCCGATCGGAAACGGCGGGGCCAGCGCCGGCCGAGCCTGCGGGAGACACCGATCTCGCAGCTGCGGAGGCATCGCCGAAGCGGGTGCGAATCTCGCCCTCGGCCCACTTCCAAGCGCCTACACGACGCGGCCCGCGTCGACCGCTGGTTCTGCCCGACTGGTTGCGTTCCTTCTTCATGGAGGGCAACCCCCTCAACAAGCTGGGTGCGCTCTCGCTGATCGTGGGTGCCGCGGTGGTGTTCAAGTACGCGGTGGACAGCGGCTGGATCGGGCCCACCGGGCGCGTCGCGTTGGGCTTGCTCCTGGGTGCGGCGCTGATCGCCGGCGGCGAGGTTTACGCGCGGCGCGACTGGCAGCGTTTCGCGTCGGGCCTGGTCGCGGCGGGGGACGGCTTGCTGTTCGTGGCCGTCTACTTCGGACAGCAACAATACGAGGTGATCCCGGCCGGGCTCGCCTTCGCGTTGTACGTGGTGGTGACCGCGGCAGTGGCGGCGCAGTCGCTGCGCTACGACGCGCAGGCACTCGCGGTGTGGGGCTTGTTGGGCGGCTATCTGGCACCCGCACTCGCGAGCACGGGCAGCGGCAACTTCGTCTTTCTCTCGAGCTATCTGCTGGTGCTCAACGCGGGCGTCTTCGCGCTGGCGTACTCGCGCAGCTGGCAAGCGCTCAAGTGGATGGCCTTCTCCCTGACCGCGCTGTACACGGCGACCTGGGTCAGCGAGTACACGCAGCATCCCGGCGACACGCCTTGGCTCGAACTCCACTGGCTGCTGCCCTTCCTCGCGGCCTTCTTCGTCTCGTTCGCCGCCATCCCGACCTGGCGAAGCCTGCGACAACGTATTCCGATCGATTCCTTCGGGCAGTTCCTGACCGTGCTCAACGGCATCGTGTACTTCGGCTTCGCGCTGGTGGTGCTTCAAGACGAGCACCGGGCGTGGCTCGGACTGGTGGCCGCGGTGGTGGCCGTCCTCTACGCCTTCGTCGCGTCGCGGATGGTGAGCCAGCCGGTGCTCGATTCCGACGGCCTGCGCGTCTTCACGGGAACCGCGGCGGGCTTCCTGCTGCTCGCCACGCCCTACCTCGTGAGTGGGCCCGCGATCACGCTGGTGTGGTGCGCGGAAACGGTGCTGTTGGCCTGGGGTTGCACGCAGCCGCGCTTCGCCTTCTTGCGGCTTCACGTGTTGGCGATGCTGGCGGTGATCACGCTTCGACTCTTCGAGTTCGACGGCTTGTTGTCTTCGCGCCACGGCGCGGGCGAGGAGCGCTACCTCCCCTTCGCGCAGCTCGAGAGCTGGCCGCCCTTTGCGGCGGCGGTGACCTTCGCGCTGGTCGGACGTCTGGCGGGTCGCATCCCGAACCTGCGTTTCCCGACCACGTGGGTGATGGGGCTCGGTCTCTTCGTGATGGTGGCCGCCGTGGATGGCGAGGCCCATCGCATGGCGCGCTTCTGGTTGGCACCCCACGGCAGCCATCTCCTCCACGACCTGATCGAGGCGGGCATCCTGGTCGCGGTGATGAGCGGGCTCTGGCTCGTGGTCGTTTCCCGCATGGCGGCTGCTGCGGCGCTCTGGCCGGCCGGTCTGGGGCTGGCCGTGCTGCTCTCGCTGTGGACCTGGCAGGTGTTGGTCTGGCCCGGTGGCTACCTGCACATGCTCGCCATCCTCGGCGACGGCGACAGCCTGTGGTGGCTGCACGCAGGGGTGTGGCTGCTGGCACCGCTGCTGCTGCTGCTGGCCTGGCTCGCGCGCGAGGCTCCGGAGGAGGCGTTGCGACTCCCACGCGAGCGACTCCGCGCACTGCTCTTCAGCGTGGCGCTCGTCCTCGCGATGCTGCTGTTGCGCCGCGAAGTCTTCGCCGTGACCCACGCGCCGCCGCTCATGGACCTCTTCCCCGACAGCGCGCGTCGGGCGAGCTATCAGACGATTCTCTCGGTCGCCTACGCGTTGCTGGCCTTCG
This sequence comes from uncultured Gammaproteobacteria bacterium, assembly GCA_964196055.1. GTDB lineage: Bacteria > Myxococcota_A > UBA9160 > UBA9160 > SMWR01 > JAFDEI01. The sequence goes on along the minus strand of CAXMSF010000151.1, from coordinate 7,312 downwards.
GTGTCTACCTCGGTGCGGTGCGAAGCGGCGAACGTGTGCGACTGTATGGCGCCTATGCCCTCTATGTCTTCACGGCCCTCAAGGTCTACCTCTTCGACCTCGAGTCGCAGCACCAGCTCTATCGCGCGTTTTCGTTGCTGGTCTTCGCGGCGATCCTCTTCGTCAGCTCGCATTTCGCCAGCCGACAGCAGCGGCGCGAAGATGTCTAGGCGGGGCGCATGGGGGGTGTGGGTCGCGGCCGCGTTGCTGGCCGCGCCCGCGAGCGGCGAGGCCGATCGTCGCGTCGCGAGTGACTTCCACCGGCGGGCGCTCGTCGACGGGCCGGTCGCGCCGGATCAGGCGTACGCCGTGCCGCTGTCCAGTGAAGCCGTCGCGGCCCTCAAACACGGCGGCGAGTTGCGCGTCTTCGATGCGGCGGGGCGCGAGATTCCCTCGCTGGTGCACTCGGCGGATTCGCGAGGCGAGGTGGTGGATCGCCCCGTCACGATCTTCAATCAGGCGTGGAGTGAAGACGGCAGCCGGACCGTGTCGGTCGAGCTTCGGGATCGCAAGCCGCAGCCCGTGAACGAGTTCGTCTTCGAACTCGCCGACGAGGAGTACAACGCCCGGGTGCGGGTCGAGGCCGGCCAGGATGGTGAGAATTGGCAGATCCTGCGCGATGGCCTTCACTTGATCCGCCATACCGTGAAGCGCGAGAAGATCGCCTACCGGCACAACGTGCTGCGGGTGCCGACGGCGCGCTTCCGTTTCTATCGCTTCACGCTGCGCCCGACGCAACCACCGGGCGAGCGGGTCGATCCCGCGCAGGAGCCCCTCGTGATCAACGGCCTGGCGGTGCGCGAGGTCGTGCAACGCGGCTCGGCCCTCGCGCTGCGCGCGACCCTCGAACGCTTCGATGACGACCGCGACGCCGACAGCCGTCACCACTATTGGAAACTCGACCTCGGTCGCGCGAATCTCGGCGTGGATCGCGTGGACTTCACGATTCCCGCGACGGATTTTGCGCGCTCGGTCGGCCTGTGGGAGTGGAGCGCGGAACGCGGGCGCCGCACGCGGCAACTCGCCACCGGCGTGGCCTTCCACTACGACGACGACGTCCATACCGAGTTCACGGATTTTGCGACGGACGCCCGTGTGCTGGTGATGATGATCGATCAGGGGGACGACGAGCCGGTCGACGTCACGGCCGCGCGCGCCAGCCGCCCACAGCAGCAGGTGCGCTTCCTCGGCCCGCGCGCGCTGGAGCTGCCACTTGCGCTCTACCTCGACCCCGATGAAGCCCGCGAGCCGCGCTACGACCTCGCTCGTCGACTCCACGAGCACGAGATCGCGAGTTTCACGGAGCTCCGGCTCGACGCGCTCGAGCCGAACCCGGGCTATGCGAAAGCTCCCGAAGCGCGCTCGGAGCAGATCCCCTTTCTCCTCTACGCGCTCGTCCTGCCACTCGTCGCGGGTCTGGGCTGGTACATCGTCCGCACCATCCAGCGCGGTGTTCCGCCTGAAGAGCCGCCCGCGCGGGGCTGACTCGTCCCACCACTCATCTGATAACGTTCCGATCGCACTCGAGCGAGTAGCCCGGCTGCGCGACCGCGGAATGGTGACGAGGTGACGCGTTTTGAGCGGAAACAAGGCGCCTGGAGGCGGCGAGCGAACGACCGCGATCGCATTCGTCGGCGGTCTGCTCACGGCCGGATCGATCGCGCTCGCGCTCTTCGTGTTTCTCGGCCTTCGCCTCGGCTTCTCGACGATCTGGCAAGAGGTCGGTGTCGCCCTCAGCGGTACGGAACTCGACATGCCGTCGGCTCTCATCGACGAACTCCGCGCGCTGGACGGCGCGATCGGTAACGCGGGCAACCCCACCGGCGCGAGCGAGCACGACACGATGCTGGTCCGGCCCGATGCGGAACTCGGTTACGTGCTGCGCCCCGGCGTGTCGGTGGATGCCTATCAGGTGCGTGCGACGGAATCCATGAACATCGACCCGCCGGTGGTGTACGTGAGAGCCGGCTCCAAGCTGTCGCCGGACTTGCGCGCTTATCTGGAGAAGAACACCCGCGTCCGGTACCGCTTCAACATCGACGCCGACGGCTTTCGCCGCACGCTTCCCGAGGTCGAGGCGACGCGGAAGATCCTGATGGTCGGCGACAGCGGACTGTTCGGCGTCGGCGTCGACGACGACGCAACCATCGCGTCGAATCTCCAGCAGATCGTCGGTAGCTCCTACCGCGTGGTCAACGCCGGCGTGGCGGGTTACGACGGCGACGCCGCCTTCCGGGTGGCGCGCAAGCTGTCGGACCAGGAACCCTTCGCGCTGCTGGTCTATGTGGCGCATCAGAACGACTTCTACGAGCCGCGCCATATCGCGAACCCCGACAAGGCGCGCGGGGTGATGGCCGATTTCGAAACGCTGCGAGATCGCTTTCCGGAGGGGGTCGTCGTCGCCTTGATCAGCTTCCTCGAGTACACCGGCGAGGACGTGCTGCTCCGGCAGGGTTGGCGGCGCCAAGAGCGCATCGAAGCGGCCGATCGGCTGCGTCGGGAACTCCCCGTCATCACACGGGCGGCGGATTTTCCCTTCGTGGATTGGAGCGACCTCGTCGACGAGCTTCGGCAGCGCGAACGGACGATCTTCGCGCCGTGGTCGCTCTACGTGGACCACGCCCACCTTTCCCCAAGAGGGACCCACCTGTTTGCGGAGCGCATCCACGCGCTCTTTCCCGAAGCGGTAGGGCTGCGGGCGGAAGCCGCCGGCCCGAGCGCCGAAACGGCTGCGCAGCTCGAGGCGCTCGGCTACGCGGATTGGGTCGCTGCCGAGGATGGGAACAGCGACAAGAACGGGGTGACGCTTTGGGATCGGGAGCGCGCCGCGCCGGGCTACAACATATTCGTGTCACGTCATCGGGCCCGTGGGCAATTGCTCGACATGCAGGGTGCCGTCTTCCACGAGTGGGGGAACGACGCGCTCGGAGGTGACTGGCAATACGTGGAGATGACCCCCTCCGGCGATCTCTACGTGCTCGAGAATGGTTCGTATCTCGCCCGCATGGATTGGAATTCGCGCGTCCTGTGGAAGCTGAGTGGCCGTTTCCACCACGATTTCGCGATCGACGAAGCGGGTCGCGTCTTCGCCCTCTCCCGACGCCCGATGCAGATTTCGCACGGGAACGATTCGGTGCGAGCCCTCGAAGACGTGATCGTGGTGGTGAGCCCAGAGGGAAAGGAGCTGCGAAGCCACTCGCTCTTCCCGCTGTTCGAGCCTCTGATTCCCCGGGAACTGCTCGATCGACGCCTCTCGCAAGCGGCTGGGAAGCGAGGGGTCTCTCGTCCACTCGACATCTTCCACTTCAATTCCATCGAAGTGCTGGATCGCGCGATTCCCGGCGTGGCCGAGAAGGGTGACCTGCTCGTCTGCCTGCGCGAGCTCGATACCATCGCAATTCTCGATGCGGAAGTGACGAAAATCAAGTGGCATTGGGGCGCGGGCGAACTCGCGCAACCCCATCATCCGAGCCTGACCCCGGACGGAACCATCCTGATCTTCGACAACGGCCGCTATCGCGACTACAGCCGGATCGTGGAGTTGCAGCCCGCCGAAGGCCGAATCGTGTGGGAGTACCAGGCCGATCCGCCGTCGAGCTTCCATTCCGGCACGCGGGGCAGCGCTCAGCGGCTTGCGAATGGCAACGTCCTGATCACGGAGTCGAACTCGGGACACGCTTTCGAGGTCACTCGCGAAGGCGAAAAGGTCTGGGATTTCCTGAACCCCGATCGCAACGCCGCCGGCGAGCGCGGTGCGATCTACCGCATCATGCGTGTCGAGCAGGAGCTGGGCGACCGGCTGCTCGGCCGCGCGCGGGCTCCGATTTCCGGCCGAGGCGCGGACTCCCTCAACCCCGAATGAGTTCGCGCAGCCCTTCGATGCGGACGTCGATCGGCGGATGCGAGGAGAAGTACTCGGCAAGCGGCAGGCCGTCACGCACCTCGGCGTCGCGCAGCCGTTCGAGTGCGCGGATGGCGCCGCGCGGGTCGTAGCCGGCCGCCGCCGCGAGGCGCGCGCCGAATTCGTCTGCTTCGAGTTCGCGCTCTTGCGAGTAGGCGCTGTGGAAGAGGTTGATGCCGGTGCCGAGGATCCACTGCGTGAGCAGGCCGCCGGGGATGCGCGCGGCGCGGGTCACGGCGGAGGTGAGGAACTGGCTGGTGACTCGCTCCATGGCGTGGCCGTGCACCACGTGCCCCATTTCGTGGCCCACCACGCAGGCGACTTCGTCTTCATCGAAGCGGCACATCTCGAGCAGCGGCCGCGTCACATAGAGGAAACCGCCCGGCAGCGCGAACGCCCCGGCCTCCTCGGCCTGCGTCACCACCACGCGCCATTGGCGTTCTTTGTTGGTCAGGCGTTCGCACAGACGCGCGCGGATACCGGCGAGCAGATCACGGCTGCGCGAGTCGTCGTCGAAAGGGCTGCGGCGATCGAAGGCCCGCGCCAGATCGCAGCCGGCCTGGTACTCGGCCTCCAACGCCTCCGCCTCGCCCGCGGTCAGCGAAGCCAGGATCCACTTGCCCTTGCGCATCCCCGCACCGGCCTTGCGTCCCAGCTTGAAGAAGAAGTCCTCCACCGGGCCAACCACCTCCGACGCAGCGCGAAACGCGCGCCGAGAGAGGATAGCGGGGAGCCGGTCGCCGGTGAATGCTGGTGGGAGGGGCGCTTCCGCGCTGCCGGATGGGGGTGCGGAGCCGGCGGCATCTCGTGCATAATGCATCCATGCGATTCACCCGTGTCGTCTTCGTTCTCGCCTCTTCCGCGTTCCTGCTGGCAGCCCCGGCCCAGGCCACCAGCTGCCGGCAATGGGATCGGATGGATGCCGGACAGAAGAGCGCGACCATCGACCGCATGATCCAGAACACCATCTCTGGATCCGGAGGGCGCCAGTACCAGGTCAACCGCGGCGCGATCGGTCGCTGTCTCCAGCAGAACGCGCAATCGATCGAGTACGACTTCGACGACGCCTGCGCGGACTCGGGGAGCGCCGGCATGCAGGCGCTGAACGGGATCTTCAAGGAGTACGTCTGGAGCTGTGTGGGCTGACATGAGGTCGCGAATTCCGGCACTCCTCGGATCGCTGGCCGCATTCGTCGCGTGTGCGGGCACGGCGGTCGTCGAGCCGAGCGGCTTTCTCGGTGACTACTCTCGATTGAAGCCCGGGCGCGACGACCAGGCACAGCTCGTCTACATCGACTCCGAGGCGGACTTCTCCGGCTACGAACGGGTGCAGATCGAGCCCGTCGAAGTGTGGCAGCGCGTCGGCGGGTCGGACGCATCCAGCGGAGAACTCGCGAGCCTCGCCGCCGATCTCGACTCGGCGCTCCGCGAACAGCTCGCGCTCGAGTTCGAGCTGGTCGACAGCCCCGAGCCGGGCACGCTGCGGATTCGGACCGCCCTCACGCGTGTATGGAAGTCGGGCGCGTCGATCGAGCTCGAAATCCTCGACGCCGAATCCGGCCGGCGCCTGGTCGCGGTCGCGGACGCCAAGGGCGAAGTGGCCAAGCCGGGTGACAGCACGGGTGACTGGACGAGCGCGCGAGAGGCCTTCGAGTTCTGGGCCCAGCGGGCCCGCGACCGCCTCGCGGCCTTCCGGAGTTTCGACGCGGCGGAAGCCGCGCACGACTCGGGGGTGGAGCCGTAAGGGTGTCGGCAACGGCCAAGAACTCTGCAAACCTGTAATCAAGACTCCGCAGTCAACAGGCAGGTGTTGCGGAAGGAGCTGGGGCGCTGCGGGTCGGCATGCAGGGCGCCGAGGTAGCGCTCGTTGCGTGGCCCGGAGGAGAAGATGAGCTGGCGCGCCAGCTCCAGCGCGAGGGGCAGGGCGACGCCGGGCTTGAGGAAGGTGGTCTTGGGCGCGACCCCCGTCATCGCCGCGCCGAACTCCTGCATGAAGGCGTCGCCCCGACGCTGAGCGACGACATTCGCGGCGTCGAGCATCGCGGGCATGCGGAAGCTGAGCCGGGCGGCCATCGCCGAGGCGGGAAACTCACGCCCGAAGGCCTGCTGCCAGCGTTCGTGGTAGAGCGCGCAGGCGCTTTCGGAGAGGTCGCCCTTGCGCAAGAGTTCGTGGATCGTCTCGGCCGCGATCCGGCCCGCGATCATGGCCGTGTGAATGCCTTCGCCGGTCAGCGGGTCGGTCTGACCGGCGGCGTCGCCGACGAGCAGAAACTGGCGTGCCGAACTCTTTGCGACGCCACCGAGCCGCAGCGGGGCCATGCGCATGGGCTCGAGGAACTCCGCCTTCGGGCCGAGGACTGCCCGGATCAGCGGATCGCAGCGGATCTGCTCTTCGTAGATCTGCGGCAGGTCCTTCCCCTGCGCGGCTCCGCCCGGGATGATGTAGCTGCCCAGGTCGATGTCGTCGTTGTAGTGACGGAAGAGTGCGACGTAGCCGGGCAGCACATAGCTGGGATAGAAGAGCACGCCGTCGGCTCGGAAGTTGTGCGTGCCCCCCTTGACGTACTGCCGGGCCGCGAAGGCGCGCGGTGCCTCCGTCACGATGCAGAGGCGCCGGGCAAGCCCGCTGCGTGCGCCGTCCGCGGCCACCAGCACCCGGCCCCGGAAGCGCTCCCCGTTTGCACAACGCACGCTCCACAGGCCGTCACCCTCGAGTTCGGCGCCGGTGACGGCAGCTCCCTCGAAGAGTTCGGCGCCCGCACGCTCGGCCGCGCGCGCGATGCGTTCGTCGCAGATCATGCGCTTGATGGCGTAGACGCGGGTTCCCGGTGCGCCGGCGTCGTCCCCCGCGCTCACGAAGCACTCGCCCGAAGGCGAGATGAAGCCGCCCGCGCGGGTGTCGCGCACCAGGCCCTCGGCTTCGAGTTGCTGCAGGACTCCCATGTCCTCGAGGATGTCGAGGGCCGGTGCACACCAGGCGTCGCCGCAGACCTTGTCGCGTGGGAAGTGCGCCTTCTCGAGCAAGGCGACCCGCGGCGCGGTTTCGCCCCGCGCGTGGGTCAGGTAATAGGCGGCGGTTGCGCCGCCGGGCCCCGCCCCCACGACGATCACGTCGAAGACTTCGCTGCTGCGTTTCCCGTCAGGCGTCGTCATCGACCGCGAAGCTCCCGCTGCACCCTCATGAACGCTGATCCTCACCGCCAGCGGGAAGCCCGTCGGATCCGGTGGGAATCCCGAAGCGCTCGCAGTAGCCGCTGAATCGCGGCCGCAGCGTGGCGCGGTCGAGGCCGAAGTCTTCGAGCGAGTAGCGATGTGCGCCGTATCGACCGCGCGGGTTGGCGGCCAGGTAGGCCTGCATGCGCTGGCGGGTCG
>CAXMSF010000150.1:0-15722 GCA_964196055.1 uncultured Gammaproteobacteria bacterium | reverse complement strand
CTCGACGGCAGTGAGAAATACGGGATCGATCCCGCGCTCCTGATGGCGGTGATGTGGGAGGAAAGCGACGTTCGCCCGTGGGCCCACAGCCCGAAGGGGGCGATTGGGCTGATGCAGGTGATGCCGCATATGTCCAAGCTGTCCGCGATGGGGGGCAACCTGACGACGATCGAGAACAACATCGAGCTCGGTTGCCTGATCCTCGCCGACAATATCCGGCGACTCGGAGTCGAGGACGGAATCTCCAGCTATTTCTGGGGCTCCGAGATTCGCGGAGCCTCCTACCTCCATCGGGTTCTCGAGAAACACGCTTCGGTACAACGCCTGGCGGAGTCCTGAGCGTCGGGATCCAACACGCTCGGGAGTTCCCGACACCCGTGGACCGAATTCGCATTCGCCGGACCGAAGCGCAGCTCCAGGGAGCGCGCGGCGAGATCTTGTTCCGTCGCGAGTGGCGCGGGCCGGCCCCGGAACGGAGCTTGCTGCTGGTGCACGGTGGTGCCGAGCACAGCGGACGCTACGAGCACTTCGGGGCCTGGTTTGCCGAGCGCGGCTGTGCGGTGCACGCGGTTGACCTCATCGGCCACGGGCGTTCGGACGGAGCGCGCGGCCATCTCCGGAAGTTCTCGGACTACCTCGATGACCTCGATGTGATGCTGCACTTCGTACGCGAACACGATCCCGAGCTGCCGATCGTGTTGGTCGGACACAGCCTGGGCGGGCTGATCGTCACGCTGTTCGCGAGCGAGCGCGGGCCGGAGGTGGCCGGCGTGGTGACCTCCGGCGCTGCCTTGACCCTCTCCTCCGACGTGTCGCCGCGGATGATTGCGCTCGCAAACGCACTCGCCCCGCTTCTACCGAGGATCCGTCTCGACGCCAAGATCGACCCGGCGGGGCTTTCACGTTCGCCCGAGGTCGTGCAGCGCTACTGCGACGACCCGCTGGTGTTTTCGAAGGTCACGTTATCGATGGCGAGGGCCCTTTTCGGGGCGATCCGACGCAGCGCATCGGCCGGATCTCGGATCCGAGTCCCGATGTTGTTGTTGCATGGCGAGGACGATCCCACCTGTCCGGTCGTGGGCAGTCGGTTGATGTTCGCGCAGCTCGAGGTCGGTCGCGCAGCGCTCACGACGTACCCCGGGCTGCTGCACGAAATCTTCAATGAGCCGGAGCATGAGCGTGTCTTCGAGGATCTCCTCGGATGGCTGCTCGAACGGACCGGCTGACAGGGGCGACCATGGCGGGAGAACTCTCACATCTCGATGAACAAGGGCGCGCGCACATGGTGGACGTTGGCGAGAAGCCGATCACCCGGCGCGAATGCGTGGCCAGGGGCGAAATCCGAATGCAGCCCGAGACACTTTCACGGATCTCCGAGGGGCGGATTCCGAAGGGCGACGTCTTCGCCACAGCGCGGCTGGCCGGGATTCAGGCAGCCAAGCGGACCGACCAGTGGATCCCGTTGTGCCACTCGCTGCCGCTCGACTCGGTCGAGATCGAGCTGACCCCGGACCCGGAAAGTTCCAGGGTGTTGATCCGTGCGCGGGCGCTCGCCCATTGGCGTACCGGGGTCGAAATGGAGGCCCTGGTTGCAGTCTCCGCGGCCGGCTTGACGATCTACGACATGTGCAAGGCCATCGATCGGGGAATGACCCTCGGGAATGTGCAACTCGTGAGCAAAAGCGGCGGAAAGAGTGGGGAATGGGAGCAGCCCGCGGACGCGCCCCCGGGAAAATGATGTCGGGGTCCAGAAAACCGCGAAGTGTCCGAACCGAGCCGAAAGAACCGGTGTCCCACTGTTTCGATGGCCGCAATGAGTATCGGCATGCTTGATTCGCCGCCCAAAGCCCCCGTCAGGGCGAAAGGGCGACGGCCGGCGCACGAGATCATCGATCCGGACGGCGAGCTGGTTTCGCGCTGGCAGTCCGGCGACGAGAGCGCCTTCGAGACTCTCGTCCGGCGTCACGAGCAACGCGTCTTCCGGCTGCTGTACCGGATGATGGGCAACCGAGAAGAAGCCGAGGACGTCGCGCAGGAGGCCTTCCTGAGCCTGCACCGTCACGGCCACCGCTTCCGCCGCGAGGCTCGCTTCTCCACCTTCGTCTACCGCGTTGCCGCGAATGCGGCTCTGAATCGCCGGCGTGCACTCGGCCGCAACCGAAATCGCCTGAACGAGCTCAAGGTCAGCCAGCAGGCCGGCTTCGACCTTCCGCCCGGGCCGCGCGATCCCGAAGACGCGGCAACGGGCTCGGAAGCGCAACAGCGCGTCCAGTCTGCGTTGCTCGAACTGCCCGACGACTTGCGCGTCGCGATCCTGCTGTACGACATCGAAGGTCAGTCGTATCAGGAGGTCGCGCGTGTTCTCGGGATTCCCGAGGGAACCGTGAAATCACGCATTCACCGAGCGCGCAACGCGCTGCGGGATCTGCTTCGGAGCTACGTCGGCCGGGGCACCGAAGGAAGTGCGCAATGAGCGGTCACTTACACGACTCGAGCGCCCACGTCCTCGACCGATTGGGCGACCATCTCGAGGGCGACCTCACGCCCGAGGATTTCACGCGGGTCGACGCACACCTCGCTGAATGCAGCGCGTGCGCGGCCGAACTCCGCGAGCTGCGCGAGACGGTCGCGCTGCTGCGCGGTCTGCCGGACCCCGTCCCGTCACCGCGCCTGGCCGCCGACGTGATGCAGCGCATCGAGGTCGAAGGCGACTCGCGCGGCCGGGTGATCGAACTCTTCCGCGAGGTCGCGCAGCCGCGCGTCGTCGCCGCGCTGGCCGCGGGCATCGCCGCGCTGGCCTTGTTTTACACGCTGGATGTCGGAGAGGGGGGTCTCCTCGGGCCCTCATCCGATTCCGATCGGGGGCTGATCGCACGGCGAGATGTCCCCACTGTTGCCTCGGATACCGGGGCAGAGATCGCACGTCGACCGCGCTCTCTGTCACCGGTACCCGCGGTACCGGGATCCTTCTCGCGGCGAAGGCAGGCGATTCTCGTCGGTTTGCAGCCGCGCGTGATGCCACCACGGCGCGCGACGGCCATCTCCGAGGCGCCCCGCTACGGATTCTTCGGCAGCGCCGCACCCGAAGTCCCGATGCGCGATCTCGATACTGAGTTCGAAGCATTGATGGCGGATCCGCAGGCCTTCCTGGAACGCGTGGAACGGACCTCGGCGTCCGCTCGGCGGCCGATGATCGGCCCCCTCGTCGAGCACTCGGCGCGCCGGGGCGGCGTTTCCGAGATCAACCGGTTTCTGGGTCGAGCGGCCGCGCCGATGGCCGTACCGGTCTCGACCGCTCGCTAAGCACCGCGCGTTCTTCCTGTTGCGCAGATCGCTGGGCGCTATCCTGCGCGGCCGGATCGGATTTCATGACCCTGCGCCCATTCCTCGCGTTATTGCTGGCCCTCGCACTGCTGATCGCGCTTCCCGCGGCCGGTCGTGAGCGCGTCGAGCTGATTCCCGAGGAGGTCGCGGCCCTGAACGCGGGGACCGCCTTCGCTCCGCTCACGGGCTTCTTCTTCGGCGGTCCCGGCTACTGGTACAGGGCACGCGAGATCCAGGTCGACACGGTGCCGCCCGGTGCGGTGCTCGACCTCTTCTACGTACGAGCAAGTTTTCAGAAGGCCTATGAGCAGGCCGATGCGCCGATCACGTTGGTGCTGCCGAATCGTGCTCAGGCGGGCCCGCGCGACAGCATCACCATCCGTGCGATGCTCGACGGCTATCAGCAGAGCCAGGTGCGGGTTCCGGTGCGATCGCGCACGAAGAAGGTCGTGGTCGAGCTCGAGCCGCTCGCGAACTCACTGCTCGCCATTACGCATCGCCACGTGGCGGGTCGCGGCACGTTGGCTTTTCTTACCAAGGAAGCGTTGACCTTCCGCATCAAGGAGCGCGATGACGGCTTCTCGGTCGTATTGGTGGGTACCGGGAAATCGCCCGAGGCGGCGGGGACGATCGAGGGAGCGTCGAGTTCGCTGATCGAATCGCTGCGCGAGCAGCAGATCGGTCAGGATCTGATGGTACGAGCCGTCCTGCGGGACGCCGCTGCAGAGAGCTCGGTGCGTTCGCGCCAGAAGCACGACGCGGTGCGCGGTGTGCACACCTTCGCGATCGATCTGGTTCCGGCCGATGGTGGCGCCGAGGCCGTGCATCGCGCCAAGGCCGCGCTTGCACGGATCGGTCGGGGTGATGTCTCGGGTTGCGTGCTCGCGTTCGACACGTCGCTGCGCGAACAGCTCGAGTCCGCAGCGCTCAACCGGGCGCTCGCACCAGACGGCTCCTTCACCGATCCGTTCCTGCGGGCGGCGATGAAGCGCCTCGGCGAATTGTCGCCGGGCGGATCCGTGATACTCACCGACGGCACGCGGTATCGCACATCGGCACCGATCGAACTGATGGCCGCCTCGAGCCAGGGAGCGCAGGTGAAGGGTTACCTCGTGTTCCTGCGCGCGTTCATCGCCGAGCTGGAGTCGCCGAATGAGCGGCGCTCGGCGCTCCGCGGCCTGGTGGCTCCCGAACTCGGGGTCGAGCGATTCGACGCCATCGTCGATACCGCCGAGACGCGCGAGCGAAGCTGCCTCGCGGGCAAGTCCGCGGGCGGTGCGGAGCAGCTATAGTTCCGACTCCCCGGTCCCGCGGAGTACGCATGCCGCACCGGGCAGCCCGCCATTCGATCGACCGTCCCAGGGAACGCCTCCTCAGACTCGGCCCCGCCGCTCTTTCCGACGCTGAGTTGCTCGCGTTGTTGCTGCGCACGGGTGAGCGCGGCGCGGATGCGCTTGCGGTCGCTTCCCGGCTACTGGAGCGCTCCGGCGGACTGTTTGGTCTTGCGCGCGCAGGAGTGCGCGAGCTGGACGGCGCGCGAGGCATCGGCCCGGCGAAGAGCGCCGCCGTCTGCGCGTCACTCGAGCTGGGTCGGCGCCTGGCGGCGCGCCGCCTGCATCCGGGCGCGGCGATTCGCGGCCCCGCGGATGTGTTTGCGCACTTCCACCCCAGCCTGCGCCTGGTACCGCACGAGAAATTCATCGTGCTGCTGCTCGATGGTCGACAGCGCGTGTTGCGCGAGCACGTGGTGTCGCAGGGTACGCTCACCGCGAGTCTGGTGCACCCGCGGGAGGTCTTCCGGCCTGCGCTGCGCGAATCGGCTGCAGCGCTGATTCTCGTCCACAACCACCCCAGCGGCGATCCAACCCCGAGCCCCGAGGATCGTGAGGTCACGCGCCGGCTGGTGCGCGCGGGAAACCTGCTCGGAGTGCGGGTGTTGGACCACGTGGTCGTCGCGGAACGGGGCTATTGCAGCTTGAATGAGGAAGGCGATCTCGATGCCGAGGTGCCCGATGCGGGCTAGCTGCGCGTTGGGCCGCTGTGCGGCCAAAGCTTCCGCCCGGTGTTTGATTCTGCGGAACGGGCCCTCACCTAGCTGCGCGTTGGCCGCTGTGCGGCCAACGCTTTCGTTCGGCGTCTAATTCTGCAACGGACCCTCGCCTCTGGCTGAAACCGTCCGTTCGGACTGGATTCGATCTAAGGGTGTGGCGGCGAACGGTCGATGAAGGGCAGGAACGAGCGGCGCTTTCCCCTGGAGCGCCCTCCCATTGGGAAGAAGGTTCGATGAAGAAGGCGATCCTGCAGTTCGACGAACCCGATCACTCGAGCGAGCGCCGCAAGTCGGAGCGCGTGGACTTGCTGGTGCGCGTGACGTATCAGTCCGTCGACGAACTCTTCAGCGAATTTGCGCGCAACATCAACGAAGGCGGACTCTTCATCGAGACCGATACGCCGAAGGAATTGGGCACGTCGTTGACGCTGCAATTCATGCTACCCGGTGGCGATGACGTGATCGAGGTCGGCGGCACCGTCGTTCGTGTGTCGAGCGGCGACGAAGTCGGGGAAGTCGGGGAAGTGCCGGGCATGGGTGTCGAGTTCGGCGACTTGAATTCAGGCGCGCGCGAGTGCATCAACGATCTGGTGCGGCGGTTGCGCACGAACGGTTGACGCAGGTCGGAACGAATAGCGGGAGCGCGCCCTCGGCACGCCCCCGCTCGGCGTTCAGAACGGGATGTCGTCGCCTCCGGGGCCCGGCCCCGGGTCTCCACCACCCGGGCCACCGCCACTAGCGCCGCTCCCACTAGCGCCGCCACCACTAGCGCCGCTCCCACTAGGGCCGCCGCCACCACCGCCCCCGCTGTTGCCGCGTCCGCTCAGGAACTGGACGCTGGCCGCGTTGATCTCGGTCGTCTGGCGCTTGTTGCCTTCTTTGTCTTCCCATTCACGGGTCTGGAGCCGACCCTCGATGAAGACGCTGCTGCCTTTCTGGAGATACTGGGCGCAGTTCTCGGCGGACCGCCCCCACACCACGATGCGATGCCACTCGGTTCGCTCCTGGTTGTTGCCTTCCTTGTCCTTCCACTTCTCGTTGGTAGCCAGGGTGAAGTTCGTTACGGCCGAACCGCCCTGCGTGTAGCGCAACTCCGGGTCGCGACCCAGATTGCCGATCAGGATCACTTTGTTGATGCTCGCCATGTTTGGCTGCTCCGTCGGGTAGAGGGGTGTGATTGCATCATCCCGCCAACGCTTCGAGGCGTCAAGCCTGGGAGCATGAGCCGATGATCGCGTCCACGGGACGACGGAAGCTCAGGTCGCGAGGCCGCCAAAGCGCAGGCGGCCCTTCGCGGCATCAATCGAACGATGTTTCATTCAGCTGTCGTCGCCGGTGTGCATTCACCGTCCCGAGACGGATGCAATCGGGGTGCAAACGCTGGTTCACGGGATCGAAGCAATCGCTGTCTCCTCGCTACCGCCGGCTACGCTGCGCGAGGTGTTCGGGGCAACGGCCGAGCTACCGGAGGGTATGGCGACCGAGGCCGCTTGAACGATTCCCCGAGGGGATGCTGAGCCGAATCGCGGGATTCGGCGAATTCCAGCGGGGACGGTTCTCGGATCGATCGCAGCCGATCCCGCAATCGGTCCGGCTGATCCGCTGTCCTAAGCGCGTTGCGTGGCCGGCCCGGCTGGAGGGTCGCTTGGCACTTTCGCGAAGCCCGACTAGTCTGGGGGCGTTTCCCGTCCCATGGGGGGGAGGGGCGTGATCTCGATGCGAGTTCGTCATGGCTAAGGCGGCCGCCCGTGGGCGGCGGTCGGGCGCCAAGCCCGAATCTTCGGCTTCCAGCCGCGTCCTCGAGGAGTGTGCAGGCGTCGCCCTGCTCGGCTTCTCGTTGCTCGCATTGCTGGGTCTCGCGACCTATTCGGCCGCTGACCCGCTCTTCACGCGTGCAGAAGTCGCGAACCGCGCCGGCATGGCGGGCGCCCTCGTGGCTTCGCTGCTGCTGCGCGGCTTCGGCTACGGCTCGTTCGTGCTCGTGGTCGCCACGGCGTTCGTGGCCGTGCGGATGATCATCGGCAGACCGCTGCCGCCACTGGCTTCGCGCTTCTGGGTGGCGATTTCGCTGTTGCTCGTCTCGCTTGCGACGCTCGGGCCCGTGCTTCACGCCACGTTCCCCTCGCAGTTCCCCAACGTGATCGCAGGTACGCTCGGCGGATTCCTCTCGCACCACGAGCTCTGGCTCGTGGGAGCCTGGGGTGCGCTGATGTTGAACGGCGTGCTGTTCAGCATCGGCTGCATGAGCGCGGTCGGAATCTCGACTGCCGCCATCTTCTCGGGGTTCGGTGTCGTGCTCGGCTGGGCCGCTGCGGCCGTCGCGACCGTCGTGGTCGCAATCGGGCGTACAACCGTCGCGGCCGCGGTCGCAGTCGGTACGGCGATCATTGCTGCGCTCAAGAGTGCGCGCGCCGGAGCGCGCTCGCTGATCGAGGGGATCCAGCGCGGTGGTCGGTCGGTCGTGGTCTGGCGCGAGCAGCGCGCGCGTCGCGCGCGAACTGCGGCCGCACGTGAAGCCGCCACTGATTTCGAAGAGTCCGAGTCCGAGTCCGAGTCCGAATTCGAAGCCGAAGATGAAGCGGGAGACGGTGAAGCAGTGATTCCCGCGGCACCCGCGCGGCGTCCGCGTGGTGCGGGGCCGACCATCATCGATCATCGCGCCGAATCCGAGGGCACTAAATCGGCGAAGCAGGAGGCGTTCCACTTCCAGGAAGGTGGCGACGGGGGGGCCTTCACTCTGCCCGACCCTACAGCGATCTTCTCGAAGACCGCCGAAGTGCGGAGCTTCGACCGCGACAGTCTCGTGATGAACTCGCGCATCCTGGAGAAGAAGCTGAAGGATTTCGGCGTCTCGGGCCAGGTCGCAACCGTGCACCCGGGGCCCGTCATCACGATGTACGAGTTCGAGCCCGGCTCCGGCATCAAGGTGAACAAGATCGTCGGCCTCGCCGACGACCTCGCCCTGGCATTGCGCGCACTCTCGGTGCGCGTGATCGCGCCATTGCCCGGAAAATCGGTGGTCGGGATCGAAGTCGCAAACCAGGTTCGTGACACCGTCTACATCCGCGACGTGCTCGATTGCGACGAATTCCGCAACGAGAGTTCGAAGCTCGCGATTGCGCTGGGCAAGGACATCTTCGGAAATCCCGCCCATGCAGATCTCGCGAGGATGCCGCACTTGCTCGTCGCCGGAGCGACTGGAACCGGCAAGAGCGTGTTCTTGAACGCACTGTTGTGCTCGATCCTGTGTCGCGCGACGCCGAACGAACTCAAACTGTTGCTCGTCGACCCGAAGCTGCTCGAGTTGTCGATCTACGAGGGCATTCCGCATCTGCTCACAGACGTCGTAACGAATCCGAAGCGCGCCTCCGCGGCGCTCGCGGGCGTCGTGCGCAAGATGGAAGAGCGGTATCAGATGATGTCTGCGCTCGGCGTGCGCAGCATCGCGCAGTTCAATGCCCGGGTGGACAAAGAACTCGCGGCCGGCAACCGCACCTTCCGGCTGCGTTCGAAACCGGGCGAGGAAGAGGGGGCGGAAGTCGAATATCGCCGCTTCCCCTACATCGTCGTCGTCATCGACGAGCTGGCCGACCTGATGGTCGTGTCGGCCAAGGATGTGGAGGAATCGCTTCAGCGACTGGCGCAGATGGCGCGCGCAGCCGGTATCCACCTGGTGCTGGCAACGCAACGCCCGAGCGTCGACGTCCTCACCGGTGTGATCAAGGCGAACTTCCCCGCGCGTATTTCGTTCCAGGTGTCCTCTCGGACCGACTCGCGAACGATCCTCGACCAGAATGGTGCCGACCACCTGCTCGGCCAGGGCGACATGCTCTTCCTGCCACCGGGTACTTCGAAGCTCCAGCGCATGCACGGCGCCTTCGTTTCGGAGGAGGAGGTTGCGAAGCTCGTTGCGGCATTGCGCGAGCAGGGCGCACCGAACTTCGATGAAGAGCTGATCCGGGTCAACGAAGACGGCGATGTCGCCGGTGCCGAACGCGACGAGGACGTCGACGAGATGTTCGATCGAGCCGTCGCGATCGTCGCCGATTCGCGCAACGCATCGATTTCCTACATCCAGCGCCGCCTCAAGGTCGGCTACAACCGGGCGGCGCGGATGATCGAACAGATGGAGAAGGAGGGCATGATCGGGCCTCAGGTCGGGACGAAATCGCGTGAGATCTTTCTCGGCTCGACCGTCGAATAATCCGGTCCGGAATCCGTCTACCTCGATGATGAACGTCGTTCCGAGACTATTGCTCGTCGCGATTCTGGCGGCTGCGGGGGTGGGGAGCTTCCCCGCCGCAGCCGTGGCCGACGACCCGTCCAAGTGCGTCGACGGCGCGATCGCGGCGATCCAGAAGCGCTACGAATCGGTTTCCGATTTGAGCGCTTCCTTCGTTCAGACCGCGCGCCCGGTCGCGTGGAGTGGCAAGGCGGACGCAGGGCAGGTGTCGCGCGGCACGGTCGTTTTCGCGAAGCCCGGGAAGATGCGCTGGCATTACTCGGAGCCCGAGCCGAGCCTCGTGGTTTCTGACGGCCGCACGCTGTGGATTCACGATCCCTCGCACGCGGAGGTCCAGCGCATGCGAGTCACCGAGGGCTACCTCTCTGGCGCGGCGATCCAGTTCCTGATCGGTGAGGGCGACATGCGCCGCGATTTCACGATCAGCGGAATTGCTTGCAGCGAAGATGCCAGCGAACTCGAACTCGTACCGAAGGCCGATGTCGCTTTCGAGAAGCTGCGCGTCGTCGCGGACCGCGCGAGCGGCGAGCTGCGTCGCACGACGATCTACGACCTGCTCGGCAATGTCACCGAGGTCGTGTTCAGCGACGTTCGCGCGAACCAGAGCCCCGACGACTCCGTGTTCCGGTTCGAAGCACCTGCGGGGCACGAAGTGATCGATCTCGATGCGCGTTGATCTGCTGCGCGTTGGCCGCTTTGCGGCCAAAGCTTCCGCCCGGCGTCTGGTTCATCTGAGACGGGCCCTCGCCTCGCTGCGCTTTTGGCCGCAATGCGGCCAAAGCTTCCGCCGGGCGTCTGGTTCATCTGAAACGGGCCCTCGCCTGCCCATAGTGGGAAGGGCGTTTCCGCAGGGCTTGGCGCAGCAGGTTTCTTCGCAGCGCTCGCGCGCGCAGCACGCTCGCAACGCCAGAGAACTGACACTTGCGCCAAAATATCCGGCAACACGAGTGCAGGTTCGCATCGCGAGGCGGCACCCAATGCGCAGAAATTTCCGTAGGCGCACGAATCGGGTCGCGTTCGGGGCCGAGTGTTCCGCACGGCGCCGGCTCGCGGGCGCCGGAGCGGCATGCCCTAGCGCCCGCTGGGCCGGTCTGCGTCGCCTGGAAAGCGAACCGGCTGAGTGTTGACACGCCTAGGCCGTCTGATATGGTAGAAATTCGAAAAACATGCGGAATATCCATAGGTTCGGCGTCCTCAACTTCCCCTGTAACACTTGCAGCAGCGACCGTTCGACGGCTGGCGAAAACGGCATCGGACGACGACCACAAGGCCGGCCGGGGAGTGCGACGATGGGTGTCGAAGTGACGAAATCGAACAGCTCACAGAGAGCAGATTTCGTTCCCGTATATATTTTCCGCCGTGGTTGTAACCCCGCGGTTTTTCGTGCGGTGCATCCTGAAGCGTGCTGTGAGCGCGTTCTGGCCCCCTTTACCCGTCCCTTCTGCCGGTCCGAGTATGGTCTGAAGCGAGGCTCTCGAAGTGCGGCACGCGCTTTGCAGAGTCTTCCGTTCAGATCGATTCACGACCGGCGGAACGGCTGGTGAACGAGGAGACGGCAGAATGAGCGAGTTCGAGGGCTCTGGAAAAAAGGGTTTCGTACGAGACGTCATGCGGCGGATCTCGACGACGAACCCGCGGGACGAAGACGCGCCCGGTGGATCCGAAACGGAGCGCTCCGGCGCGCGGAGCTACCAGGACGAAGTTGCCGACCTGCAAGACTCGATTCGACTCTTCGGCCCGGAATCACCGGAGTCCCGACGTCAGCTCGACCGCCTGCTGGCCGAGTACGAAGCGCTGCGCCGGCGCTATGCGGTGACACGCGATCAGTTCAACGACGCCGAGCGGCAGAACGAACGGCTCGTGGGCGTTCTGCAGGAGGCCAAGCAGCAGATCGAACTCCTCAAGGAGGAGGTCGACAAGCTCTGCGCGCCGCCGAACAACTACGGCATCTTCCACCGCCCGAACAAGGACGGCACTGCCGAGATCCTCGTCGATGGCCGACAGATGCGCGTCAACGTCCACCCGAACCTCGATGCCTTCCAGTTCGAAGAAGGGCAGATGATCGTTCTCAACGAGGCGTTCAATATCGTCGAGCCGTCGGGTTACACCTCGCGCGGCGAGATCGCGACGGTCGTCGATCTGATCGCGGACAATCGAGCGATCGTATTTGGCCATGCCGACGACGAGCGCGTCATCACTCTTTCCGAGCCGCTGCGAAGCGAGAAACTCAAGACGGGCGACCACGTGATGTTCGACCCGCGCACGAATTTCGGTTTCGAGAAGATGCCGAAATCGTCCGTCGAAGAGGTCGTTCTCGAGGAGATTCCCGACGTCTGCTACGAGGACATCGGTGGCCTGGGCGACCAGATCGGCGTGCTGCGCGACTCCGTCGAGCTGCCGTACATCTACCCCGAGGTCTTCGCGGAGCATCAGCTGTCGCCGCCCAAGGGCATTCTGCTCTACGGCCCGCCGGGCTGCGGCAAGACGCTGATCGCGAAGGCGGTGGCGAACAGCCTGGCCAAGAGCATCGAAACGCGGACGGGCAAGGAGACCACTCCATACTTCCTGAACGTGAAGGGTCCGGAGCTGCTCAACAAGTACGTCGGCGAGACGGAGCACAAGCTCCGCGAGGTCTTCAAGAAGGCCCGCGAGAAGGCCAGCGAAGACGTGCCCGTGGTGATCTTCTTCGACGAAATGGACTCGCTGTTCCGCATGCGCGGATCGGGGATCTCGTCGGACATGGAAGCCACCGTGGTCGCACAGTTCCTGTCCGAGATCGACGGTGTCGAGTCGCTCAACAACGTGATCGTCATCGGCGCCAGCAACCGCCAGGATCTGATCGACCCGGCGGTGCTGCGTCCGGGACGCCTCGATCTCAAGATCAAGGTGAACCGCCCCGACCGCGACGCGGCGCGCGAGATCTTCCTCAAGTACCTGAAGGAGGACCTGCCGTTCCACGAGACCGCGTTCGCGAAGTACGGCGACGACGTGAGCAAGATCGTCTCGAGCATGATCGAGGACACGATCGACCGCATGTACAAGACCGACGAAGAAAACAAATTCCTCGAGGTCACGTACGCCAAGGGCGAGCGCGAGATCTTCTACTTCAAGGACTTCGCGAGCGGCGCGATGATCGAGAACATCGTTGCGCGTGCCAAGAAGAAGGCCGTGAAGCGGGTGATCGACTTCGGTGAGCGTGGCATCAAGCTCGACGATGTCATCGAGGCGGTGAACGACGAGTTCCGCGAGAACGAGGATCTCCCGAACACCACGAACCCCGACGACTGGGCGCGTATCTCGGGCCGGAAGGGTGAGCGCATCATCAACGTTCGCACGCTGATGACCGGTATCAGTCGGAAGGAAGAGTCGATTGAGAACATCACCTCGGGCCAGTATCTCTAGGCTCGCGTCCGATGGACGTGTGGAGATCTGATGGCCATTCCGAAGGTGATGGGTACGGAGATCGAATACGGGATCACCGTCAAGGGTGATCCCGATTTCGACCCCATCTCGAGCTGCGTGCTGCTGGTCAACGCCTACCGCGAGGACCACGCCGGTGAGATCCTCTGGGACTACGACCAGGAGAATCCGCTAGCCGACGCCCGCGGCTTCCAGGTCGACGGCGAGAAGTACACGCCGAACCAGCAGGAAAACATCGCCCGCAACAAGACGCTCGTGAATGGCGCGCGCTACTACGTCGACCACGCCCACCCGGAATACTCGAGCCCCGAGGTCACCAACGTGCGTGACCTCGTGATTCACGAGAAGGCCGGTGAGCGCGTGCTCGAGGCCAGCCGTCGCGAAGCGAACGCGCTGCTACCTCACGGCACGCACATGCTGCTCTACAAGAACAACAGCGACCAGAAGGGCAACAGCTACGGCTCGCACGAGAACTACCTGATGGACCGCCGGACGTCCTTCAAGCAGATCGTCGAGCACCTCATGCCCTACTTCGTGACGCGCCAGGTCTATACCGGCGCGGGCAAGGTCGGTTCCGAAAATCGCAGCCATCCGTGTCGTTATCAGATGTCGCAGCGCGCGGACTTCTTCGAAACCGAAGTGGCGCTCGATACGATGGTGAAGCGACCGATCATCAACACGCGTGACGAGCCGCACGCAGACCGTGAGAAGTATCGACGTCTGCACGTGATCGTCGGAGACGCGAACCTCTCGGAATACACCATCTACCTGCGAAACGGCGCGGCCGCGATCGTGTTGTCGATGATCGAGGACGGCGCGATCGACCGGAACTTGTCGTTGCGCGACCCGGTGCGCGGCATCCGGGAGGTGTCGCAAGACATCGAGTGCAAGCTCGAGCTTCAGCTCGAATCCGGAAAGAAGCTGACGGCCGTCCAGATCCAGTCGGAGTACCTCGACATGGCGCTGCGCTGGGCCTCGACGCGCGAGCTGGACGCGATCACGCTGGACGTTCTTTCGAAGTGGCAGGACGTGATGGAGTGCCTCGCGCGAGATCCGATGGAACTCGACACCCGGATCGACTGGGTGATGAAGCGGGCGCTCATGGAGGGTTTCATCGAGCGCAAGTCGATCGATTGGGACGCACCGCAGGTGCGCATGCTCGACCTGCAGTACCACGACCTACGGCCCGACAAGGGCCTATACTATATTCTCGAACGCCAGGGGCGGGCCGAGCGCATCGTGACGGATGAGGAGATTACAGCGGCGATCCACCAGCCTCCACAGGATACGCGAGCGTACTTTCGAGGCGAATGCTTGAGGCGGTACGGATCGGCGGTTTTCGGTGTGAACTGGGATTCGATCTCATTCGGCGTCGAAGACGAACCGATCAAGAGAATCCTGATGGCCGAGCCGCTCAAGGGAACGAAGGGGCACGTGGACGAGTTGCTCGAGAATTCACCGACTGCGGCCGACCTGGTGAGAAACTTGCGGGCCTGACCCGCCGAAAAGAGAACGCCATGAGAATCGAAAAGACGACTTCGCAACGAAGCAAGAGAAATCCCGACACCGCGTTTCCGATCTATGCTGCGGCAGAGTCCGGCCAGAAGCAGGAGCCGCGCAAGGGCGGCGGCGGGGACGATTCTTCGGGTGGCAGCGACGGTTCGAAGAAGATCGCGAAGAAGGGCGAGAAGCTCAAGCAAGACATGGATGCGCTCGTGGACGAGATCGACGAGGTCCTCGAGGAGAATGCGGAAGAATTCGTCAAGAACTACGTTCAGCGGGGCGGTGAGTAGGCTCGCGCATCCGGGTAACCGTGGGGGGGAGCGTTGCGTTTCGGCGGTAGTTATCAGGGTTCGAGCTTTTCGGAGCTCCTAGAGGTCGATTTCGCGCATTTCCGGCCCGATCTCAGCCGGGTTTCCGAGGCGGATCTACGGGCGCTGGCGATTCCTCACGGAACGACGGTGCTCGCGTTCAAGTACGTCGACGGCGTCGTGATGGCGGGTGACCGTCTCGCGACGGAAGGGCACCGTGTCGCATCGCGCGATATCCAGAAGGTCTACGCGACCGACGCCCACTCGATGGTCGCGATCGCAGGTGCGGCCGGACCGGCGATCGAGATGGCGCGCATCCTGCGGGTCGAACTCGAACACTACGAGAAGATCGAGGGCGAGCCTCTCGAACTCGAGGGCAAGGCGAACAAGCTCTCGCAGATGATTCGCCAGAACCTTCCGATGGCGATGCAGGGTCTCGTCGTGGTGCCGCTGTTCGCGGGCTACGACCTCCGTCGTCACGCGGGCCGCTTGTGGAAGTATGACGTGACCGGCGGGCGATACGAAGAGACCGAATTCGAGGCGACGGGTTCGGGCGGGCTGTACGCGAGCGAGTCGCTCAAGAAGGCATACGCGCCGGACATGTCCCGTTCGGACGCGGTGAAGGTCGCGATCGAGGCGCTGACCGACGCGGCCGACCAGGACCGCGCGACGGGCGGCGTCGACGTCGAGCGCGAGATCTTCCCGATCGTCGGCTGCTGTTCGCAGTCGGGCATCGAGAATGCCTTGGACTCCGAGATCAAGGAGATCTACCAGGACATCATGGCACGGCGTCGAAGTACGAGTGAGGCGGCCTCATGAGCATGCCGTTCTACGTTTCTCCCGAACAGGTCATGGCCGACAAGGCCGAGTATGC
>CAXMSF010000149.1:0-6411 GCA_964196055.1 uncultured Gammaproteobacteria bacterium | reverse complement strand
TAGCTGAGTTCGATGTCGCGCTCGGTCGGCAGACGCTCGTGCAACTCGCGAATTTCATCGAGCGCCACCCCCAGACCCTTTGCCATCGCGCGAATGCTGCCGCCCCAGGCAAGCGAAAGCACCCCCGGCTGGAGCAAGTAGGGTTTCGCATCCAGTTCCTGGCCGAAGCCCATCACGTTCATCACGGTGTCGGCCTGGTCGTAAGTCGCGTAATTGACGATCTCCTGCACGCGAACGTGGCTCCAATGCTCGGAGAGGCCGGTCAACAACAGCGGCAGGCTGTCGTTCGCGAAGCCCGGGTCGATCCCGGAAGTAAAGCAGCTGACCTGCCCGGCTTCGCAACCCGCGCGCAGCGGATCGACGAAGGGCGGTACGCCACAATCGGGGTCGACGAGCATCACCATCGACGAGGAAACGACATTGATGCCGGCCTCCAGAATCCGGCGCATGTCGTCGACGGCTTCGAGCATACGACTGCCCGCATCGGCGGTGTGACAGACGCAGTCGGCGCCCGCGTCGAGCAGCGATTGCCAGTCGTCGGTCGCCCGGATACCGGTTGGGCTGTCGAGGCCGCAGAGATCGGCGGCATCCTTGCCGACCTTGTCGGGGTTGCTCACGACGAGGCCGACGAGTTCGAGCTCCGGGTGCTGGAGGATCGCGCGCAACGCATAGCCGCCGACGTTACCCGTGCTCCATTGAATGACTCGGTACGACATGGGGGGGCTCCTCGATCGGAGAAAGGGAAATGAGAGGCCGATGATAGGGAAGCTCCACGGCGCGACCAGCCGCTGGGGCTTCGTTTCAGCTCGCCGACACCACGCGTGGGCGGCGGTCGGCGACGGCCTGCAGCTCGGCGAATTCCCGGTTTACGAGTTCGACGATTTCGTGGAGGTCGGGAAGCTGGTCCCAGTCGGCGTGGAACCCCCAATGGAGTGTCCCGTCGTAGCTGAAGAGCGCGACTCCAAGCGTCTGATTGGCGCCCAGCGGAACCACTGGATAGATCTCGCGCAGCTTCGCCCCGAACAAGTAGACCGCGACGGGCGGCCCCGGAACGTTGGTCGCGACGAGGTTCGCGACCCGGCTCTGGAGACCGATCTGCACCAGACGCGTCAGCACACCGCTGCCGGTTATGTCGGCGATCTCCGCCAACACCTCACCCACCGCCTTCTGACTCGACGCCTTGGCTTCGAGGGTCGCCTGGCAAACCCGATCGTGCCGACGGCAAGGATCGACCTCGTCCAGCGGCAGCGGCACCACCAGCATCGAGAGCCGATTTCCGAGTGCCCCCTGTTCCTCCAGGCTCCGAATGTTCACCGGAACCATCACGCGGAAGTCGAGATCCTGGAGGGACAATCCACGAGTGATGAAATGATCGCGGATCACTCCGGTGAGAACCGTCAGCACGACGTCGTTCAGCGTGCCTCCAAGCTGCTTCTTGACCTCCCGGATCTCGGCAATCTCGAGCCGCGTCCAGTCGAAGCGGCGATGTGGACCGATCACCTGGTTGAATTCGGTCTCGGAGGCGGGGCTCATCACCTGCTCGAGTGTCTCCCCCAGATGGGCAATCTCCTCGCGGGCGGTCGAAAGGAGTTCGACGGGGCGCGTGAATGCACGCCAGCCCACGCCCATCAGTGAAAACGGGATGCGAGCGAGCCGCGTGAGTTCATCGACCACGAGACGCTGTGGAGTCGGAGCCGGCCGCGCCTCCCACCCGCCCGCCCGCTCCGGACTGTGCTCGGGGTCGGGCCCCATCAGGACCGAGAGGAGGTCCGCGCCCGAGACCCCATCGGCCATCGCGTGATGGATCTTCGAGATCACCGCGAAGCGCCCGTCCTCGACGCCCTCGACGAACCACAACTCCCAGAGCGGTTTGCCGCGGTCGAGTTCCTCGGACATGATTCGACCCGCGAGGCGCTTCAAGAGACGTTCGTCACCCGGCGCCGGCAGGCACGTGTGCCGAACGTGGTAGCGGAGATTGAAAGACGCGTCGTCGATCCATACCGGCCAATTCGAACCCGGGACGTAGGCCAGCTTCTGCTTGAAGCGGTCGCTCTGGTGAATCGCCGCCCCGACTCCCTCGACGATGCGCTCGAAGTCGATCCCGCCCTTGCCGGCCGCGAGCGGACCGACATCGAAGAGCGCGACGGCACCGATGTGCATGTGGGCATTGCCGTCTTCGATACCGAGAAAGGCCGAATCCAACGCTGTAAGCCGGTCGTAGTGGTTGTAACTCAAGTCCGCGACCTCCTTTCCGGGCTTTCGAGCGGACGCAGGAATAGCCCGTGTCTCATGCGACACTCCCCTGTCGAGCCGTCGGCGCCGGATCGACTGCTCGCGTCCAGCGGAACGGCCGCTGCGCGCCAAGCGGCAGCCAGCGGTGGCTCCGGCCGCTCCGGCGATCGGCGCACGCGAGCGCTGCAGCGCTGATGCGCGCGATCCGCAGGTCGCCGAAAGGCGTGCCAAGGCCACTGTTCACGATCAACGCGACGGCGAGTTCGCGGCTTGGATCGGCCCACGCGCCCGAGCCCCCGAAACCGAAGTGCCCGAAGCCGTGCCGCGGAATGCCGCGGGTCGTGTAGACCCCGTGATAGCCGAGCCGCCAGCCCATCTCGAACGGAATCACGGCTCGGCGACCCGTTGCCGCTTGCCGTTCAGCCGCGAGTTCGACGGTTTGGCGCGACATCAGCCGGACCCCATCCAGCTCGCCACCCGCCGCGAGCGCTGCATACATGCGCGCGAGCGAACGAGCGGTGAACAGGCCGTTGGCCGCAGGGATGGCAGCACGCAGCGACTCCGCCCCCCCGAAATCGAACGAACTGATTCCGCGCGGCGCCAGCGCATCGAGAATGCTGCTGGGATCCAGCTGCAAGCCGATCGCCCCGAGCACCCGACGTGAGCTGGCCGCGACGGTTTCGACCATGCCGCCGAGGTTCCGCTCCAGAGCGGTCGCGTCGACCCCAAGACGCTTGCCGGCCCAGACGAGCTGCGCCGCACGATCGAGCGCCGCTTCGGGAGCGCCGACGTAGAGGCCGTCGAGTTCCAGCGGCGCTGCGATTTCGTCGCGGACGAGTTCCGGAAAGTCTCTGCCCGTCACCCTGCGCGCGATCTCGCCGACGATGAAGCCGTAGGTGAGGCCGTGGTAGCCGGTGCGTTCGCCAGGCGGATGGATCGGCTCCGTGC
The DNA here is from genome assembly GCA_964196055.1 of uncultured Gammaproteobacteria bacterium. Taxonomy (GTDB): domain Bacteria; phylum Myxococcota_A; class UBA9160; order UBA9160; family SMWR01; genus JAFDEI01. The sequence continues at coordinate 3,231 of CAXMSF010000149.1, read as the reverse complement.
GCTCGATCGCGCCGATCATGTGCTCCCAATCGAGCATCCGATCCGCGTGATCGATCATCTGGCGGATGTGATAGAGACCCGACTGGTGGCTCAGCACCTGGCGGATCGTGATCGACTGCTTGCCCGCCTGCCCGAACTCGGGCCAGTGGGCCGCAATCCGGTCGTCGTAGTCCAGCAGGCCGCGATCTCTGAGGATGTGGAGCAGAGTGGTCGCGACTCCCTTCGTGGTCGAGAAGCTCGGCGCCATGGTGTCGGCCAGCCACGGGGCTGCGTTCGCGTCGCGCTCGCCCCCCCAGAGGTCGAGCACCGGCTCGCCGCGATGGTAGATGCAGACCGCCACGCCGCCGCCCTGGTTGCGCAGGATGCCGCCGAGCACGTCCGCCACGGGCCCGAATGCCGGATGATGCGACCCGTCGATTTCGCTGCGACTCGGGTGATGCGTCGAATCCACCCCGCGACAACTCGCTGCGAACTCGCGAATTCTGCGTGTGCCGATCGTCATCCCCCCCTCCTACACTTCCTGGCCCGCGAAGTCAAAGCCGAATGATGATGCCGCCTGCGATTGCGAGCAGTACATTCGCGAATGCGTAGGTGCCGACGTATCCGAGCATCGGAGCCATGCTCCGGGACTGACCGCTGACCTGCTGGAGCGCCGCCGTGCTCGTCATTGCGCCGCTGATCGCACCCAATAGGAGCGCAGCGTTCATTTTGAAGACATAGCGCCCGAGGATGAAGCTCAAGGCCACCGGTCCCAACGTAACCACGACCCCCGCGAGGGCCAGCGTGGGGCCGACCTCGGTAATCGTCTCCACGATGTCGCGCCCCGCGCTGATCGCGATGCCGGACATGAAGAGCAGCAAGCCGAGCTGCGTGAGCACGTAGCGAGCGCCTTCCGGCAGGCGGCCGAAGCTCGGCCGGTAGGAGTTGATCAGCCCGAAGATCAGGCCCGTGAGCAGTACGCCGCCCGAGGAGCCCAGTCCAATCTGCGTCGCGCCGAAGCTGAAGCTCAGCATGCCGACGAACACACCGAGCGCAATCCCGAACGCGAGCGTCACGAGATCGGTGTGCTGGAGCTCAGCTTCCGCTTCGCCGAGAGTCGTGGCGAGATCGTCGAGCTGCGAACGCGGGCCCGTCAGCAGCAGCACGTCGCCGATGTGCAGTTCGAGATCCGGGCGTCGCGGTACGCTGACACCCGACCGCGTGAGATCCGTGAGCCACATCTGATATCCACCACCGAACGGCATCTCGGCGAGCGTCTTGCCTGCGACATCGGGGCGCGTGATGACGATGTTTCGGGATTCGACCGAGCGGTCGAGCACGTCGTTGTCGACCACTTCGGGTCCCAGACGATCACGACAGAGTTCGTGCACGTCTCGAAGACCGATCACCGCGATCACGTCGCCGACCTCGAGTCGGGTTTCAGCATCAGGCGTGAAGACCTCGTCCCCCCGCTTCACCTTCTGGAGTTCTCCCGGCAGATCGAAGCGAACTTCATTGAGCTCGCGTGGAACTTCCCGGTCGATGCGATAGGCGCGAATCCGGGGCGTCTCGGCGGGCGCCATCAGATGCACCTGATCGGGGCTGATCCCGAATCCTTTCTGCTCGGAAAGAGCCTGCGCCTCGGCGACGATGTCGATCCGAAGAATCCGCGGGAGCAGGGTCAGGAAGAACATGAGTCCCACGATCCCGAAGACGTAGGTGATCGCATAGGCGGAGGAGAGGTTCTCGATCCCCTCCACGAGCGAGAAATCCGCCGGCAGGGAAGCCAGGTTGCTCATCGCATCCTGAGCGGCGACGAGTGTCGGCGTGCTCGTCAGCGCGCCGGCGAGCAAGCCCGCAGCCATGCCCGGCTCGAATTCGAAGAGCCGGCCGACCTCGACCGCCAGCGCCGTACCGCTCACCGCGGTCAGCAGCGCGAGCCAGGCATAGCGCGAGCCATCTTCCCGAAAGATCCGAATGAACTGCGGCCCGGCCTGTACGCCGATGCAATAGATGAACAACAGGAAGCCGATATCGTGTGATGCGGTGGGAATCGCGAGTCCGATGTGGCCGAACAGCAGGCCCACCAGCAGGACACCCGAGACCGCACCCACCCTTACGCCGACGACCCGGAGATTTCCGACGAGCAAGCCGAATCCAAGCATCAGGAACAGGACGAGCACCGGGCTCGCCTGCAAGACTCCGTAGACGTCGAGTTCCATTGCGTGAGTCGATGATGGAACCGATGTCGCTTCTCGGCAAGGATTTTCACCGGCTTCGCGCCTCGCCGGCGCGATGGAATCAACCGAGGAGCCTCCGGAAGCGGTCGAGCAGAGCGCGCAATTCGTTCCGCAGTCGCATTGGGACGCGGCCCTCGAAGAGCGCGGCCACAGCGTCGAAGTACCAGAGTTGTTGCGCGGGGCTCGCGTTGAAGCGATCGAGGTAGTCGACGCCGTGGGTTTCGACATCCCACACCAACGCGTTCAAGTTGTGGAGCTTGTCGCAAGCCGCGACGAGCAGGCTGCGCTCCGATGCCGCGGCGAGTTGGGCGTGGTAGCGCTGCTTGCGCTCGAGCCAGGGGCCCTTGGCACTACCGGCTTCGTCGATCGCCGTGTCGCTGCAGTCGCGGACGATCGCGAGTGCTCCGGCACCGAAGCGCGACTCGATCAGCTTGGCGCGATCAAGCGCCTCGTCGGGCGTTTCCGCGTCCTCCAACGAATCGTGGAGCAGCGCCGCGACCGCCTGTTCGTCGTCGCCCCCGTGCTCGAGCACGAGACCCTGCACCTGCAGCAGATGACTGATGTACGGAATCCGGGAGCCCTTGCGAAACTGGGATGCGTGCCAGCGATGCGCCAGCTCGGTGGCTTCGATCAGCCGCGCCTGAGCACGCGAATCCATGGGGCCCCCTGTCGGCTCGCGTCGAAGCCGAGCCTGCCCCGCAGTGTCTCACATCCGAGAGCGCAAGCCAGAGGCGTGAAACGCGAAGCGATTCACGTCGTGACGTAGAAGCCCTGGCCACGATGCAGCCGCCAGCGCTCGGCTAGCTGTGGCGGCGACGCCCCACGAAGCCGAGCCCCGTCAGGCCCAGCAACAACAGTGAGGCCGTGTCCGGCTCTGGCACGAAGCCCCCCACCAGCTTCGCGGAGTCTTCGCGACTCGAATCGTAATCGTCGCCGACGCTCGTCAGGCGGAGGCCGACCCACTGATCGAAGAAGAGGGCGAGCGTCAACGCCTCGGTGTCGTGCGACAGAA
>CAXMSF010000148.1:0-5312 GCA_964196055.1 uncultured Gammaproteobacteria bacterium | reverse complement strand
CTCGGTGGCGGCGGCGGCCGCAAGGGAATCCCGAAGGAAGGCCTGCTCGGATCGCAGACGATGCCTGCAGTCTTCGCCGAAGCCGGACAGGAACATGCGCGCAAGTACGGCACGACCTTCGAGCAGTTCGCCAAGGTGTCGGTGAAGAACCACCTGCATTCAGTCAAGAACCCGAAGTCGATGTACCAGAAGGAGACGCCGCTCGAGATGGTGATGGGCGCGGAGATGATCGCGTACCCGAACACGAAACTGATGTGCTCGGTCAACGTCGACGGCGCTGCGGCAGCAGTGCTCGCATCGGAGAAGAAGGCCCGCGAGCTCGGCATGGGGCGTGCGGTGCGGATCAAGGCCTCGGTGCTCACGAGCGACCCGCTCACCGACCGCGACCTGGTGATGCCCGACGTCAATACCTGCACCCGCCTCGCGGCCAAGCAGGCCTACGAAACCGCCGGTGTCGGCCCCGCAGACATCGACCTCGTCGAACTTCACGACTGCTTCGCCACCGCCGAGATCCTCCACTACGAGAACCTCGGCCTGTGTGGCGACGGTGAGGCCGGCAAGTTGATCGACGAAGGCGCCACCTGGCACGGCGGCCAGACCCCGGTGAACGTGTCGGGCGGATTGTTGTCGAAGGGGCACCCGCTCGGAGCCACGGGCGTCGCGAATATCTACGAAGTCTCGACGCATCTCCGGGGCGAGGCGGGTGCGCGCCAGGTCGAAAACGCGAAGGTCGGTCTCACCCACGTCATCGGTCTCGGAAGCGCCTGCGCAATCCACATCCTCGAAAAGGTCTAGTCGCGGGTGTTTTGGTCGCGCAGCGGCCAAAACGCAGCTAGGTGCGCGAAACGCGTTCGACCGGGTCGGAAATGTCTGCTCGTGGCGGAATCGAAGCGCCCAACTCGAGGTCCGCTTGCCCCGGGGTGAGCGGCCTCTTATTCTGCCGGGCGTGAACTCCCGGCTTCTGCTCTCGGCGCTCCTGGTCGCCAACCTCATCGCCTGCGATCGACCGAACGCCGATGCCGGGGCCACAGAGAGCGAAACACCCAACGCATCCGTAAAGCCCGTGGCCGCGGAAGCGCCGACGGCGGCGAAGAAAGCGGCCAAGAAGCCCGCAAGCAAGGCCGCTCGAAAAGAGCGGCCTCTACCGGCTTTCTCGGGCTTTACACTCGACGGCAAGAAGATCTCGGTCTCCGAACTGCTCGGCAAGCGGCTCATGATCTTCTTCTTCAATCCGGAAGTGAAGGACGCCGAGATCGTCGCGGCTGCCGTCGGCCGCGTGGCCGCGTTCCGCGGCAAACACAACTTCCAGATCGTTGGCATATCGCAGGGTTCGAAGGCCTCGACCACACGTGCCTTCGTCGCGAAACACGGATTCGACTTCTCGATCATCGACGATTCGAACGCCAATATCGCGCGACGCTTGGGCCTGCAGGTTCCGGTTGCGATCATCGGCGCGGATTCCGAGGGCTACGTCACCTTCGGCATGGGCCAGTTCCCGAGTGGTGGCCCCAACGACGCCCGGGTGATCGAGAACATGCTGCGCGGCTCGCTGCGATTGCCCGAGCTCGAGAGCAACTCGGAGCCCGAGCTCGGCACGCGACCGGAAGCGCCGAACTTCGAGGTACGGATCCTCGACAGCGACGAAACCTTCGAACTTGCCGCGCAGCGCGGCAAGCCGGTCGTGCTGGTCTTCTTCCTCCACACCTGCCCGCACTGCCACGATGCGCTCGGCACGATGAAGCAGGCCATCAACGAGATGCCCGAGGCGAATCGGCCCGCGATGATCGGCATCGAGGTGTCCGGTCGCACCGCGGCCGTTCGCGCGAAGCTCGCCGAGCTCTCGCTCGACTTCTTCCCGACCGGCTTCGACGAAGACGGCAGCATCCTGGCCGCTTACGGCGTATTCGGCGGCGTGCCCGACACCTTCCTGATCGACGCACAGGGCCGGATCGCCGCACACATTCAGGGTTGGCGAGACGAAACGGACTCGGCGCTGGTGCGAATGCGGATGGCGCAGCTCGCGGAAGTGCCGGTGCCGATGCTGCTGCGGGCGACGGGTTACAGCGGCAACGAGGCCTGCGGCGTCTGCCACGAGGCCGAGCAAGCCACCTGGATGATGACCAAGCACGCGCGCGCCTTCGACACGCTCGTGAAGCACGGCAAGACGAACGACGGCGAGTGCGTGAGCTGCCACGTCGTAGGCTACGGCGAGCCCGGCGGCTTCGGCGGGCAGGACACTCCGCAGCTCGAGAACGTCGGCTGCGAGACATGCCACGGCCGTGGAGGCCCGCATCTGTCAGAGGATTTCGTCAAGATCGTCGACTACAACAACATCTGCGTGACATGCCACGACACCAAGCACTCGCTCGGCTTCGATTACGACACCTTCACGCCGAAGATCTCGCACGTAGCCAACAAGCACCTGCTCGCACTGCCGCTCGAGGAGAAGCGCAGGATCCTGGCCGAGCGCGGCCTGCCGCGCAGCAACCTGCTTCCGAGCACAGCGAAGATCGTGGGCTCCGACGCCTGTCAGAGCTGCCACCCAACCGAGTACGAGATCTGGCAGAAGACCGGCCACGCTCGTGCGGGTGAGTCGCTCACGGAAAAGGGCTCCGACGGCGACCAGAACTGTCTTGCGTGTCATACGACCGGTTACGGTCTCGACGGCGGTTTCGCGAAGGGCGCCGCGCTGGCTGCACACGCAGACCTCGGACGGGTCGGCTGCGAGTCGTGCCACGGGCCCGGCGATGACCACATCGGTGAGCAGGCGCCTAGATTCGGAACGATCGTCGCGCTCGGCGACAAGTGCGACTCCTGCGTGATCCTTCAGATCTGTGGCAGCTGCCACGACGATGCCAACGACCCGGGCTTCGAATTCGAGGTGCTGGAGAAGATCGACCAGGAGCGCCACGGCACGGTCGAGCCCGGCACCGGAAAGCCCAAACTCGCCAGCGAGAAGTTCGAGGGAAGCTGAGAGCGATGGAACGGCCGCTGGCAGACGAAGCACGAGCCGTGATCGCGTCGGCCCGCCTGTTGCTGGAAGACTTCGTCGAAGAGGGAGTTCACAGTTTCGAGCGCGCCCAGCCCGCCGCCGAAGCCGCGGGCACTCACGCCGACCGCACACGATCGAAGCCACGCGAAGCCGCGCAAAAGCCGATCGGCACGGCCGCCCCGCCGGCGGCGAGCATCGCGAACGCAACGCCTTCGGTCGAACTCCCGGACGAGATCGTCTGGAGCGAGCAGCCGACGCTCGGCGAAGTACGGAACGAACTCGGCGAATGCACCCGCTGTGGCCTCGCGGAGGGGCGCAATCAGATCGTCTTCGGCGACGGCAACCCCGAGGCCGATCTGATGTTCGTCGGCGAAGGCCCGGGCCAGGAAGAAGATCGCCGCGGCCTGCCCTTCGTAGGCAGGGCGGGCGAACTGCTCACACAGATGATCGAGAAGGGCCTCGGGACCCCACGCAGCGATGTCTACATCTGCAACATCGTGAAATGCCGACCGCCGAACAACCGCACGCCGCTCGAACGTGAGATCGCAAGCTGCCGCCCGTTCCTCGACGCCCAGATCGCAGCGGTGAAGCCGAAGGTGATCGTGGCGCTCGGCAAACCCGCGTCCGGCCTGCTATTGGGCCGCGATGTCGCGATCACCCGCATCCGCGGCAGCTGGTTCGAATATCGCGGCATACCGCTGATGCCGACTCTGCACCCGGCGTACATTCTGCGCCAGTACACCCCCGAGAACCGCCGCCACGTCTGGGAAGACTTGAAGGCCGCGCTCGCCAAGAGCCGCGAATGACGAGCGGCTAGAACGGGCGCTCGGGCACCGCTGCGCTCTGGTCTTCGCGAAACTTCTCGAGCTTGCTGCGCACCTCGGCGTCGCTGCGCGCGATGATCGCGCCCGCAAACAGGCCCGCGTTCTTCGCGCCCGCTTTGCCGATTGCGAACGTTGCCACCGGAATCCCGCCAGGCATCTGCACCGTGGCGAGCAGCGCATCGAGCCCCTGCAGCGCCGAGCTGTCGATCGGCACGCCGAGCACCGGCAACAGCGTGTGGGCCGCGGTCACGCCCGCAAGGTGGGCCGCCGCGCCCGCCCCACAGATCACGACCTCGATGCCATCCGCCTCGGCGCCCGCCAAGAACTTCGTGAGGCGATCGGGCGTGCGGTGTGCGGAGATCACACGCACGTCAGACGCGACTCCAAGACCCGCAAGGGCCTCTTCCGCGGGGCGCATCGTGTCCCAGTCATTCTTGCTGCCCATGATGATCGCAACCCTGACATTGCCCACGCGACTCCCCTTCGACGCTTCGTTGATCGGGACCAGAGTGTAGGGGCCACGTGGACGAAATGGGATAGGCTCGGGACCGCTGGGAGGGAAACGCCGGAAATGGCCCATCCGAAACAGGCAGCGCGGCGGATCTCGGCCCGAACGGAGCTGTGCGGGATCGTGCTCCACCCGGCCGGCCACACGCGCTCTCCGGCGATGCACAACGCCGCATTCGCGGAAGCCGGGATCGACGCGGCCTACCTTGCCTTCGCCGTCCACCCGGATCGGCTCGGAGACGCGCTGGCGGGTGCGCGCGCGCTCGGCGTGCGCCAGCTGGCCGTGTCGCTACCTCACAAGGAGGCCGTGCTCGCCCACCTCGACGAAGTCGAATCCTGCGCGCACGCGATCGGCGCGGTCAACACCGTCACGCTACGCAACGGGCGCCTCGTCGGGACGAACACCGACTGGATCGGTGCCGTGCACGCACTCGAGCGCAATGTCGAACTTGCGGGTGCCCGGGTGGTCGTACTCGGCGCGGGTGGAACCGCACGCGCGCTGGTGTACGGGCTGGTCGAGCGCGGAGCCCGCGTGACCGTGCTGAACCGGACACCGGAACGTGCGCAGGTTCTCGCCCACGAACTCGGCGCCGTGGGCGTGGGGGCGCTCCGCGATCTCGCGCAAACCCCGCACGAGGTACTCGTCAACACGACTTCGGTCGGCCTGCGGACGGACGACTCACCCGTGCAGGCTGCGCATCTGCTCGCGGAGTCGCTCGTGATGGACGTCGTCTACGACCCCGAAGAGACGCGCCTGCTGCGCGACGCGCGCGCTCGCGGAGCAAGCACGATCACGGGCAAATGGATGCTCGTCTACCAGGCGGCCGAGCAGTTCCGCGAATGGACCGGACGCGAAGCGCCGCTCGACGTGATGGCCCGCGCGTTCGATGGCGCGGCCGGGAGCTGAGAAACATCGCAGCAGACGCCGAGCCGGCTCGAGCAGAGAGCCGAGTATTGGCCGCTACGCGGCCAAAGCTTTGCGTCGTCGC
>CAXMSF010000147.1:0-7667 GCA_964196055.1 uncultured Gammaproteobacteria bacterium | reverse complement strand
GCACTCCGATCCTCCTCGGTCGCGCGCAGCAACACATGCGTCGCGCCAAGCTCACTCCGCAGCACGCGCGCAAGCGGGTTCAGCTGCACGCGAATGGCGTCGCGCCGAACGACCTGGAATCGCGCGACCTCGCCCGGCGCTGCACTGAACTGAACGTGCGCGTAACGGTTGTAGACCTCTTCGAAGCGCCCGATCGGGTCGAGCGCGCGCCACAGGTCGAGCTGTGGAAGCGTGTGTGTGCCATTCAAGCCCCGCACTCCGAGCGCCCACACCAGGTTCGGGAGTCTGGGCGACCCGTAGGTGACGAAGACGCTCTCGCCCGCGTGCTCGGCGTCGATGGCGAGGATCGCGGCGGCGAGTTCGCTCTCGCGCAGCGCAGCGCCTCCGCCGCGTGCGAGCGGGTTGAACCACGCCGTGCTCAGCACGGCCGCGGCCGCTAGCACCGCCATGAGTCGCGCGGGTCGCCGAACGGTGAGGATCGCGTAGGCGATTGCGGCGTTTGCGGCCGCCATGCCGAGTAGCGGCGCGAGCGACAGGTCTGGCATTGCGCGCGAGAGTTGCAGTGCGGCGGCCGAAAGACATGCGCCCCACGCGAGTGCGAGCAGCGCGGCTGCGGCGCGACCGCCCACGCGGCTCGGGTCGGCGTCGCGCGGTTCGGATAGGAAGCGCACGAGCAACAGCGCGTCGGCGAGTCCGCTACCGAGCAATGTGCGTCGAGCGACCGCGAACTCGAGCCCGGTCGCGCGCGCGAGCCACTCGGGGAAGCCCCATTGTTGGTAGATCGCGAGGAAGGCGCAGTAGAGGAATAGGGCGGTGGCGAGTCCGTCGGGCCGCTCGCCGCGTCGCCACCAGCGAAGAGCGAGGGCGGCGCCGATCAGCGGGAAGAAGAGCGGGAAGGACGCGGCTTCGCAGAGGTTGCGCAGCGGCCCGAAATCGTCGGTCCACGATGCCAGCCAGAGGTTGCTGCTGAAGGCCTGCCACCACGGCAGGTCGCCGCCGGTAGCGGTGCGGTGCCCCGGGTAGACGGTTCCGTTCACGAGTTCGAGCGCGTCGCGTGCGCCATCGAGGAACGTCGCGGCGGCCGCGGCGGTGACGGCCGCGGCGATGGCGAGGGCGGCGCCGCGCCAAGCGGGATGGGCGGCGTCGCCCGAGCCGGTACCCCACGCAAGCCGGCTGCTCGCAAAGCCGAAGGCTGCGAGCACGGCGCCGGTTTGCGCGAGCACCACCATCGCGGGTGGGTAGAGGACGAGGCCGAACGCGCCCGCGGCCCAGCCCAGCATTGCCCCGCCGAGCAGGATGTCGCGCGGCCTGCCGGCCGTGAACACCCGCTGCGCCCCCAGCACAGCCGCCCCCGCGAAGATCGCGGCGGGGGCGAGGTTGAGCGACCAGAACTGGAAGAAGGGTGCATACGCGAGCGCGACCGCGGCCGCGATGCCGAGCGCGCTGCGGCCACGCCCCACCCATGCGAACACGCAACTCCAGACCGCGATCAGTCCGAGCAGATCGAAGCACCAGTTCCACGCGATCCCGGTGTCGTCACCGATGAAGTACCCCCAGAGCGCGGGCCGGAACAGCGCGACCGGGTGTGCGACGGGCGCCTGCACGGGCGCGAGCAGATTCTGGCCCCTGCCGATGTTTTCGTTGACGACGGGGAAGGGCGGATCGTGGGCGCGCTGTGCGAGCGCGAGCGGAATCGAGACCGCCCAATCATCCGAACGGATCGGGCGCGCTTCGCCCAGCAGAGGCTGAAGCGCGGCGTCGTCGCCTAGGTAGGCGCGCCAGCCGCCGAGCGAATAGCCGTGCAGCCCCGTCACCACCCCGACTGCGAAGAGGGCGCAGAGGCTTACGAGAACGACCCTGTGGCTGCGCGACAGGCGCGGTGCCAGGGTGCGGTGCTCGGGGTTCCACGCCGCCAATCGCTGTTCTCCCGGCCGGACGTCGCAAACGAAGCCGCCGCGATGATACGACGGCCGAAGCTCGCCCGACACGCTTCGACGGCCCCAACTTGCACGGCGTCCGCGCCTCTGGCACGGTTCTCCGGGTAACCGCTGCAGCTCCGGCGGAATCCGGGTGTTGGACGCCGGTGTTGGATGCCGGCAGGTCGCTGGCTCACTCCGGTCGAGACACCTCCCGGCACCACCCCAAACCACTTTCAGCCGCGCCCGCGTGCGCGATCAGATGGAATTCCATGACCTCCGAAAGCATCGCTCCGAACGCCTCGATTCGTGTCACCACTCATGAAGAAAGCCCCGTCGCGCTCTCGCTCGCGGTCGAGGTCGACGCGAAGCGTGTCGACAAGGCCTTCGAGCGGGCCTATCGCGACCTCGGTCGCAACGTGAAGGTGAAGGGCTTCCGCCCGGGCAAAGTGCCGCGCGGAGTGCTCGAAAAGCTCTACGCGCCGCAGATCGCCGAACAGATCGAACAGACCCTCGTCTCCGAGACGATCGGCGAGGCGATCGAGCAGAGTGGCATCGAGCCGGTGACCGAGCCCGCGATCGAGGCTGGGTCGCCCGCTGTCGTGCAGACGGATTTCAACTACACCGTGCGCCTCGAGATCAAGCCGAAGTTCGAGCTGCCGAGCCTCGACGGTCTGCCCGCGGTGCAGCCCGTGGTCGATGTCTCGGAAAGCGAGGTCGACGAGCAGCTCGAAGAGCTGCGTACCCGCAACGCCCCCGCGGTGGAGGAGCCCGACGGTACCGCGATCGAAACTGGCCACGTCGCGTCGATCGACTTCGTCGGCCGTGTCGACGGCGAGGCCTTCGAGGGGGGCAGTGGGCAGGGTGTCGAACTCGAAATTGGCTCGGGTAGCTTCATCCCGGGTTTCGAAGAACAGCTCGTGGGTGCCGCGTCGGGCGACGACGTCGAGGTGAACGTCACCTTCCCCGAGGAATACGGCAACGCCGAACTCGCGGGCAAGGAGGCGGTCTTCGCGTGCCACGTGGCGGCCGTGAAGCGGAAGCAGCTCCCGGAGCTCGACGACGATTTCGCGAAGGACATGGGGGACTTCGAGACCCTCGATGCGCTGAAGGAGCGGATTCGCGGCGATATGGTGGTCGAGCAGGAGCGCGAATCGAAGCGGGTGCTGCGCAAATCGCTGCTCGACGCGCTGGTCGATCGCACCGACTTTGCGGTTCCGCCGGGCATGGTCGACCGCCAGCTCGAGCATCAGCTCCAGGCTGCTGACCAGCGGATGCAGGGGCAGATTCCGCACGAGGCGATGCACCGGCAGATGGAGCAGTGGCGGGAGGAGTGGCGGGGCCAGAGCGAGCGCGAGGTGCGCGAAATACTGCTGATGGAGGCCGTGGTGGCCGAGCAGAAGATCGAGGTCTCGGACGACGAGGTCGACGCGAAAATCGCCGAGATGGCCGAACAGCAGGGTGTTGCCGCCGATGTGCTCGAACGGGCCTACGGCGACGAGCAGCTGAAACGCGGTCTGCGGGCTCAGCTGCTCGACGAACAGGCGCTTGCGTTCCTTGCGGGCAAGGCTAAAGTCGCAGAAACGACGGAACTTTAGGGCTGATTTTCGCCGTTCCCGCAAGGACTTGCGGGATTTTCGGCGGATCGGCCGGCCGCGCCGGCTCCTCCTCCCCCACGCCGCGTAGCGCTCGGATGACGTCGTTCGAAGGCGTTCGAATGGGTAGCTGGGGGGGTTCGACGACAAGATGCCGGGATCGAGCGGGCTGCCTCTGTGACGAGGTCGGTTACCCTTTAGCCCGAGCATCGAGGCGATTTCTTGGCCCGGGGGGCGCCCCCGCGGTTGCTGGAGTGATGCATGACCCTGATCCCGATGGTGATCGAACAGAATCAGCGCGGCGAGCGCGCGTTCGACATCTACTCTCGGCTGCTGCGCGACCGGATCGTCTTCCTCGGGAGCGGCGTCGACGACGACGTCGCGAACGTCGTGATCGCGCAGCTGCTGTTCCTCGAGGCCGAGGATCCCGAGAAGGACGTCCACATCTATATCAACTCGCCCGGGGGGTCGGTCAGCGCGGGCCTCGCGATCTACGACACCATGCAGTACATCGGCCCCGAGATCACGACCATCTGTCTCGGTCAGGCGGCGTCGATGGGCGCCTGGCTGCTCGCCGCGGGAGCACCCGGCAAGCGGATGGCGCTGCCGAACTCGCGCATCATGATTCACCAGCCGATGGGTGGTACCCAGGGGCAGGCTTCCGACATCGAGATCCAGGCCCGCGAAATCCTGAGCCTCCGCGAGCGGATGAACGAGATTCTGGCGGCGCACACCGGCAAGAGCGCCGAAGAAATCGCGCGCGATACGGAACGCGATTACCATATGACGGGTGAGGAAGCGCGGGCCTACGGGCTGATCGACCGGGTCGTCGAGAGACGCGTCGCGGTGGGTCCGCGGGCGAATGGTTCGAACGGCAGCGGCGATGGATCATCGGGCGGAGGAAACGGGTCATGAAGAAGCGCGAAGACGATGCCAACCTCTCGTGTTCCTTCTGCGGGAAGAGCCAGCGTGAAGTCAAGAAGCTCATCGCCGGGCCGACGGTCTACATCTGCGACGAGTGCATCGAGCTCTGCAACGACATCATCGCCGAAGAGTACGGTCAGGAAGAGACTGCCGCGCCCGCCTCGCGGGTGCCCAAGCCGCACGAGATCAAGGCTTCGCTCGACGAATACGTGATCGGCCAGGATTCCGCGAAGAAGGTGTTGTCGGTTGCGGTGCACAACCACTACCGGCGCATCGAAAATCAGACCTTCGTCGGCGATGTCGAGCTCCAGAAGGCCAACATCGTGCTGATGGGGCCGACCGGCTCCGGCAAGACACTGCTCGCTCAGACGCTCGCGCGAGTCCTCGACGTGCCGTTCACGATCGCGGACGCCACGACGTTGACGGAAGCCGGCTACGTGGGCGAAGACGTCGAGAACATCATCCTGAACCTGCTCCAGGCGGCGAACTACGACGTCGAGCGGGCGCAGCGCGGCATCATCTACATCGACGAGATCGACAAGATCGCGCGCAAGAGCGAGAACCCGTCGATCACGCGGGACGTGTCGGGCGAGGGTGTGCAGCAGGCGCTGCTCAAGATCATCGAGGGCACGATGGCGAGCGTGCCGCCGAAGGGCGGTCGCAAGCACCCGCAGCAGGAGTTCCTGCAGATCGACACCTCGAACATCCTGTTTCTCTGCGGCGGTGCGTTCTGCGGGCTCGACCAGATCATCGAGCGCCGCATCGGCGTGAAGGGCATGGGCTTCGGGGCCGACATCAAGCGCAGCTCCGAGCGCAAGCTGAGCGACCTGTTGCGCGAGGTGCAGGCGGAAGATCTGCTCGGCTTCGGGCTGATTCCGGAGTTCGTCGGCCGGCTGCCCGTCATTGCGACGCTGAGCGAGCTCGACGAAGAAGCGCTGATCGAGATCCTCACGAAGCCGAAGAACGCGCTGATCAAGCAGTACCAGAAACTGTTCGAGTTCGAGAACGTCCGACTCCACTTCACGAGTGGTGCACTGTCCGCGGTCGCGCGCCAGGCGCTCAAGCGGAAGTCCGGCGCGCGCGGCCTGCGCTCGATTCTGGAGCACGTGATGCTCGATCTGATGTACGACATTCCCTCCCGTGACGATGTCGACGAATGCGTCATCAACGAAGAAGTGATCGAACAGGCTGCGAATCCGCTGCTGGTCCTCAAGCAGGAAGCGGAGTCCGCCTAGCGCCCCCGTTTGCGTCGGGGGAGGGAGTGGAGCGAGATGAGTATCTTTCGCAACGACGGCGGCGACGAATCCGAGGCGGGCGCCCCGGAATCGGGTACCGCTGTGCGCGTCGTCCCGCTGCTGCCGCTCCGCGACATCGTCGTCTTCCCCCACATGGTGGTGCCGCTGTTCGTCGGCCGTGCGCGCTCGATTCAGGCACTCGAAGACGCGATGGAGAACGACCGCGACCTGCTGCTGTGCGCGCAGTGCGAGGCCGGTGAGGATGAGCCCAGCTCGGACGACATCCATGAGGTCGGCACGCTCGGCACGATCATCCAGCTGCTGCGGCTGCCGGACGGCACCGTCAAGGTGCTCGTCGAAGGCAAGTCGCGCGTGCGCATCGTGCGTTTCGTCGCCACCGAGCCCTTCTTCTCGTGCGAAATCGAGGCCCTCGTGGCCGAGCCCGAGCCGGCGGTCGAGAGCGAGGCACTCGTCCGCACGGTGCATGGCGCGTTCGAGAAGTACGTCAAGCTGAACAAGAAGGTGCCGCCCGAGACGCTCAACACCGTGATGGCGATCGACGATCCGGGCCGCCTCGCGGACACCATCGTCGCGCACCTGAACCTCCAGATCGAAGAGAAGCAGGAACTGCTCGAGACGGCGGGCCCCGCGCGGCGGCTGGAAGAAGTCTACGCGCGCATGCAGGCCGAGGTCGAAGTGCTCGACGTCGAGCGCAAGATCCGTGGCCGCGTCAAGAAGCAGATGGAGCGCTCGCAGAAAGAGTACTACCTGAACGAGCAGATGCGGGCGATCCAGAAGGAGCTGGGCGAACGCGACGAGTTCAAGAACGAACTCGACGAGCTCGACGAGCAGCTCAAGCAGAAGACCATGCCGCAGGAGGCGCGCGACCGCGCCGAGAAGGAAATTCGCAAGCTCAAGATGATGTCGCCGATGAGCGCCGAGGCGACGGTCGTCCGCAACTACGTCGACTGGATCCTCGCGCTGCCCTGGGAAGAGTACGCCGAGGAGAATCGCGACATCACCGATGCCGAGAAGATTCTCGACGAAGACCACTTCGGACTCGACAAGCCGAAGGAGCGCATCGTCGAGTACCTGGCCGTGCAGACCCTGGTCGAAGCGATCAAGGGGCCGATCCTCTGCCTCGTGGGCCCGCCGGGCGTCGGCAAGACCTCACTCGGGAAGTCGATCGCGCGCGCGACCGGCCGCGACTTCGTGCGCATCAGCCTCGGCGGCGTGCGCGACGAGGCCGAGATTCGCGGCCACCGTCGCACCTACATCGGCGCGATGCCGGGCAAGATCCTCCAGAGCCTGAAGAAGGCGGGTAGCGGCAACCCGGTCTTCCTGCTCGACGAGGTCGACAAGATGTCGATGGACTTCCGTGGCGACCCGTCTTCGGCGTTGCTCGAGGTGCTCGATCCGGAGCAGAACCACACCTTCGGCGACCATTACCTCGATATCGACTACGACCTATCGCACGTGATGTTCGTCTGCACCGCGAATGTGCTGTCCAATATCCCGCGGCCGCTCCAGGACCGCATGGAGATCATCCAGATCGCCGGTTACATCGAAGGCGAAAAGCTCCAGATCGCTCGGCGCTTCCTGGTGCCGAAGCAGATCGAGGCCAACGGCCTCCGCGACGAATACATCGAGTTCAGCGATGCGGCGATCCTCGAGCTGATTCGGTACTACACGCGCGAGTCGGGCGTGCGAAGCCTCGAGCGTGAACTCGCGTCGATCTGCCGCAAGGTCGCGCGCGACGTCGTGAAGGCCGGCGACAAGGCCGGTCTCGCGCGGGTCACCCCTGCGAAGGTTCGCAAGCTGCTCGGCGTGCACAAGTACCGCTTCGGCAAGGCCGAGGTCGAGGATCGCGTCGGCGTGACGACCGGCCTGGCCTATACCGAGGTCGGCGGCGAATTGCTCCAGACCGAAGCCTCTGTCACGCCCGGCAAGGGCAAGGTGACGGTGACGGGCCGCCTCGGCGATGTGATGCAGGAAAG
>CAXMSF010000146.1:0-2050 GCA_964196055.1 uncultured Gammaproteobacteria bacterium | reverse complement strand
TGCCGCAAGCCAGCCCGGTCGCGAACTTCGCATTCGATGTAACGCCCGCGCGGCTGGTGTCGGGACTCATCACGGAGCGGGGGGTCTGCGAGGCGTCACGAGAGGGGCTCGCAGCGCTGTATCCGGAGCGGAGCTGACTGTGGGCACGCTCTACCTGGTCGCGACGCCGATCGGGAACCTCGAAGACGTGACGCTGCGCGCGCTGCGAGTGCTGCGTGAGGCCGACCGGGTGTTCGCGGAGGACACCCGGCGAACCCGGAAGCTTCTCGACCGCTACGAGATCGCGGCGAAGCCGATGTCCCTCCACAGCCACAACGAGGCCGCGCGCATCGACACGGCCCTCGCGGCGCTCGCGGATGGCGGAGAGGTCGCGCTCGTCTCCGACGCCGGCACACCGCTGATCTCGGATCCGGGAGGGAGACTGGTTGCCGCGGCGCTGGCTGCGGAACACCGGGTCGTTCCGCTGCCCGGTGCGTCCGCGGTGCTCGCGGCGCTCTCGGTTGCGGGGCTGCCGGTCGAACCGTTTACGTTTCTGGGTTTCTTGCCGCGCAAGGCCGGTCCGCGCCGGGCCGTTCTGGCGGCCTATTGCGTGCGCCAGGAGACCCTGGTGATCTTCGAGTCGCCGCGGCGGCTGGTGGCGACGCTGCGCGAGTTGGCCGATGCGCTCGGCGACCGGCCCGCGTGTGTCGCGCGCGAACTCACCAAACTTCACGAGGAGGCGGCCCGCGGTACGCTGCGCGAATTGGCCGACCGCTTCGACGGACCCGTGAAGGGAGAGATCACGATCGTGGTCGCGGGCGCACCCGAACCGGCCCCGCTGGGCGCTGCCGACCTCGACGACGCGATTCGGGCCCGGATCGCGGAGGGCAGGCCGGTCGCCGCGATCGCGTCCGAGCTGGCCGCGGACGCCGGGCTGCCGCGACGCGAGGTCTACGCGCGGGTGCTGGCACTCCGCGACGCCGGTTCATGACCGGCCTCGCGAGGAATCCGGTCGGTCGGGATCATGGACTTTCTGCCCTGGTGATTTCGAGATTCGATCCGCCGATTCGTTCTTGGCAAGCAGCGCGTTGAAGCCATCGCCGTCCAGCACCTCGACGCCGAGCTTTTCGGCCTTCGCGAGCTTGCTGCCCGGCTCGGCGCCTGCGACGACGTAGTCGGTCTTCTTCGACACCGTCCCGGTTACCTTGGCGCCGAGCGCCTCGAGCCGCTTCTTCGCCAGCGGGCGCCGGATCCCCTCGAGCGTTCCGGTGAGGACGAAGGTCTTGCCCGACAGCGGTCCGAGGGTCGCTTTCGCGGGGGCGTTCGCGGGCCAGCTCACGCCCAATTCGCGCAGCCGGGCGACTTCTTCGCGATTGCGTTCGTCGGCAAAGAAGCGCGTGATGCTCTCGGCGATCGTGGGTCCGACACCCTCGACCGTCTCGAGCTCTTCCCGCGTCGCGCCAATCAGCGGCTCGAGATCACCGAAGCGTCGCGCGACGATTTCGGCCACTCCATCACCGACGTGGCGGATCCCAAGCGCGATCAGGAAGCGGGCGAGGGTCGTCCGGCGGGCACGGTCGAGATTGACGACGAGATTGCTCGCGCTCTTTTCGCCCATTCGGTCGAGGCCGGCGAGTTGCTCGGACTCGATCCGGAACAGGTCCGAGAGCCGGCCGACCAGGCCGATGTCGACGAGCTGGTCGATGATCTTCTCACCCAGCCCTTCGACGTCGAGTGCGCCGCGGCTCGCGAGGTGGCGCAGATTGTTCTTCAGCTGAGCGGGGCAGTCGATGTTGGGGCAGCGGGTGACGGCCTCGTCCTCGAGCCGCACGGCGGCGTCGTCGCAGACCGGGCACTTCGACGGAAATGCGAACTTGCGGGTCCGTTTCGGGCGCTTCGCCTTCACGACCTTGACGATCTGGGGGATCACGTCTCCCGCGCGCTGCACGACCACCGTGTCGCCGACTCGGACGTCTTTTCGCTCGATCTCGTCGTGATTGTGCAACGAGGCGTTCGTCACCGTGACGCCGCCGACGTGAACCGGTTCGAGCTTTGCGACCGGGGTGAGGGC
>CAXMSF010000145.1:0-10269 GCA_964196055.1 uncultured Gammaproteobacteria bacterium | reverse complement strand
CGCTGCCGACTTCTATCCGAGTTCTGCAACAGAGCGATCGGCTGCCGCGTACCAGCGTGTGCCGCGCACTCGCGACGAAAAGATCGCCGTCGCGATGAATAGTTCGAAACAGAGGCCTAGCCACCCGCCGAGGGCTCCGAGCGCGTAGTGGTACGCGAGCAGCCAAGTGAGCGGCGGCGTCAGCATCCAGGCCAACGTGATTCCCATCCAGGCGCAGAAGCGTACGTCACCGGTCCCCTGGAGTACGCTCCTCGATACGATGTTGGTCGCATCGGCCAACTGGAAGATCGCTGCGACGTAGAACAACCGCGTCGTCAACTGGAGTAGCTCCGGATCGTCGGTGAAGTGTCCGGCGATCCACTCTCCGGCGAATAGGAACACAAAGGCCGCGAGCAGCGCGTAGGCACAAGCCGGAATCATCGCCTGCATCGCGATGCCGCGAACCCACTCGCGCCGGCCCGCTCCCACCGCCTGGCCGGCCAGTACCGATGCAGCCTGACCGATCGCCATGCAGGGCAGAAAACCGAAGTGCAACACCTGGATCGCGATCTGATTGGCGGCGCCGTCGAGTTCGCTCAAATTCGTGAGCAGCACGACCATCGTCGCAAAGGCTCCCATCTCGAGAGCCATCTGGAGTCCGCTCGGGAAGCCGAGCCTCCATACGCTCCCGATCTGGTCTCGCGCGAATCCTCGAAACACGAAGCCATCTCCGGCCTGTACCCAGAGCATTGCCGCGCAGCTGATGATGTTCGCGATCAGTGTCGCGCTGGCGGCGCCCGCCACTCCCATTTCGAGCACGAAGATGAACCAGTAGTTCAGCGCGACATTACAGGCGTTCGCGAAGATGTTGACTCTCATCGGCGAACGGGAATCACCAATTGCGAACCGTGCCTGTTCGACCGCAACGCGCACGAGAATCGGTAGCGCGCCGATTGCGCCGATTCGGAGATAGATCATCGCGGCGTCGCCGGTCGCGAATGTCGCCGACACTCGTGGCAGTAGACCGGCGGTGAAGTACGCCACCGTCGCCGAAATGGTTGCCATCACGGCTGCGAGCACGAGTCCCGCGCCGAGGATGACTTTGACCTTCCCGGGCCGGCCGGCACCGATCGATTGCGCGGCCAGGATCTTGATCCCTCCCAGTACCCCGATCGGAAAGCAGATCAAGATGTAATGGATGATTCCACCGAGGCCCACACCCGCGAGCGCCCAACTGCCGAGCGTGCTCACCATCAAGGTGTCGATGAGCGTCATGACGCTCATCGACAACATCGAGACGACCATCGGCCAGGCGAGGCGGATCAGGGCGGGCAGGGGTGCTGCGGCCCATTCGAGTTCGTTCGGAGCCGCCCCGGTGGCCCCTCGCGCAGATCCGTCTTCCGGTTGCATCAACTGGGGCCCCGCCGCGCAATCCAGGGCCCGTGGAGCGCGAATCGAGCGATCTTAGGTCAACACGGCGTCGAAGGCGAAGTGACTTGCCCGCGATTCGATCGGATCAGGTCGCGCAGGAAGCGCAGGCCCGCGCGGTCGGTACGACCTGCAGCCTGCCGACGGGAATGTCTTCGCCGCATTTCCCGCACACACCGAACTCACCACTCGCAAGCCGGTCGAGGGCTGCGTGGATCTCCGTCAGCTCATCGTGGCCGGACGCATCGAGCGCATCGAGCACTGAAGCGTTCTCGAGTTCGACCGCTTGTTCTTCACTATCGGCGTCCAGTGGACCCTGAGTGCGGCGCATGTCGTCGCCGATTCGCTGCAAGCGCCGTTCGAGGACCGACCGGCGTCGCTTGAGATCGTTGTGGATTTCGTGGAATTTCGACATGGTTGCCCCCATCCACTCGGTGCTGCGGGGAGGGCGCTCGGTGACACGCGCCATCCCCGCGCCGAGCCGTAATCAGCCTTCGATCGAAACGATCAGCGGTTTCTTCTCTTCGTGCTTCTGAACCAAGACGGTCAGGATGCCATCCCGGAACGTCGCGTTGATGTCGTCGGATGCGTCGGGCGGCATTCGAAAGCTGCGCGTAAAGGTACCGAAAGAACGTTCGACGTAGTGACGGTGCTCGTCTTCCTCTTCACGCTCATCGCGTTTCTCGCCCTTGATCGTGAGCACGTTGTCGTGACACTCGACATTGATGTCGGCCTTGCTTGCTCCCGGAAGCTCCGCGGTGACGACATAGCCGTCCTGGCTCTCGGTGACATCGACCGCAGGCGACCAAGCGCGCTGGGGCATATCGCCCCAGGGAATCTGCGTCAGGCGGTTGCGAATCGGTGTATCGAAGAAGCCGCGAAGCGGATCCAGCTCGTCCCAGAAATCTCTTCGTACGGGCCTGTCCTGCTTGCTTTCGGTCATGGCCATCTCCTTGGCATCGCAGCGTCCCTGCGCAACGCCGCTTCGACGAGTCACAGGCGACACTCGGATCCCGTTGCTCAACGTGGGCACATATTGCGCGCGTGCAAGCCCACGAAGCCGAGCTTCGAGACGAAGCCCGCCGCCGCGGAGGGGGAGGTTGATGCCCGCGCTGGGCAGCGAGCAACGCGATTCTCAGCTAGCAGCCTGACCCCTGCAGATCCGATTCAGCACGTCATCGAGTGTCGCCTGCCAGTTGGGCAGGTCGGTGCGGATGATCCCGCGACGATCGGCCGGCCATTCGTCGGTCGACTCGAAGCCGCGCACGCTCTCCGCATGAAAGTCGACGCCGGCGTCGGAAATCCGCTCGGGTTTCTGCTCGCGTTCCGACAGCCGACGACGAGTCTCGGCCGATTCACAGCGCGCTTCCAGCAGGAAGACGTCCAGTCCGCGTTCATCCGCCCAATGCATCACGGCCTCCCTTTGCTCACGACGGGAATGCGTCGCATCGAGTATTGCGACACGTCCCGATTCCACGATCGGGCGCGCCCGCTCGAGCAGCGCTCGGTAGACCCGGTGGGTCGAAGCCTCGTCGTAGATGCCTTTGCCAGCTTCCGCTATCGCGCGTGTTCCGGGATCGAGGCCGGCTAGTCGTTTTCGGACGCGATCGGATGCCACGACGACGCCAGACAAGCGTTCGGCGATGGCGTTGGCGAGTGTGCTCTTCCCGGTCCCGACGATTCCACAGATGACGATGACGGAGCCGCGGCGAACTGAGAGCAGGCCCTCGGAAGCGAATCGGAGGTGATCTGACGCGCTTTCTGCCGCCGCTCGACGTTGTTCGATGCCGAGTTCGTCTTCGCCGCTCGCAACGCCTGCAACCGACGCTCGCACGAGGGCCCGGTGTGCAATGTGGAAATCGATCACGTCGTAGAGTGTGTAATCGTCGGTTTCGGCGGCATAGGCGTTCAGAAATGTCTCCGCGAGATCGCCGCGCGCGCGGTAGGCGAGATCCATCGCGGTGAAGGCGAGTTCAGCTGCGACGTCGATTCGCCGCAGCGCATCGTTGAATTCGATGCAGTCGATCGCGATTGGCTCGTGGGGACCGTGCTCGTACCAGATGTGATCGAGGTGGAGATCACCGTGCCCGTCGACCGCACGCCCCTCATCTCGCCGCGCTTCGAATCGGGCTCGACGGTCGCCGAAGCGTGTCAACATCGACGTCTCGCAGCGGCCGAGCAGGGCCGGGTCGATCGCGTCGGCCGTTGCACCTCGTGCGAGTTCGAAGGTGTCGCGGACCGGCGCCAGGGTTCGCTCGAGCCACTGCTCGGCCGTCCACGGAGCCGGTCGCCCGAGCCCGTGAGCGGCGTGGAATCGCGCGATCATCTTCGCCAGGCCTCGCAGGTGTTCGGTGTCGAGTGTGCCGGCTTCGAGCAGGTTCTTTGCGTTCCTGTTTGCCGGTAGATGACGCATGACGACGCAGTGCTCGAGTACCTCACCATGAGAGTCGCATTCGAGAGTCTCGCGAATAGAACCGACGTGCCATCTCCCGGTGGCGTCGCGTCGAATTGCTGCGACTCCGAGATAGACATTCGGAGCGATTCGACGATTCAGACGAACTTCGTTCAGGCAGTCGGCATTGCGGTCGGTACGCGTCGTGAAGCAAAGAAAACCGAGGTCCACCGGCTTGCGAATCTTGTAGACACGCTCGCGTGTGAGAAAGACGTGAGAGATATGCGTCTGGATCGCCTCGATCCGGGAGACGGCGGAGGGATCGTCGGGATAGGCGTCTGGGCGTGCGAGAGCGCGTAGCGCTTCCTCTCCGAGTCCTTCCTGAGTCGACGTCACTGGAGTCTCCGTGGCATGCTCGCTTACTCTGAACGGTTTCGGTGGCGCCGCACGAGATCGAGGATGTCGTTCCCGAATCGTTCGATCTTGGCGGGGCCGAGCCCCGGAATCCGCATGAGCGCGTCGAGGGAATCGGGCTCTTCCCGGTCGATCGCGAGGATCGCCCGGCGCTGGAAGACCATGTAGGTCTTCCATTTCAGTGCGCGGGCCTGACGGCGTCGGTAATTGTCGAGGGCCCGAGCGATCGGGCCGCCGTGACGGCTCGATCGCCGCTCGAGCGGCCTGCGGGGCGCGGTTTCGCCGTTCGCAGTGTTCTCCGCCCGCTTTGCGCCTCTAATCGGCTTGCCCGGAATCCAGACGGTCGGATACTTGCGCCCGGTCCGTCGCAGGCGCCCGTCGGCGAGTAGCGCGTCGACCGCGGCGACGATCGACGCCTCGTCGTACTCCGCGAGAGTCCCGTACTCCGGCAGCATCAGCAGACCACCGCGCGCCAGTGATTTCGCGCGGCTCCCTCTGAGCGCCCGGGCGAGATTGGCCTTGCCGACCGGACGGCTCAGCCGGTCGACGGCACGTACGATCGATTCGCGCGCATCATCGCTGAGTGCACGAACGCGGGGAACTTCGGGTTCGGAACGCACGTAGGCCGCACGCACGGAGTCGGCGTCTTCGCAGACGTCGCAGTGTCCGCACGACGGCCGGTCGTCGGCGCCCGTGAAATGCGCGCTGAGCCGGCGCTGGCGACATTCGACGCCGGTCGCGTACTTCTCCACCGCGACCAGCGCCCGTTCGTTTCGGCCCTCGGTCGCGGCATTCGTCGAATCGCTCGAGTGGAGTCGACGCTGGGTGGCCAGGTCGCCCGGGCCGAAGAACAGCACGCAGCGCGATGGTTCGCCGTCACGCCCAGCGCGACCGGCCTCCTGGTAGTAGGCTTCGACACTGCCCGGTGTCTGGAAGTGCACGATGAGGCGGATATCGGGCAGGTCGATTCCCATGCCGAAGGCGTTGGTCGCGACGAGAACGCGTGTCCGGCGCGTTTCGAAGGCTCGTTGTGCGCGTTCCCGCGCGAGCTTGCTGCGACCCGCGTGATAGTAGCCGGCCGCGACCCCCGCACTCCGGAGGGCTTTCGCGACCGTCTCTGTGGTCTTGCGGGTGCTGCAGTAAACGAGGCCACGCCCGGACCCGCGCCCAGATTGGAGTCCAGCCGCGGCAATCTCGGCTTGAAGTGCCGTCACGCGTGCCGCTTGGGACCGCAATGGCTGTACCGAGAAGTTTAGATTCGGCCGGTCGAATCCCGAGCGCACGATCAGGGGTGCGCGCAACGCCAGCCGATTCTCGATTTCGTCCATCACCGTGGGCGTCGCGGTCGCAGTGAGTGCGATGGCGGGCGTCTCGACGATCTCGCGCAACTCGTGAATTCGCATGTAGTCGGGGCGAAAATCGTGGCCCCATTGGCTCACGCAATGGGCTTCGTCGATCGCGAGCAGCGCGATCGGTGTCCGCCCGAGCATTCGGCGGAATCCCGCTTGCGCCGCGCGTTCGGGGGATACGTAGAGAAGAGCGAGTTCGCCGCGCAGAAAAGCCACGACCGCCTGCTTCTGCTCGGCGTCATCCTGTCCGCTGTGGAGCGCCGCTGCGGGAATTCCCCGAGCCACGAGCGATCCGACCTGGTCGTGCATCAGTGCGATCAGCGGCGAGATCACGATCGTGGTGCCGCGTCCAGCTCGGCTCGCGACGATTGCGGGAACCTGATAACAGAGCGACTTACCGGAGCCGGTCGCGAGCAACACGATCGAGTCGCGTCCGCCGAGGGCGGCCTCGACCGCCTCGGCCTGGCCGGGCCGAAATTCAGGATGGCCGAAGACCTGCGCGAGCAGTTCGTGCGCCGCGAGTAGCTTCGAAGCTCCGGCCATGTTCAGTGGTTACCACGCCCGGACGCCCCGCGCGCGGCTCAGCGAACGCTCACCTCGACGACACGGTTCCCAGACGCACCGCCCCGGCTGCTTTGTGAAGCCGGCCCACGACCCTGGAGCGTGATGCGGTCGATCGGGATCCCGACTGCGACCAGGTACGATGCAACGCTCTTGGCCCGTCGCTCGGAGATCCATTCGTCGGCACCATCAGCCGCCGATTCTTCGCTGTAGCCCACCACGTTTACGCTGCGCGTCGGAAATGGTTTGAGCTTGCGGGCGAAATCATCGAGTGCGCGGATACCCGCATCGTCCAGGGTTGCGCTGCCCGAATCGAATGGGACGACGGCGTAGAAGGTGGTCGGATCCGCCGGCGGGGGCGCGGGCGCGACCGGTGCCGGCGGCGGGGGAGGAGGCGGCGGCGGCGGCGAGGCGCAGCCGAGCGAGACGAGCAGCACGACGACGAGGAAGAACTGAATGAACCTCATGGCGGAACCCCCTGAGTTGTGTGACCGATTCACAGTTTAACGTAGCCCGCGCCACACGGTGCCCGTCGAACATTTTCCTCAGCCGGACGGCTGGTTGAGTTCATAGAGCTCGACGAGTGCGCCACCGTGCTCTTGCGGACCTTCGAGGTAGGCCCAGCTCGCGCCCACTTGTGGGATCGCGTGCGACCAGATCACCTCGAAACCGAGCTTTCGCAGCTTGGCGAGCGGCGGGTCGATATCGTCGAGCTTGAAGCGGATGTGATGAATTCCTTCACCGTACTTCTCGAGCACCTCGCTGTGCGGGCTCTCCCCCGAAACGACCTGGATCAGCTCGATCTCGAGCGGCCCCGAACGGCCGAAACCCAGTTTGAGCGTGACGTCGGCCTTGCGACCGCGAAAGTTGGCTCCCTCGATGGTGTGCTCCATCGTCTGGAACTCGCCGAAGAGCGCGCTGAAGGTCTCCAGCGTGCGATCGAGGTCGTGAACCACCCAGGCGACCTGGTCGACCGGCGGAAGTCCGATTTCGCTCGCGAGCTTCGGGGTCATGGCGTTCCTCTCTGCCCGGGGTCGCCCGTTGGACCGGCTATGCGCTGGTGCGGAAGTGCATCACGTCGCCGTCGCGGACGATGTACTCCTTGCCCTCGACCTGCATTGCGCCCCTGGCCTTGGCGGCGGCTTCGCCTTTCAGATCGACGAATGTCTGGAACGGGATCACCTCGGCTCGGATGAAATGCTTCTCGAAGTCGCTATGGATTTCCGCGGCGGCTTTCGGGGCCGCCCAGCCTCGCCGAATGGTCCACGCACGGATCTCTTTCGGGCCGGCGGTGAAGTAGGTGATCAGATCGAGCAGCAGGTAGGCGTTGCGAATCAGTTGGTTCAAACCCGGCTCGGCGATACCGAGGTCGGCGAGGAATTCGAGCTTCTCGTCGGCGGCGAGTTCGGAGAGCTCGGCTTCGACCTTGCCGCAGATTCGCACGATCCGCGCCCCGGACTCCTCGGCCAATGCCTCGAGTGCGCGGCTGTGGTCATTGCCGTCGACGAGCGCAGCTTCATCGATGTTCGCGACGTAGAGAATCGGTTTCGCGGTCAGCAGGTGGAGATCCATGAACGCCGGTTGTATTGCGTCGGGAACCTCGAAGGTCCGAGCCGGTGATCCCTCGCTCAGGTGGGCCTGAAGGGCTTCGAAGAATTCGACCTCGGCGCGCGCGTTCTTGTCGCCCGACCGGGCCACCCGGCGAATGCGGTCGATTCGCTTCTCGAGCGTTTCGAGGTCGGAGAGGCCGAGTTCGACTTCGGTCGTCTCGACATCGCGCCGCGGGTCGGGGGCGCCATCGACGTGCACCACGTTTTCGTCGTCGAAGCAACGAATCACATGGATGATCGCGTTGGTTTCGCGAATGTTCCCGAGGAACTGATTCCCGAGTCCTTCGCCCTTCGACGCGCCCTTGACCAGGCCCGCGATGTCGACGAACTCGACGGTGGTCGGAATCACCTGCTTGGATTGGACGATCGACTGGATCTGGGCGAGGCGATCGTCGGGTACCACGACCACGCCGGTATTCGGCTCGATCGTACAGAAGGGATAGTTTTCGGCCTGAATTCCGGCTGCCGTGAGCGCGTTGAAGATCGTGCTCTTACCGACGTTCGGGAGACCAACGATGCCGCAGGTGAGTGCCATGGGCGGGCGATGTTCCCTGATTCGAGGCCGACTGTCACCTGGCCGCGGTGCGACTCCGAAAGGCGGAGCAGTCGCCTCAGTCGCCCTGCGCGCGGCCGGTCATCGGGACGAAGCGCACGGGCAGCACGTTCTCCTCTTCGAAGCCGGTCTCGCCGCGCGTGATCCGCAGTAGACGCTGGAACGGCTGTCCGACCGGGATGACGAGTCGCCCACCAACCCGCAACTGCTGTTTCAGCGGTTCGGGAATCACCGCTGGTGCCGCGGTGACGATGACTGCGTCGAAGGGCGCGTGCTCGGGCCAGCCCGCGTAGCCGTCACCGGTTCGGACCTCGACCCGGTCGCCATAGCCGGTTGCGGCGAGTGCGGCTCTAGCCTGTTCGGCGAGGGGCTCGATGATCTCGATCGAATAGACCTTCACGCCCAGTTGAGCGAGTACCGCGGCCTGGTATCCCGAGCCGGTCCCGACCTCGAGAACCGTGTCGCCGGCCTTCACCTCTGCGAGTTCGGTCATCAACGCGACGATGTAGGGCTGACTGATGGTCTGACCGTGGCCGATCGGCAGCGGTCGGTCTTCGTAGGCGGAATCCCGTAGCGATTCGGGCACGAAGCGGTGACGGGGCACCATGCGGACGGCTTCGAGGACGTCCGGGTTGCGTATGCCGCGTGCGGCGATCTGCGATTCGACCATGGCTTGGCGCTCGTGTTGGCGCGATTCCCCATCTGCGGCCCGCGCACTCAGGCAACCGGCAGGCACGACCCCGACAGCGAACAGCATCAGTGCGATGGAAATCGTGCGGAGCAGGGTTGCAGAGGCTACTCCCGTCGCGCGTCGACCGGCAAGCGCGGATGCCGGCCCCGCCGCGACGGAGTCATGAAAGAACGAGCCCCTGGAATCCGAAGATCCCAGAGGCTCTAGGTAGGCATGATCCGGGCTCGTGGCTCGGCGAATTCGCGTGGCTATGCCCGCTGTCGGCGCAACGTTCCGCCGACGACGAAGCTCCCCACTGCGAACAGCACCGCAGCCGTCGGCTCCGGGATCGGCTGGGTTTCGAACGTGAGCGACCAGCCGTCGACCAGTTCGCCGCCGCCCCCGCTGAATGAGTCATCGTACGCGTAGAGCTTCCAGGTGCCGTTCGGATCCAGTCCATTGAACAGGCTGAGATCACCCCCCATGCCGGGGTTCGGTGCGGGAAAGGTGTCGTCCGGCGGGGGGATCGAACCGTACTGGCTGACCTGATAGGAGCCGCTGATGACGGGGCCGGAATTCGGAATCGCGCCGGTTGCTCCATCGTCGAAGACGACGCTGACGCCGAACAGCGCGTAGTTGCCGCCCGCGTCGTTCCAGAGCACGAGTGACTCTCCTGTCGGACCTTCGAGGACGAAGTAGAGGTCGTCGGAGTGGCTGTGGGAAAGACCGCTCAACGTCACGTTGAGATCGACGACCTCCTCGGTTCCGGGGATTCCGCTGACGACGATCTCACTCGGGTAGGGATCGCCCTTGCCGGCAGCCGGGATCGTACCGGCCGTTGGGATCGAGATCAGATCCGTATTCGCGAAGGTGAACGTCGAAGCCGAGGCGGTCGCTGCGAGGCCGACTGCCACCGCGAAGAAAAGTGCGCTGAGCAGGATGTTGATCTTCTTCATGGGTGAGTCCTTGGCCGCAAGTCCAATGGCATCAGAATACTATCCGTGCGCTGAGCTGTCTTTTAGTGTGCATTTTCCCCCATGGGGAGTCAAGGAAAAACTGCACTGACAGGCGGATTTAGCGTATTCAGCGGCGGCTGGCGGACAGCGTGCCGGGGCGCTGAATCGGCAGCGAGCGTTCGCGCGACCAGCTACGGATCTTCTCGATGGTGCTTCGGCTCAATTTGTAGTCGGCGTCGGCGCCGCGGAGAACCTGTTCGGCCATCCAGTCCACGCCCCGCTGGGCGGCGGCCCGCTGAGAGGCCACCACGGACCGGCTCGCGGCTCGCTGCTGCCTGGACGAATTGCGCGCAGCCC
>CAXMSF010000144.1:0-3211 GCA_964196055.1 uncultured Gammaproteobacteria bacterium | reverse complement strand
CCTGCCCTTGCTTCGACGCGCTCGAGCAGCGCGATGTCGCGCTTCACGCCGGTTACCAGCAAGCTGTCGGACGGTTCGGCGTTGCGCAGCTGGGTCAGTGCGCAGATGCCGTCGGCATCCCCGTTGAAGACGTCGATGACGCTCATTGCTGGTTCTCCGTGTGGATTGCAAAGCACGCAGTGTAGTGCCGATCACGCGGTCGAGCCCGCTGTGAGTGTGCGCCCACGGGCATCGCTTTGTGGCATGCTACTCGTGTAATGGAGCCGCTCCACGTTCGCGTCTATCACGACTTCGCGTCGAGCCTCGGCTACGTGGCCCACCGCGTGATGGAGCGGATGGCGATCGACCTCGAGTTGTTGGATATCGTGCTCGATTGGACGCCGCTCGACCTGTCGCGTATCACGGGCTGGCAACGCGGTGCCGTCGTCGACGAGGGCCGGCGCGCCAATGTGCTGCGGGTCGCGCGTGAGCTGTCTGTTTCGATCCGGATGCCCGTTTACTTCGTGGATTCGCGCGCGGCGAATGCACTCGCGCTCGCGTTCGCGGGCAGCGACCGCGAGCCGGCCTGGCGCGAGCGTGTCTATTCGGCGATTCACGAGGAGGGGCGCTGTATCGAGGATGCCGAGGTTCTGGCTTCTCTCGCACGCGATCTCGGCTTCGAGATCGATGCGGCCGGTGATGTCGAGCGGCTCGCGGAACTCGAGCGCGTGAGCCTCGCAGCGAGCGCCGAGCAGGTGACGGGCGTGCCGACCTTCATGCTCGGCGGCTGGCCCGTGGGAGGGATCCAGGAGGACTCGGTGATGCGCTCGCTGCTTGGGCGGTGGGCGGAGAAGATGCGTCGCGAGTCCGTCAACTGAAATGCGAAGCTCGGGCCTGATCCCGGCCGGAGTGCGTCAGTCTTGTGGTTCTCGGCCGTGCTGCTGCGTGTTCCCCCAGCCGTTCCAGTAGATGACCTCGTGCGGCGGTTTGCGTGTGGCCGGATTCAGTACGGCATCTTTGGTGTAGCCGACCGGTAGCAGCACGGTCTGGGTCACGCCGTCCGGAATTCCGAGTCGCCGCGCAGTCTCGTCGGCGTACAGCAGATGCAGCGAGGTCCAGGTCGAGCCGAGCCCGCGCGCGCGCAAAGCGAGCATGAGTGACCATGCGGCCGGCAGGATCGAGCCGTAGAAGCCCACTTGCATCGGGATCGATTCAGCCGCCGGAAGACCTTCGGCGCATACCAGGATCAGGGCGGGAATTTCGTGCAGGCGCTTCGCCAGAGCCTGCTGTGCGGGCTTCGCCCTGATACCCGCTGCACTCTCGAAGCGATCGAGCGCACGGCGATAGAGTTCGGCGACTGCGGCCTTCGGTAGGGCATCCGTGAGAACCAGGAAGCGCCAGTTCTCGCCGCCGATCCCAACCGGGGCCTGGGTCGCGATCTCGATGCATTCCTCGAGCAATTCGGGTGGGACCGAGCGTTCGAAATCGATGCGGCGGCGAACCGATCGTGTGGTCCGGAGTACTTCGTCGACTGAGGCGAGATCCATGGAACGAGGGTATGGGATCCGGCACCAGCCAGCATTTCTCCATGTGTCGCAGCGTGATGGCCTCCAATCGTGCCATCTCACGAAGGGACTGGGACAAGCTGCGTATCACCCGCCGCGCAGCCCTGAAGGCAAGTCGGGTATCCGGGTCTCGGTCGCAGGCTAAGAGCGTGCTGCGGGTATCCGATAAGACCTTCAGGGAAAAGGAGGCGCGCTATGTCCAAGATGTTCGGACTCATCCTGCTGCTCATTTCGATGTACATCGGAATGAGCATCTACACCGAGGGGGTCGATCAGGTCGTGAGCGGCGCCTTTGCGCCCATCGAGTCCGGCGGCCAGCGCGAGGAGCCGTCGGCGGGCTACTTGACTCCGGGCGCGCAGCTCGCGGAGGAGCCCTCGGCCGCCAGCAGGCCCCGGGTGCTCATTACGGAGCAGGTTCGCCAGCGCGTAACGGCTGACCTCGACAGCGGCGCCAGTCGCCGCGGATACGAGAGTCGCTGAGTTTCAATCGCCCACGTGTCGAGTGCGCACCGTGCGCGACGGCTTCGGTGTGCGCTTTCACTTCCTTCCGCGGATCTTCTTCACCTGCCTGCGTGAGCGCAACCGGTTCAGGCAGGCGAGGCCCAGGCTGCCGCTGATCAACAGGGTCGCTGCGCTCGGTTCGGGCAGCGTAATCACCTCGGTGAATTGAGCCCCCGAGAGGTTGATTGCATAGCTTCCCGGCTGACCGCTCGACGAGCCACTCCAGCCGTCCACGGATCCTGCCTGCTGCGGAGCATGCGCTGCACCGGAGAGGTCGGTCGCGAAGAGGGGAGTGCCCGCCGTAGTGGGCACGACACCATTCTGGGAGATGCCCAGCGTGTAATGGCCCGGTGCGAGCAGCATGATCAGAGGGTCTCCCGCGCTGAGCACGGCCTGATTCGAAGCCCCGCCATCATCGCTGTTGGCCGCGATGCCATCCCCCGTCACCTGGAAGAGGAAGAGCGAGGCATCCTCTGGTCCCAGCGTTGCGGCCGAGAAATTCAGCGGGTCAGAGATCGTCAGCCGGTAGAGATCCACATCATCCGCGGTCTGGAATGAACCCAGCACCGCCGTCAGCAGCGCGCCACTCCTCGAATTTCCCGGTGGCAGTGCAGTCGCGTCGCTGCCTTCTTCCCAGAACATGCCCGCGGGAGATGATGCGAAGGCCAGGTAGGCCAGATCTTCGAGGGCCTCACCGCGATCCGAATCGGCGATCTGATCCTCGTCGGTGGCTACCTCGAGCCACTCGCTCCCGGGGTCCATCGGAGCGCGCAGCAGGCCCCAACTTCCGCTGGTGCCCTTCATCCCACTCTGACTCACGACGCCGGCTTCGATCCACTCGATGAATTCCGAAAGCCATATCCTGCTGGGCGGCGCCTCTGTAACACTGTGCACCGGCTCATAGCTGATTCCGGCTACGAAGGGTTGCGCAGCGAGGCGGCCCGCGCCTGCCTCGACCACCAGGTAGCCGACGGTCTCGTTTGCACGAGTCTGGTCGGTGTCCTGGCCCACGTGCTTGCCCAGGCGAAGCACCGAGTCAGGCGGGCTCGTCGGATCGGAGCCACCGGACCAGAAACTCGAGAAACCGTCGTTGGCAGACATGACCTGCCCCATCACCACCGGCTGGGAGTAGCTCTGCGCATACGTGCGGATTTCACCGACCCACG
>CAXMSF010000143.1:0-1848 GCA_964196055.1 uncultured Gammaproteobacteria bacterium | reverse complement strand
GATCGACCCCGACAACGAGGCGGTCCAGACAGCACTGGCGACCGCGAAGTCGGAGAGCGCGACTGCGGCGGCGGATGCCGCAGTCGGAAGTGCGACCGACGAGGCGGGCTCGGCCGTCAAAGGTCTGACGGGCGGCGCGCTCGGCGGCTCGGCGACGGAATAGGGGTTTCACAACTCCTTGAGCCGGCGAAATGCATCACTATGGGCCGCCTGCGCTGCCTTCCTGGCCACGGCTTGGGTGGGTTGCGCGGGCGGACCCACGTTCGAAGGCGTCGAGGGCCTGTTCGGGGACACCGGCTTAACGGGACAGGCGCGTCTCGTCGCCGGCCTGAAGCAGGCACTCGAAGTGGGGACCGAGCGCACGGTCTCGCAGACTTCCCGCTCCGGCGGGTTCTCGGGCAATCCCGCGATCCGAATCGGATTGCCGGATTCGCTCGAAACGATGGCGACCGGTCTACGCGCAATCGGCCTCGGCGCGAAGGTCGATGAACTCGAGCTTGCGATGAATCACGCCGCCGAGAAGGCTTCGGCCGAGGCGACGGACGTCTTCGTGCAGGGAATTCGACAGCTGACGATTTCCGACGCGCAGGCGATCCTCTCCGGCGGTGATACCGCGGCGACCGAGTTCTTCGAGCGAACCACACGCGAGCCGCTCGGCGAACGATTCGAGCCGATCGTCGCGGAACAAATGCGGGGAATCGGGCTGGTCGATCAGTACAACTCCCTCGTCGATCGCTATGCTGCGCTCCCGTTCACGAAGCCGCCCGTGCTGAACTTCGAGTCGTACGTGACGAACGGGGCGCTCGATGGGCTGTTCCGTGTTCTCGGAGACGAGGAACGCAGGATTCGCGAAGACCCTGCGGCGAGAAGCACGGCACTATTGAAGGAGGTATTCCGATGAAGATCATTTCTTTCGTGGCGGCGATTTCCGCCGGGGCGCTGTTGCTCGGCTGCGGTGCTTCGGATCCCGAGGTCGACCTCGAGCGTGCGAGCAAGGCGGCCGACGAGACACGCAGCGAGGTAGAGATCGCGGCCGAAAAGGTGAAGCAACGCGAAGCGGAGGTAAAGCAGGCACAGGCCAAGCTGGTCGAGGCGCGCGCCGCGCTCCGCAAGATCGAGGAGGAGCTCGCGAAGCGCGAGGCCAAGGTCGACCGCAGCGCGACCGACGAGGTGTTGTTCCGCGCCGTTCAGAAGCGGCTGCTCGAAGACGGCGATCTCGCGAGTGTCGCGATCGCGGCTCACGTAAACAATGGCCTGGTGACGCTCTCCGGCAATGTTCCCGACGCCAAGCTTCGCGATCGGGCCGCTCTGGTGGCGCGCGAGACCCCCGGCGTCCAACGCGTCGAGAGCCACGTTCAGGTCGTGCCCAAGCTCAAGCCCGAGCCCTCGGCGAAGCCGCCGAAGAAATAGTCTCGAGCGTTCCGGCTGGGTCTCACCGGGCGGCTCAGGAGCGTCCGCGGTCGGCGGCGGCGAACACCGCCGTGCCGATCGTTACCAGTGCTGCTGCCGTGATGAACATTTCGGTGTAACCCCGAATTTCGATCACGAAACCGAGCAGCGGCCCGCCGATCAGCACGCCTACATCGAAGAGCGCGGTGTAGATCGCCATCGCGCTGCCCCGGTCCGCCGTGCGAGCGCGGCTCACCACCATGCCGAAGAGCAGCGGGAAGGTGTAACCGTGCCCGGCGCCGCAGAGCGCTCCCGCGACCAGCACGTCGCGGCCGTCGCTCGCGAAGGCGAGCAGCAGGAATCCCACGGCGAGGGTAGCGAGCGCGGGGTAGAGGACGCGCTTCGCGCCGACCCGATCGGGGAGCCAGCCGGCGACGACGCGCAGCGTGACCGCGACGC
>CAXMSF010000142.1:0-5298 GCA_964196055.1 uncultured Gammaproteobacteria bacterium | reverse complement strand
GGAGATCGTCTAGATCACAAGCTGTGGGCGCGTTGGGTCCTTCTTCGAACACCGGAGAAATTTTCCGGTCCACTACATAAAAATTCCGATTGAGTGACTTCGATTCGCGACGTAGAATGAATTCAGTGCGCGGATCTGCGGCGACAGGGAGACCGAGGTCTCGCTCTCATCGGCCCGGACGAATCGCCGCCCGAAGCGTACGCAATCAAGCGTCGGTGAGAGCGAGCAGACAGATTCGCAACGTCGCACGAGACTAGGTCGTCCGTGACGCGGCGGATCTCGGCGCGGGGAGCTTTCTCGGACCCGGGAGCTTCCAAAATATGAGCGGAGTCCGAGAGGAACGTCTTTCGGGTGACACGTCCGGTGAGGCCCGCCTCCATTCTGGAGGACGATCCGGAAAACCGGCCCGATCCCGAGTCTCCTCGAGAGCTTCCGGCCGCAACGTTCGCGCGCTTCGCGTGTCGAGTAATCGCTGCGGTCGAATGGCTGCTCCGCCCCTCATCGGCCTGCTCCGTCAGAGGCCCGAGGGCCCCCCGCCGCCTCGGCGCTTCGAATCCTGCGAGAATCGGCGCACAGGCTGCGCCGAAGCGCAGCAGCGGCTCCCGCGATCGATTGCGTGGTGGGTCATTGGCCTGCTGGCGATCGGCTGCGCGGGCGATGCCCAACGGGATTCCGCGCGGTCGATCTTCGGTGCGAGCGCCGGAGCGGAGGGCGAGGCGCCCGTACTCGCCAAGGTACGCGCGGAACTCGGCCTGGTGGATGACGCATCGCTCACCGCGCAGGTCGCTCGGATCGGGCGATCGGTCGCGCGTTCGGCTTCCGCTCGCATGCTCGATCCTTCGTTTCACGTGGTCGACCAACCGGATGCGAGTGTCTTCAGCGTTTCGGGCGATTACGTCTTCGTCACGCGTGGCTTGCTCGTATCGATGGCGAACGAAGCGGAACTCGCGAACTTGATCGCCCACGAACTCGCGCACGGCGAAATCGGGGATCTGCCGGTGGCTGCGTCGGGGCTCGCAGCGCTCGGTATCGGCTCCGCGATGATGCAGGCCGCCGTCGGCAAGCGCGGGCCGGCCCGCTTCGCCGCAGGCGCGACATTGATCGGTCGTTTCGCGGCCGATAGCGAGTCCGATGCGGACGCACTCGGCCAGCAGAATGCCGCGGCTGCGGGCTTCGATGCCTCGGCGCTCGTCGCTGCGTTCCGCGGGCTCGATGGAGTGCGGCGCGTGCGGGCCGCGTCGATGCCCGATTTCTTCGACCGCCACCCCTCCTCGCACGAGCGCGTCGCTCGCGCGAGGGCACGCGCCGAGGCGCTCGCGAAGTCTCACGCGACGGCGGGTGCCGGAACGAGGCCGATGGACTGGCTCGAGGGCCTGCTGGTTGGCCTGAACCCCGCCGACGGGATCTTCGAGGGCAACCGATTCGTCCACCACGACCTCGGCTACACCTTGCGACTGCCCCGTGGTTGGAAACGGCTGCACTCGCGACGTGCGGTCGGCGCGCTTTCATCGGACGGACACGCTCAGGTCGTGCTCGAGCGGCAGGGGCCGCCCGGCCCACCCGACGAAGCCGGCCGGATCTTTCTCGAGGAGTTCGCCGCGAGGATGCAGGTTCGGGTCGAGAGCCGAGAAGGGCTGCGCTCGGCTGGCTTGCCCGCGTACCGTGCAATCGCGATCGCCGATACGCCGGCTGGGCGCGTTCGGCTCGAGTTCCATTGGTTCACGCTCGCGACCGGGGTGCTTCGGCTGGTCGCTGCTTCACCGCCCGACGGCACGGAGGCGGCCGAGGTCGCGATGCGGAACGTCGCGCGTAGCCTGCAGCCTCTCCGCGACCGCGAGCGTGCGCAGATCCGGGAGGAGCGTCTGCGCTTCGTCACGAGTACGGCCGGGGAGAACCTGACTCAGCTGTCGCGCCGGAGCGGGAACACCTGGTCACCGAAGCTGACCGCTGCGATCAACCGCATCGGCACCGATGAAGCGCTCGCGGCGGGCACCCGAGTCAAGGTCGCGGTCACGGCGCCGTTTCGCGGCCGCGACCTGGGCGCGAACCCCGTCCGTCGTTAGCGGTCGCTACATTGTTCGGCGGGCGCCGCAGTGCCCGCCGATGGAAGGAAGCAGCATGCCCCGAGTCAAGATTCCCGCGCCGTATCGCGGCCCCACGCAGGGCAGGGCCGCGATCGTCGTCGTGGGGGGAAGCGTCCGCGCCTGTATCGAAGCCGTCGAGGCCGAGTACCCGGGTTTCGCCGAGCTGGTCTTCGACCCGTCGGGCGAGCTTCAGTCCTTCGTCACGCTCTTCATCAACGGTGAAGAAATCGGCCGCGGCGAGGCCGACACGAGCGTCGGCGCCGACGACGAAGTCGAGGTTCTGGCTGCGATCGCCGGGGGGTAGCCCTCGCGCAGATAGCGGCTCTGTTATGATCCCGGCCCCGATTCCGGGTGCCTGACCGAAGGAGGATTCCATGAGCGGACCGAGCGGCGATCGACTCATCCGGGTCGACATGACCAACCAGACGGTGAATATCGAACCCTTTCCGGACGATTGGAAACTCCTCGGTGGTCGTGGGCTGTCGGCCAAGATCCTGCTCGCGGAGTGCGATCCCGAATGCGATCCGCTCGGCGACGGCAACGTGCTCGTGATGGCGCCCGGCGTGCTCGGCGGAACCGCGGCACCGACCTCGGGCCGGATCTCGATCGGCGGCAAGAGCCCGCTCACGAACGGCATCAAGGAAGCGAATGCGGGCGGCGAGCCCGGCCAGCACCTGATGAAGCTCGGCTACCGCGCGATCGTGGTCACGGGCAAGCCGTCCGACTCGGAGAAGACCTACGGGCTCGACGTGACCGCCGACGGGGCAGAGATCGTCGAGAACGCGGGCGCGAAGATGAAGACCAACTACGCGCTGATCGACTACCTCGCGCAGAGCTACAGTGCGGACGCCTCGTTCATCTCGATCGGGCCCGCGGGTGAACTCGAGATGAAGGGAGCTTCGGTCGCGTGCACCGACCAGGACGCCCGCCGACCGGCACGCCATGCGGCGCGTGGCGGACTGGGCGCGGTAATGGGGAGCAAGGGCCTCAAGTACGTTTCGATCGAGCCCGGCAACGCGAAGGCGCGGCAACCGGCCGACAAGAAGGCCTTCACTGCACTGGTCAAGTCATATTCGAAGGAATATCTGGCCGGGCCGCAGATGTTCAAGACCGGCACGTCGACGATCGCCACCGTGGCGAACATGTTGAACACCTTCCCGTACAAGAATCGAACCGAAGGTCAGTCGCCCGACATCCAAACCCTCGATGGCATGAACATCATCGAGAGTTTCGAGACCCGCGGCGGGGGCATGCACAATTGCCTCACGGGTTGCATCGTGCAATGCAGCAATATCGTTCACGACGCCGACGGCAACTACAAGACATCGGCGCTCGAGTTCGAGACGCTGACATTGCTCGGTTCGAGCTGTGCGATCCAGAGCTGGGAGGACGTCGCCGACCTCGATCGACTGTGCGACGAAATCGGCCTCGACACCATCGAGACCGGTGCGGCGATCTCGATCTACATGGACGCGGGCAAGCTCGAATGGGGCGACGCCGAAGGCGCAAAGAAGCTCTTCGACGAAATCCTCGCGAACAGCGAGGTCGGCAGCGCGATCGGGAACGGCGCCGACGCCACGGGCGCGCTCACCAAGCACCACCGTGTGCCGACGGTGCGCGGCCAGGCGTTGCCCGCGTGGGACCCGCGGCCCCTCAAGGCGACGGGCCTCACCTATGCGGCCGGCCCGATGGGCGGCGACCACACCGCCGGGCTGATCGTGAACCCCGGCCTGCCCGAAGAGGAGTGGGTGCAGAAGTCACAGGAAGTCCAGATGGTGAACGCCGTCTGCGACTCGTCGGGCTTCTGTCAGTTCATTCAACCGACGCTCGACCTGATCCGCCAGTTCTACACCGCGCTCTACGGCGATGAGATCTCGCGCGAGCAAATCGGCGAACAGGCCTGGCAGGTCCTCGCGGATGAGTGGGAGTTCAACCGACGTGCGGGCTGGACGAAGGACGACCCGATGCCACAGTGCATCAAGGACGACCCGATCGGCCCCGCAAACCTCGTGTGGGACGTATCGCAGGAACTCGTCGATCGGGTGTACGAACGCCCGGGTGCGCGTGAGGAACTCTACACCACGCCGGCAGCGGGTTGATTCGCACGTTCCACTGAGCCGAGACACCTACTGACGGGCGGGGGGACGTGGCCTTCCTGCCCGTCGCGCTTTTCCGGAAGCAATATGCGCGACGTTCGCATGAAGGGCTTTGCCGAGCGCACCGACGTCGAGGAGGTGGAGGCCTTCCTGTGCGATCGGGTGCGGGCCCTCGCCGCCGAGCCCGTCGCGCTCGGCGAATGCGTCGGTCGGGTGCTCGCGGTGGACGTCGCGGCCGAAGTCGATGTGCCGGGCTTTGCGCGCTCCGCGATGGACGGCTATGCGGT
Source organism: uncultured Gammaproteobacteria bacterium (assembly GCA_964196055.1). Taxonomy (GTDB): domain Bacteria; phylum Myxococcota_A; class UBA9160; order UBA9160; family SMWR01; genus JAFDEI01. Next base: position 831 of record CAXMSF010000142.1, on the reverse strand, counting down.
GAAGGGCGAAGAGACCTTCGGCGCGTCCGCATACGCGCCGATCGAGTTCGAGATCGTCGGACAGTCGCTTCCGGGAGCGCCGTACGCCGGCACGCTCGAACGCGGATCGGCGGTTCGGATCATGACTGGTGCGCCATTGCCGAGCGGTGCCGATGCGGTGGTGATGGCCGAGGTCTGCAGCGAGCAGGGCGGCCGGGTCGAGGTGTCGGATGCGGTGGCGCCGAAGAAGCACGTGGGCGCGATCGGGGAGGACATTCGCCGTGGCGAGACGGTGCTGCGCGCGGGCCGGAGGCTGCGACCCCAGGATGCAGGTCTGCTGGCGTCGATCGGCGTGGCGAAGCCGACCTGCGTGCGCAGGCCGCGCGTTCGGCTCGTGATCACGGGCGACGAGCTGCTGCCCGCGGGAAGTCGCCCCGAGGGCCCGCGAATCGTCGACAGCAATTCGGTGGTGCTGCGCGCGCTCGCGGAGCGCGATGGTGCCGAGGTGCTTCCCTTCGAGATCCTGCCCGACGACCCCGAGCGGGTGCGCGCCGCGCTCGCGGCAGCCGACGCGGATGTCGTGCTGGTTTCGGGCGGCAGCTCGGTCGGCACCGAAGACCACGCACCGCGCCTCGTAGCCGAACTCGGCGAGCTCGACTTCCACGGCGTTTCGATGCGGCCCTCGAGCCCGGCCGGCGTCGGGCGAATCGACGGGCGCTTCGTCTTCCTGCTGCCCGGCAATCCGGTGAGCTGCTTGTGCGCCTACGAGTTCTTTGCGGGGCCCACGCTGCGCGCGCAGGGGGGGCGCGATCGAGCCTGGCCTCACCGACGCGTGCGGCTGCCGCTCGCGCG
>CAXMSF010000141.1:0-13958 GCA_964196055.1 uncultured Gammaproteobacteria bacterium | reverse complement strand
GAGAAGCCGGCGCTCGTTGCCGACTGGATCACCCGGGCGGTCTACGCCTGAACGGGCTTTGAATGAGTGCGCGAACCCGCGCAGCTGCGACTCTCGCGCTCTCGTGCATGACCGTCACTGCGACTGAATGGTTGGCCATGCTGCGAAGTTGCTATTTCTGATCGCTGCCTTCCATCGGGCACCCGACACGGCCCCTGAGGGGCGATTCCAGGAAAGCCTTGACACCCCGTGAATCTGCTCGCGCTGCGGTTGACACGACCGCATCCGTGAACAGCGTCATTTGGTGTAGAAACGATTCTCCAACCAAGGAGGCTTTCATAATGCGAGGACAATTCACCGCAGTCGTCCTGGGGGTCATCGCCACGGTGATCTTGGGCGCATCGGGCTTCGCCGCCGCACAAGAGACATCGACCAAGCAGAAAATGAGCGAAAATTTCGCGGGGATGCAGATCGTCCTCACCAGCCTGATGACGTCGAACTATGCTGCTGCGCCAGATCAGATCGCCATCATCGCTGACCACGCCGCCTATCTCATGCATTCGGTCCCCGATAGCGCGAAAGAGTATCGGGAGCAATTCATCGGCTACGCCTACGGCCTGCAAGGCCACGCCCGTGACCTGAAGTCGATCATCGAGCTGCTCATCAAACAAGACGAGGCGAACGGGAAAGTGCTGGAGACGAATGACCTCCGCGAAGCCGCGGCTGCACACTACGGGGGGATGGTGACGACGTGCGTGGCTTGTCACAACCACTTCCGACGGCATGCCATTCAATAAGAATCGCCCGGGGGATATGGCAAATAGGCTCCGTTCGCACAGCGGCCGTGTCGGGCTCGGAAACGCGGACGCTGCTGCTTCGCGTCGGTTTCCATCCGGCGCATTCTTGGGTGTAAAGGACGTGCGCGGGCTTCGCTGCGATCGAGTCTGAAATTACTGAATCCGCGTGCGCCCTTGGAAGCCTTCGTCATAGCCGTGAAAGAATTCGAGCTTCTCTTCGGGCCACTTCCAGCACAAATAGCCACTGCCGTTGTCGAAATCGACGAGCCACAGCCCCTTCACCTCGAGGCCGAGCGCCTCCATGCCGCGCAGCCAGCGACTGATCGCCGCCTCGAGCTTCGCGTCGAGGTCCGGCCGCCCCGGATCACCTTCGGCCAACACATCGCGGCGCGCGATCAAGGCATCGACCTCTTCCACCGCCGTGGCGGTCCGGTCGCGAACATCGGCGAGCATGGCGCGGGCGGTCTCGAGGGTCCAGCAGCGTTTCGATTCGGTAGCCACTGGAATCAATCATCGTCGTCCGACATCAATCGGATCATGGTCCGAATCACGCCGCTGCGATTCGCTCCGCCGACGAGGATCTTCAATTCCTCGTAGAGGGTTGGATCGTTCAGGATCAAGCCCAACGTGCCCTCGCCGCGGTCGATCTTCGCCAGGATGCTGTTCAATCGCGCACCCGCCTCGAGCGCTTCGACGACCACCTCCTGCTCGGTCTTGTCGTCGTAGATCAGCGAGTGCATCAGGCCGTTTCCGGTCGCGACCTCATCGAGAATCCCGTTCATTGCGGCCAGCGAACCCTCGAGATTCCCAACTGCGCTGCCCGCATAAGACTCGTAGATCAACGTATGGAGCAGACCGTCTCCCGTGCGCACATCACCGATCAGGTCCCCCACCGCGCCCACCGACTCGGCGAGCCGCTTGCCGCCCCCATCCCGGTCGAAGGCCTCGACGAGATCGTTCAGATTCGCCGCCAGCGTCGCGACGTTGTCGAGAGCGCGAGCACCCTTGTCGATCGTGACGTAGATGTCGAGCGGGTCGACGGAGGGAATCTCGCTGCCGGGTTCGAGCGGCTCCCCGTTCAAGGTTCCGAGCGACACGTCGACGACGCGGTCGCCGAGCAAGCCGGCCGCGCCGATGCTCGCGATCGAATCCGAGCGAATTCGCGTTCGCACCGACTCGTTGATCTGCATCGAGACCAGCAGCCCCGGCCGATCCGGGTTGCTGATGTCGAAACTCACGCGCTTCACCTGGCCGACGCGCATGCCGGCCAGGCGGACCGGCGCGCTCGCAATCAAGCCCTGTACATCGCCGAAGCGGGCGACCAGTTCGTAGTGCTCTTCCCACACCCCGGTGCGGGTAGACAGCGACAGCACGATCACCGCGAAACCCATCAGGGCCATCAGGAAGAATGCGCCGACGACCAGGCTGAGACGGCGTTCACGTTCCATCGCCGTCCTCCTCCCCGGTCACGACGGCTTCGTCGTCCGTCTGCTGGTGGACCCCCGCGAGGAACGCGACGACGTCGGGGTTCTCGGACTCGTGAATCTCCGTTGCGCTTCCCATGGCCGCAATTCTACCGCGCTTCAGCAGCGCCACTCGATCCGAGATCGCAAAGCACAGTTCGAGCTCGTGGGTGACGATGACCGAGGTCACCCCGAGACGCTGCTGGAGCGAGCGGATCAGCTCGCCGATCCGGCGCTGATTCGCGGGGTCGAGGCCCGTGGTGGGCTCGTCATAGAGAATCGCGGCGGGCTCGAGCGCGATCCCTCGGGCCACTCCGACGCGCTTGCGCATGCCGCCCGAGAGCTCCGCAGGCATGACCTTCTCGACGCCATCGAGCCCGACCGCTTCGAGGCACTCGCCGACACGTGCCGAGATGCGGTCCTCGTCCCAGTCGCGGTGCTCTCGCAGCGGGTAGGCGATGTTCTCGTAGACGCTCAACGAATCGAACAACGCGGCGCTCTGGAAGATCATCGAGGCGTTCTTCCGCACCCCCACCAGCTCGCGTTCCGAAGCCGACGTGACGTCTTCGCCGAACGCGAAGATCTGCCCGCGATCGGGCTTCATGAGCCCGATCATGTGTTTCAGGCAGACCGACTTGCCGCTGCCCGACCCACCGAGGATCGTGAAGGTCTCGCCGGGGCGAATCGCGAGGTCGACGCCGCGGAGTACCCGGTTGCGACCGAACGCTTTGTGGACGCCGCGCAGATCCAGGATCGGATCCGCCGTCATAGCACCAGCATCAGCTGCGTCAGGAAGAAGTCCGAGATCAGGATCGCGACGGAGGCCGTCACCACGGTGCGGGTCGTCGCGCGTCCCACCCCCACGGTTCCACCGGAGGTACGGAGCCCATTGAAGCACGCCACCATGGCGATGATCCAACCGAACACGAAAGTCTTGGCGAGCCCGGACATCACGTCCTGGAGCGTCACCGCATCGAAGATCGTCTGGAGGTAGAAATTCGGGGCGATGTGGAATTGCGCGTTCGCAATCGCGAGGCCACCGAGCACGCCGAGAACGTTCGCAAACACGGTGAGAAGCGGCAGCGCGAGCGTCGCGGCCACCGCACGCGGCAGCACCAGCTTCTGGACCGGGTCCGCCCCCATCGAGCGGATCGCATCGACCTGCTCGGTCACCTGCATCGAGCCGATCTCGGCCGTGATTCCCGCGCCGACCCGCCCTCCGACCATCAGCGCGGTGAGCACCGGGCCCAGCTCGCGCGCGAGCGACAGACCGATCACACTGCCGACGTAGGGCTTGGCACCGAAACGCGCGAGCGCGATACCGGTTTGGAGCGCGAGCACCATGCCGGTGAAGAGCGCCGTCAGCACCACGATCGTGAGCGAGCGGACCCCGATGGCCTCCAGCTGTCGCACCACCTCACGAACGGGCAGCCGCGCACGAAATGCCGCGCGTGTGGTCGCACCCACGAGCCGTGCGAAGCGCCCGCAGACTTCGACCACCTGAAGCACCCGATCGCCCAGGTGCTCGACCCGGTGCTCGGTGCGCGATTCGAGGAACGCGGAACTCATCGCCGCCCCCCCTCCGGAACGGGATCGGGGTCGAGCGCGAATGTGCCCCACCAGGCCTCGAACGCGTGATTCGCGCTCGGCGATTCACCCAGGGTGACCAACGTCCAGTCGAAGGCGCAATCATCGATCACCGCCGTCACGGTCGTCACGCGGATGGTCGCATCCCCGGGCCGGGTTTCGAAGGTCTGGATCCAGGCGTTCGTCCCGGCAACGATCACCGGCCCGGCCTGGAGGAGTTCGCGCTCGCCGATGCCGACCACCAGATTCCGCGCCATGATGGCCGGGTGCGCGACCGGCTTGCCGCAGCGTGATTGCAAGCTCATCGTCTCGGGCCCCCGCCGTCGGAAGGCGACCCAGGCACCCTCGATCTCGATGCGTTCCCACGGCTCACCCAGCCCACCCGGCGCTCCGATCGAATAGCCGTGGCGCGGATTGCGATAGCCCGTCTCGGTGCGCACGAGATTGCTCGCACAGCCGACGACGAAGAACACCGCAAGGAGCGCGAACACCGGCTCGATGACCAAGTGCGGTGTGACGACACGTCCCATCGCATCCAGACTACCCGATCCGGCCTCCGGTCGCGCCCGTCCGCTTGACGCCTCGCGGGCCAGTCGGTACCCGCTATGCATGGATGATCCGCCGCTGATCCTCGCCAGCGCCTCACCGCGTCGCCGCGACCTGCTCGACGGTGCCGGAATTGCGTTCGAAGTGATCCCCGCAGACATCGCCGAGGAGCGTCGGCGCGACGAGCGACCGGTCGCGTTCGCGTCGCGGCTGGCGGCCGAAAAGGCCCGAGCGGTGGCCGAGCGAGTCGGCCCGGAGCCGGCGCGGAGGGTCCTCGGCGCCGACACGATCGTGGTCCTGGGCGATTCGATCCTCGGCAAACCGCGCAATCCCCGCCATGCACGGGAAATGCTCGCGCGCTTGACCGGGCGCAGCCACGAGGTCGTCACCGCGATCGCTCTCGTTCCCAGCGACACGCTCGAAATCGAAGCCCGGGCCGTCACGTCGCGTGTGCACATGCGGGCGGCCAGCCCCGAAGAACTGCGAGACTACGTCGCGACCGGCGAGTCACTCGACAAGGCCGGCGCCTACGCGCTCCAAGGCGGCGGCAGGCATTTCGTCGAGCGCGTCGAGGGCAGCGAGAGCAATGTCATCGGTTTGCCACTCGATGAAACGCTCGAGCTGCTCGGCGAGACCAGGCGGGAGCCCCAGGGCCCGTGAGCATCGACGACGAGATCGCGGGCCGCATCGGCGAGATCCGCGCCCGCATCACGGCCGCGGCAGAGCGCGCCGGGCGCGCGCCCGAATCCGTTCGCCTGATCGGCGTCGCGAAACGGATGCCCGCCGATCGGGTCGTGGCCGCGGTACGGGCGGGGCTTCACGACGTTGCCGAGAACTACGTCCAGGAAGCCCGCGCGAAACTCTCCGAGGTTCGAGCGATACTCGAGACCAGCGGCCAGAAGTGCCCGAATTGGCACTTCATTGGCCAACTTCAGCGCAACAAGGCCGGCGCCGTTGCGAGCGATTTCGACTGGGTCCAGACCGTCGACCGCGAGCGCCTCGGGCACGAGTTGAACCGACGCGCCGCAAGCGCGGGGCGCTCGCTCGAGGTGCTGCTCCAGGTCGACCTCTCCGGCGAGAAGAGCAAGGGAGGCGTCGCTCCCGACGCACTCCCCGCGCTGCTCGTGGCCGCCGCCGACTGGCCACAGCTTCGAATCCGCGGCCTGATGGCCATCCCGGCGCCGGCCGAAAGCCCCGAGGCTGCACGCCCCGCCTTTGCACGGCTGCGCACGCTGCGCGATGCCCTCCGAGCGGAACCGGGCGGTGCGGGCCTCTGCGAGCTTTCGATGGGGATGTCGGGCGACTTCGAAGTCGCGATCGAGGAAGGGGCTACGATGGTGCGCGTGGGAACCGCAATCTTCGGAGCGAGATGAGATGTCGCTAACGGACAAACGAATCGGCTTCATCGGGGGCGGCGCGATGGCGGAGGCCCTCGCCGGGGGCCTCATCGCAGCCGGCGTCGCGCCCGCGAGCATCCAGGTCTCGGACGTTGCGGCCGAACGCCGCAACACCCTCGAAGCGACGCTCGGCGTTCGAAGCTCGGAATCGAACGACGATATCGCTCGAACCAGCGATATCGTCGTGCTCGCGGTGAAACCCGCGATGATCGAACCGGTGCTCCTCGCACTGCGAGAATCCGACCCAGCCGACCTGCTCGCATCGCTCTGGATCTCGATCGCAGCGGGAACCCCGATCGCGAAGCTCGAAGGCGCCCTGCCCTCCGGCGCCCGCATCGTGCGTGCGATGCCCAACATCCCCGCACTCGTGCGAGCAGGCGCCACCGCAATCTGCGGCAACCACGCAGCGACCCGCGACGACATCGCAGCCGCCGCCGCGCTGTTCGACAGCGTCGGTATTCACTGGGAGGCCCCGCGCGAAGAACTGCTCGACCCGGTCACCGGGCTCTCGGGCAGTGGCCCCGCCTACTTGTTCCGCTTCCTCGAAGCCCTCACGACCGCGGGCGAGCGCGTCGGCCTGCCCGCCGATGCAGCCGCGCGGCTCGCCACCCAGACGGTGTTCGGGGCGGCCAAGCTCGCGCTCGAAAGCGAAGATTCACCCGCGCGACTGCGCGAAAAGGTCAGCTCTCCCGGCGGAACCACGCTGGCGGGACTGGCCCGGCTCGAGGCCGAGGGCTTCCCGGAAGCGGTCTTCGCAGCCGTCGACGCCGCCACCCGCCGCGCCCGCGAACTCGCGGAGTAAGGGGCGAATCGCGAGACGCTAAAGATCTCGGCCGGTTCGGTCGATTACTTGCGCAGGCGAGAATTCGCCCCGAGGAAGCCATGCGCATCACACCGCTCGACATCCGCAACCATCCCTTCCGAAGACGCCTCTCCGGTTACGATCGCGAAGAGGTCGACGCCTTCCTCCAGATGGTTGCGGAGGACTACGAGGACCTGCTGCGTGAATCCGAGAGTCTGCGTGAACAGGGGATCCGGCTCGAGGTGCGCGTTACGGACCTCGCCGCGAACGAGAACCTGCTCCAGGAGACCCTCACGAGCGCCCAGAAGCTCAGCGAGGACCTGAAGCGAACAGCCGTGAAGGAGGCCGAAGTCATCGTCTGCGAGGCCGAGATCAAGGGCGAGAAGATCCTCGCCGCGGCCCACCGGCGTGCGGCCAAGCTCGCGGACGAGATCCGCGAGATGAGGTCACTGCGCACACGCGTGTCCGAGAACGTCCGTGCGGCAATCGAGACCCACATGGCCCTGCTCGACGGGCTGATGGCCGACGACCTCGAAGATCCCTTCGCCGAGGGCAATGTCAGCTACTTGACACATCCGCCCCGGGAGGCCAAATCCAGCGGCGAGGGTTGACCGCAGGAGAGGCCCATTGATCGCGATCTCGCCCAACACCTCGGGAGTCGCATTCTTCATCCACGTGACGCCACGCGCGCGTCGGCCCGGTGTCGGCGGCTGTCAGGCCGGCGCCCTGCGCGTGCGAGTCGGCGCCCCGCCCGCGGCTGGCGCAGCCAACGCCGCCTGCGTCAATGCACTCGCAAAGGCGCTCGGCGTGCGCCGCAGCGCCGTCCAACTCGACCCGGGGGCGCGGAATCGGCGCAAACGAGTACACGTCGACGGCGAGCCGGAGAGGCTGGCGGCACAGCTCACGCGATTGGCGGGCGACGGCACGAGCGCCTAATTTCCCGCCGCCCCCCAGCGGTGCGAAATCTGCGAGAGTCGAAATGCCGATCTACGAGTATGCCTGTGCCAAATGTGAGAGTGAGTTCGAAGTCGAACAGCGCATCACCGACGACCCGATCAAGACCTGCCCTAAGTGCCGATCTCGCCGCGTCAAACGCCTGATCTCGCAGACCTCGTTCACCCTCAAGGGAGGCGGCTGGTACGCGGACGGCTACGGCTCGAGCAGCGGCGGCGACGGTGCCGGGAGCGAAGAATCCAAGTCCGATTCGAGTTCGACCAGCGACAAGGGCGGATCGGAAACGAAAGAAAAGAGCAAAGAAAAGAGCAAGACCAAGGACAAGAAGGCCGCCGGCTGACCACTCGCTGGACCGGCACCCCAGATCGCGGAGAACCCATGACAACCGCAACGCCCGAGACGATCGTCGTCGACGGCCTCGGCCTAGCCCAATCGATCCGACAAGAACTCTCGGAGGCGGTCGCAAGACACGTTGCTGCCGGCCGGCGCCCGCCCTGCCTCGCGGTCGTGGTCGGCGATGACCCCGCAAGCCAGTCGTACATCAAGGGCAAGCGCCGCGCTTGCGAGCGAATCGGCATGCAATCGCTCGAACACGACCTCGCGCCCGACTCCACCGAAGCCGATGTGCTCGCACTCGTCGCAAGCCTCAATGCGGACGATGCGATCGACGGCATTCTCACGCAGCTGCCGCTTCCGGACGGCATCCGCCCGAACCGAGTCGCCGCAGCGATCGACCCGAGCAAGGATGTCGACGGCCTCAACCCGCTGAACGCGGGCCGACTGCTGCTCGGCGAGCCCTGCCTTGCGGCCTGCACGCCGCTCGGGATCATGAAGATCCTCGAGTACCACGAGATCGAGCTCGCCGGCGCAGACGTCGTGGTGATCGGCCGCAGCATTCTGGTCGGCAAGCCCGTCTCACTGATGCTGCAACAGCAGCACGCCACCGTCACGATGTGCCACTCGCGAACCCGCGACCTCGCCGCACATTGCCGCCGCGCCGACGTGATCGTGGCAGCGGTTGGCGTGCCGAAGCTCGTGCAGGGCGACTGGATCAAGCCGGGTGCCGCAGTCATCGACGTCGGCGTGAGCGAAGTCGCGGGCAAACTCGTCGGCGACGTCGACACCGAGGCTGCGACGGGTGTGGCGAAGATCATCACGCCGCACCGGCGCGGCGTCGGCCCCATGACGATTACCATGTTGCTGCGCAACACCCTCACCGCCTATGAGGAGCGGGGTTCATGGCCTCGCTGAAGCGCACTGCGGTCCACAGCGCGCACGTCCGGCGCGGTGCGCGAATGGTCGAGTTCGCGGGCTTCGAAATGCCCGTGCAATACACCTCGATCCGCGAGGAGCACACGGCCGTGCGCGAGGCCGCGGGTTTGTTCGACGTATCCCACATGGGGCAGATCGGCTTCGACGGCCCGACGGCGATCGAGACGGCGGATCGACTGCTGACCCGCCCCGTCGCGTCGCTGCGCGCGGGCGGTATCCGCTACGGCCTGCTCTGCAACGAACAGGGCGGTGTAGTCGACGACGTCACCTTCTTCCGTCTCGCGGAGACTGCGTTGTTCATGGTGGTGAACGCGTCGAACGTCGAGAAGGTCTACCGCTGGGCCGTCCGGAATTCGCCTGCTGATGCGGGCGTGCGCAACACCAGCGAGGAGACCGCGATGTTCGCGCTCCAGGGTCCGGCGAGCCTCGCGGTCATGCAGGGCGTCTCTTCGGGGCCGGCAGCGGAAATGCGCCGCTACCACTTCGACAGACTGGAAGTCGCGGGCTGCGATGCGCTGGTCTCGCGCACCGGCTACACGGGTTCGGACGGCTTCGAGATCTTCACGGGTGCAGGCGACGGCGAACGCGTCTTCGAGACGCTGCTCGATAGCGGCGCTGCGCACGGACTCGTGCCCGCCGGACTCGGCGCCCGCGACACCCTTCGCCTCGAAGCCGCGTTGCCGCTCTACGGCCACGAACTCGACGAGACCACCTCACCGCTCGAGGCCGGGCTCGGGCGCTTCGTGAAGCTCGAGGGGCGCGACTTCATCGGCGCCGACGCGATCCGGCGACGACGCGACGAAGGCCACGACCGCGCGCTCGCGGGCTTCGTGGTCGACGGCCGAGGCGTCGCGCGTGCCGAGTACCCCGTCGCGGTCGACGGCGAAACGGTCGGCGTGGTGACTTCTGGGGGGCCCTCCCCCACGCTCGGAAGATCGATCGGGCTCGCCTACGTCCCGCCTTCGCTCGCGAAAGCGGGAAAGCGCTTCGACGTGATGATCCGGGGGCGCGCGACCCCTGCGACCGTGGTAGAAACCCCCTTCGTCTAGACGCGCACCGCGCGGTCGAACATTCGGGCCGGACCCGGGCGGCAATCCTCGGGCCGGCGATCCATTGGGGCAATCAGCAGGAGAGCGAGTTGGCCGACTACGAAATTCCGGGTGAGCTCTGTTTCAGCAGAGAAGATGAATGGGTGCGCGACGACGGCGAGCAGTTCCTGGTCGGCATCAGCGACTACGCGCAACAGCAGCTCGGCGACATCGTCTTCGTCGAACTCCCCGAGGTCGGTGCCAGCATCGTCCGCGGCGACAGCTTCGGCGTGATCGAGTCTGTCAAAGCCGTTTCCGAGCTGTACGCACCCGTTTCGGGCAAGGTGGTCGCGGTCAACAGCGAACTCGAGGACCGTCCGGAGATCGTCAACGAGAACTGCTACGTCGACGGCTGGCTGGTTGCGATCGGCGATGTGGATCCGACCGAAATCGAGATGCTGCTCGACGCGAATGACTATCGCCGGCACGTCGCCGACCGCGACGAGTAGGGAGTGACGGAGCGGGCGGGCCGCGACGCGGGAGCGTTGGCCGCAGAGCCGCCACGCGCAGCTAGGGCCTGACGCGCTTGCCCGCGATCTCCGCCCACAAACCGGCCGGGTCGAGTTGCAGGTAGCGCCGCCAGTGCTCGTTCGCCTTGCTGTTCACACCGAGCTTCTCGTACAGCAAGGCGATGCTCACGTGCGCGTCGGCGTAGAGCGGGTCGGCCGCGAGCGCGACACGGTAATAGCGCAACGCCACACCATCGCGACCGATCTCCTCTTCGAGCGTCGCGAGGTTTAGATTCGCCTCGAGATGATTCGGATCGATCTCGCACGCGCGTTCGAAACACGCACGAGCGGGTGAGCGGCGCCCCTGGTTGAAATATACCGAGCCGAGGTTGCAGTACGCGTCCGCAAAGTCCGGAATCGCTTCGATCGCGCGTTCGTAGGCCTCGATCGCCTCCGCGTAGGTCGAACGATCCGAATCGAGCACGCAGCCGCGCTCGAACTGCTCCTCGGCGGTGCGCAGCGCGTGCTCATCCCAGGCGGGTGCGGCACGCGGCTCGATCGCCTGGATCTCACCCTCGGCCGGGTCCGCGAACGCAAAGTCGAGCAACAGCTGGCCGTCGGTCTCGACCCACTTCCCGTCGTGGCGCACCACGACCCGTGGCGAACCCTCGGCCCACATTCGCAACGCGCCGAGCGGCTGATCGACATCGGGCATGCGTTCGCGCACGTCTTCGACGCTGCGGCGGATGCGCCGCAGCGGCACGCCGCGATCGAGCAGATCGAGGATCGACTTGACGACGACCAGGTCGCGGAACGCGTAGGCGGGCTTCGTGTCGATGTGCCCGCTCGCCTCCAATAGCGCCGTGCGCTCCCAATAGCGCAGACGAGATTCGGAGACTTTGCAGATTCGGGCGACATCGCCGAGTGTGTATGCGGTCACCGTCGACGAGAGTACACCGCCCGAGAGTGAACGACCGCATTTTTTTCGCGTTGCGCATCAGGCGTAACGAGGATGCGCGGCCCGAACGCGTTGCTTAGACTGTGTTTGGAAGCGATTGTCACGCTGGTGCGGGCCTCGGACTTCAAATCCGATGGGATGCGTCGCAAGACGCATCCGGCGGGTTCGATTCCCGTCCGCTTCCGCCATTCCTCACCTTTTTGCAACCGCATGGATACCCGAGTCATTCGGGCGCAGCGTCGCGAAATCGTCGGCGTTGATGCTGCTGATGAGGCCTTCGGCCATCCGGTGGGCGGGCACATTTGTTATCGTCGAGTAGGCAGCCGGTGCTGCCTCGAAGCGGTTCATGGTCGGCCGCGAAGCACGCCGACCGGATGCCCTTCGGCACCCCGAAGGAGGAGCAATGGCCCCGGACTCTCCCATCGTCGTCCACTTCAAGGAAGTTCCGAACAGTGAAAAGGTGCGCGAGGCGATCGAAACGCGCTGCGATCAACTATGCGCGGAATTCGAAGAAGTCACGCGCTTCGAAATCACCCTCTCGCCGAACGGCAACGACATCGAAGCTCACGGCCACGCCACCGGCAAGAAGACCAATGTCGCCACCCAGGCGAGCGGCAAGAATCTACGAGTCGCCGCGGACCAGGTACTCGACAAGATCGAGCGCCAGCTCCGCAAGAATCACGACAAGCGAATCTTCTCACAGCGGCGCGATGCACAGCGCAATCCCCCGAAGCGCGTCGCACCCGAGGATTGATCCGCCCGCGGGTTTCACGGACGGCAGAGTCGGCCCCACGGCCGGCCGCGGTCAGTCTTCGGATTCGACCTCGAGCTGGCGGTGGGCGTCGGCTGCGTAGAGCTCGCGGCCCTCGGCCCTAGCCGCAGTCTGGACACCGACCCATTCGTCGCGGTTCGGCGACTCGCCCATCGCCCGCGCTGCACTGCGCAACAGGAAGACATCACCCGCCGAGACCGCGGCGGTGCGCAGCTCGCTCAGCCGCTCGCTCGCACCCGCCTTCTCGAGGAAGATCAGCGCTTCCTCGATTCGATCCTCGGCGAGGTATGCCTCGGCGATCTTGAGCACCTGTGCTTCGCCGGCTTCCGATTCGATCAGATGCCGGCGTTCGAGCACGCCCGGGACGGCGGACTTGGCCATGCTGCTCCCTCCAGGAGCGGGTGAGGCGGCCCGCTCGTCAATTTTCACGCTGGTCGCCCTGCAGCCAGCACTGCTGATCCGATCATCGGATCAGCTAGTAGCGGGGGACACTCGCATCCACGGTCAACGACCAGGCCTCGATGCCACCGCTCAAGTTCTCCACATTCGCGAAGCCGTGGCTCCGCAGGATCTCGCACGCGCGTGCGCTTCGAACACCCGATTTACAATGCGCGACGACCCGTGCGCCCTTCCACTTCGTGAGTTCGCCGAGCCGCGACTCGAGCTCAGCGAGCGGCAACAATAGCGCGCCGTCGATGTGCGCAGTGGCGTATTCATCGGGCTCGCGCACGTCGAGCAACAGAAACTCTTCGCCGCGCTCGAGCATCGCATGCACCTCTGCGGCCGAGCGTTCCGGTTGCGGCGCCTCAGCCTCGGCCGTGGGTACGCCGCAAAACCCCGCGTAGTCGATCAACTCCGTGACACTCGGCGATTCACCGCAGACCGGACAAGCCGGGTCCCGCTTGAGCCGAAACTCGTTGAACTCCATCTGGAGCGCGTCGTACTGGATCAGCCGGCCGTAGAGCGGCTCACCGACGCCGGTCACGATCTTGACCGTCTCGGTCGCCTGGATCATTGCGATCAAGCCGGGCAACACGCCGAGTACACCTCCCTCGGCGCACGAGGGCACGGCGCCGGGCGGCGGCGGTTCGGGGTAGAGGCAGCGGTAACACGGGCCGTGGCGCGCGTCGAAGACCGTCGCCTGCCCGTCGAAGCGAAAGATCGAGCCGTGTACGTTCGGCTTGCCGAGCAGCACGCAGGCGTCTTTCGACAGGTAACGCGTCGGAAAGTTGTCGGTGCCGTCGACGATCACGTCGTAGCCGGCGAACAGCTCGAGCGCGTTCTCCGAGGTCAACTGAAGCGGGTGCTTCACGACCTCGACATCGGGGTTCATCGCGGCGATGCGCTCGCTCGCCACATCGACCTTCAGGCGCCCGACATCCGCGGTGCCGTACAGCACCTGACGTTGCAGGTTCGAGGCATCCACGACGTCGAAGTCGACCAACCCGAGCCGCCCGACACCCGCTGCGGCGAGGTAGAGAGCCGATGGGCAGCCCAGACCACCGACCCCGATCAGCAGCACCTTGGCGTCGAACAGCGCTTGCTGCCCCGCGACTCCGATCTCCGGCAGGCTCAGGTGGCGGCGATAGCGATCGAACTGATCGGGCCGAAACGGGGGTCGCTCGGAGGCCATCGGGGGACGCTATCCGAACGTCCGGGGGCGCCGCAACGTCGCGGATGTCAATCAGAAAGGGCTCCCCGGCCGCCGGCCGGAGCGCCCCAATCCGATATTGCCGAGAACGGCTCGACTAACTGTCCTCACCGGCCTCTTCGCGCGGCGGCAGCACGTTGACCGTGTAGGCCTTGCGCGGCTTGTCGATCATCTTCCACGACACCGTCACCCAGTCGCCCTTCTTGATCTTGCTCCACTCGGTCTTCTCGCCCGTGACCTCCG
>CAXMSF010000140.1:0-10374 GCA_964196055.1 uncultured Gammaproteobacteria bacterium | reverse complement strand
GCGCGCACGGCTTCGCGGCGATCGAAGGTAGGCCGTAGCACGACATCGCCGAGGATCTCCATCAACAAGGGCAGGTCACGGCTCAGCCCGCTCACGGAGACCGTCATCGAGTCCCAGCCGGCGGACACTGACAGCCCCGCGCCGATCTCGTCGACCGCAGTCGCCAATGCGAGCGCGTCACGATCGCCGGCGCCACGCTCCATCAGGCCGGCGGTAAACGACGCGAGCCCGGCGCGCTTCGGGTCGACCATCGCTTCGCCGCGGCGCACGCTGAAGCTCAGCGCGACCCGCGGTATGCGCAGATCCTCGAGCACCAGCAACTCGAGTCCGTTCGCGAGTTCGGTCCGGGTCAGGGCATCGCCCTGTACGACCGGAGCATCGATCGGCAAGGGCGGCGGCAGCTCCCAGGCGGGCTTCGAGGCGCAGCCGAGGGCGAGCGGCAACACGAATAGGCAGACGGCAAGCCGCAGTGAGGCGCGAATCACGAGCCCTCCCCCACCCGCGGGACGATGTGGACGACGCTCTTCTTGTCGTCGACCAGGTATTTCGACGCGACCCGCTGCACATCCGCCGCGGTCACGGACTGGATCCCCTCGAGCTGTTCCGCGAGCGTCCGGATTCGGCCGAAGGTCGCGTGTTCGCGGCCGATCCGCGAGGCCAGCGCGTGGTTCGTTCGCAGCCCGGTGACGAGCATGACTTCGAGCTGCCGCTTCGCTTTCGCGAGTTCCTCGTCGCTGACCGGTTCATCCCGCAGTCGCGCGATCTCCGCGAAGAACTTCGCTTCGACCTTGTCCACCGAAACACCCGGACGGACACCCGCAAACGCGTAGAAGACTCCGCCGTCGACCAGTTCCCAGTACGCGCCACTTGCCGACAACGCGATTTCCCCTTCGTAGATCAGCTTGCGATACAGCCGGCTCGAACGACCGTCCGAGAGAATCTCGCTCAGCACGTCGAGTGCAGGACCATCGGGATGACCGCTCTGCGGCGCGTGCCAGGCCGCAGCCAGCAGCGAGCTGCGCACATCCATCTCGAACACCGCACGACGAATCCCGCGCTGCTCCGGCTCGAGAGTCGGATTGCGCGGAATCTCCATCGGCTTCAGCTTGCCGAAGCGTTTGCGAATCCGGTCGAGGGTGGACTCGGTATCGAAGTCACCCGCGACTGCGATCGTGATGTTGTTCGGTGCGTAATAGGTTTCGAAGAATTCGGCGGCGACCGACACCGTCGCCTGCTCGATGTCGCTGCGCCAGCCGATCACGGGCCAGCGATAGGGGTGGGCCTGGAAAGACAGCGCCATCAACGACTCGAACGCACGTCCTTCGGGGCTGTCCTCGGTCCGCATCCGACGCTCTTCCAGCACGACCTCGCGCTCGCTCGTGAGCGTCGCCTCGCTGATGTCGAGGTTGCTGATGCGTTCAGCCTCGAGATCGATTACGAGTGGCAACGATTCCGGCGGAACGTCCTCGAAATAGACCGTGAAGTCGCGGCTGGTGAATGCATTCAGCCTGCCGCCGCGCGCCTGCACGAGCTTGGCGTGCTGTTCCTCGGCGATGTGCTTCGACCCCTTGAACATCATGTGCTCGAAGAGGTGGGCGAGCCCCGTGTAGCGCGATTCGTCGCGCGAGCCGACGCGGACCCACATTTGAAACGAAACGACGGGCGTCGAATGATCCTCGAGGGTCAACACGGTCAAACCGTTGTCGAGCACGGTGACCCGGGTGTGTTCGGCCGGATCCTGTAGCGTCGAAACCACGGAGATCGACTCATCGGGCATCGAATCCGCATGTGCGGCGACCGCCGCCGCCAGCGAAGCCAGCGCGAGCAACAGCATGAGGCGGACGCGGACGCTCGAACAGCGGCGGAAATCAGGCATGGCGGGCTACGGTATCCGGCGACGCGGGACGTGTCGAGGTGGATTTCGGGCAACCGCCGGCAGCGGACGCCGACCGCCCGGTGACGGATCGGTCGATTGCGCAACTGGAGAGTGGGGCGGCGGATGAAGCTCGGGGAGCGAAGGTGAAGCAACGTGACGATCACCGACTCGTCTACTCGAGCGAACAGGGCCGGGTCTGCCCCGCTTGCAGCCGGCCCAAGCCGAAGTGCAGCTGCGGGCAGCCCCAGCGAGTCGATCGGGGTGACGGCATCGTGCGGGTGCGCCGCGAGAAGAAAGGGCGTCGCGGCAAGACCGTGACGACGATCAGCGGCATCCCGTTGCCCTCCGAGGAACTCGCGCAGCTCGCCGGCGAGCTGAAGCGGCGCTGCGGAACCGGCGGTTCCGCGAAGAACGGCGTGATCGAGATCCAGGGCGACCACTGCGACGCGCTCGCCCTCGAACTCGCGGACCGTGGCTACAAAGTGAAACGCGCAGGCGGCTGAGGTCGGCGCGCCGAAGCGAAGCTCAACGCGCGATCATGCCACCGTCGACTGCGAGCGTCTGCCCCGTCACGAAACGCGCCGCTTCACTCGCGAAGAAGACGACCGCACCCTTGATGTCGTCTTCGCCGCCATGGCGCCGCATCGGCACCTGCTCGAGGAACTTGCTCAATTCGGCTTCGTCGTGGCGCACGTGGTCGAGCATCGCCGTGTCGAACGGCCCGGGAGCGATCGAGTTCACCCGAATCCCGTGCGGCGCGAGCTTCACCGCCATGTCGCGGGTGAGGGCATCGACCGCGCCCTTGCTCGCGGAATACGCGATGGCGGGCTCGGCCGCCTCGTCGGCACCTCGCATCCCGGAGATCGACGAAATGTGGACGATGCTGCCGCCGCCGCGCGCCTTCATCTGCCGCGCGACCCGCTGTGACAACAACCACAGGCCGCGCACGTTCACCGCGAAGACCTTGTCCCAACCCTCGATCGGGTACTCGAGCGTCGGCGCGCCCCAGATCACGCCGGCATTGTTCACCAGGATGTCGATTCCGCCGAGTTCGCTCGCGGCGCGATCGGCGAGCACGGCGACCGAGTCCGGGTCGGCGATGTCGGCTTCGATCGCGACTCCGCGGCGGCCGATCCCGACGATCGCCGCAGCGCTCTCTTCGCAATTCGCGAGCTTGCGAGACGCGACCGCAACATCGGCCCCGGCCTCCGCGAGGCCGATCGCGAGGTGACGGCCGATCCCACGGCCCCCGCCTGTCACGAGTGCGGTCTTGCCGGACAGATCGAAGAGTTCGTTCACGTGCACGGAAGGACTGCCAACCCGAATCGACGATCCGGGCTAGGCCTCACGACAGAGAATGAACCAGCTTCCCATGTCCTTGCCGTTGCGTGCAGCCGAGCCGATCGTGACGTGCTCCGACACACCACGCACGGTATCGACCATGAAGCCGTAGACGAAGCGAGAAAGGCCTCGCTCGTTGGGGCGGATCTCCGGCCAACCTTCCGGATGCTCCTTCGGCACGAAGTTGTAGTCGACCAGCACCTCGGGCCGCGTCGCGTCTTCGCGAGCGACGAAGTAGCCGGGCCCCGTGACCGGCGCCATGGTCTGGAAGTTGAAGCCGTAGAGTTCTCCGGGCTTCACCGCGTCGGCGCCACGCGGGCGACAGAAGCGCTTCTCGAACAGCTTGAACGCCGGCAGTGTATTGCGGCCGTAGTGCCGAACCTGTGCGAAATCCGGCGCACTCGGAGGCACCAGGTGCTCGAGGCGCAGCGGGCGGAAACCGTCCACCAGCTCGTAGAGGCGTCGCTGTGCCGCGCGCCCGAAGGAGCGAACCGCGGCCACCCGTTCGGCGTGGTCGAGCGCATCGAATCGATCCGCGATCTCCTGCGGTCGCGTAGCGGGATCCGCCAGCCGCCGCGCGAGTTCATGGCCGACATCCGAATTCGTCGATCCCATCGTTTCCTCCCTTCCTTCGTGCCTCCCGCTCGAACTCCGCGGCGTGCAGCCATCGGCGAATTCCGTCAACGATCGGCGGGCCGCTGTAACAGGATCGCCCCGCCGAAGCGGTTGCGCAATTCGGCGTCCGTCGGGCTCGTAGGATTCCACGCAGCGAAACACGCAAGTATCGGATTCGAAACAGGTCTGTCGCCGACGGGCGGCATTCGCTAAACTGGGGGACCCAGCCGAAGCCCGCGAACACGCAGGCCGCCCGGCATCATCAAACCCTGAGCGAAAGGAGCCTCCGATGGCCGAAACTGCCGAACTCCGCATTGGCGATCAAGTACTCACCCTCCCCGTCATAGAAGGCTCCGAGGGCGAACGCGCCATCGACATCAGCAAGCTCCGAAGCAGCACAGGGCTGATTACCCTCGACCCGGGCTACGCGAATACCGGCTCTTGCATGAGCGCGATCACCTTCATCGACGGCGACAAGGGCATCCTGCGCTATCGGGGCTACGCGATCGAGGAACTCGCCGAGCAGAGCAACTTCCTCGAGGTCGCCTACCTGCTCGCCTACGGGCAGCTTCCGGACTCCGTTACGTACGAGAAGTACCGCGACAACATTACGCGTCACACGATGATCCACGAGGACTTCAAAGCCTTCTTCGGCGCGCTGCCGAAGGACGTTCACCCGATGCCGGCCTGCA
This sequence comes from uncultured Gammaproteobacteria bacterium, assembly GCA_964196055.1. Lineage (GTDB taxonomy): Bacteria > Myxococcota_A > UBA9160 > UBA9160 > SMWR01 > JAFDEI01. The sequence goes on along the minus strand of CAXMSF010000140.1, from coordinate 5,850 downwards.
GCGCGGCCGTCGGAGCGCTCTCGGCGTTCTACCCCGACTCGGTCGACCCGCGCGACGCACGTCAAGTCGAGATCTCGACGCATCGGCTGATCGCGAAGATTCCGACGATCGCCGCCTACGCGTACAAGCATTCGGTCGGGCAACCGTTCCTGTACCCGCGGAACGATCTCTCCTACGTCGGCAACCTGCTCTACATGATGTTCGGAACACCGTGCGAAACCTACGAGGTCGACCCCGTCATCGAGAAGGCGATCGACCTGCTGCTGATCCTGCACGCCGACCACGAGCAGAACTGCTCGACCAGCACGGTCCGGCTGGTGGGTTCGTCGATGGTCAACCTGTTCGCATCGATCTCGTCGGGTTTCAAGGCGCTCTGGGGGCCGTCCCACGGTGGCGCGAACCAGGCCGTGATCGAGATGCTCGAGCAGATTCGCGACGAGGGAATCACCGCCAAGGAATTCGTCGATCGGGCGAAGCGGGGCGACGACAACGCGCGGCTGATGGGCTTCGGCCACCGGGTCTACAAGAACTTCGACCCGCGCATGAAGATCATCAAGAAGGCCTGCTTCGACGTACTCGAACAGCTGGGCGTGCACACCCGATTGCTCGAAATCGCAGTCGAGCTCGAAGAGATCGCCCTCAAGGACGACTACTTCGTCGAGCGAAAGCTCTACCCGAACGTCGACTACTACTCGGGCGTGATCTACAACGCGATCGGCACGCCGGCGAACATGTTCACGGCGATGTTCGCGATCGGCCGCCTGCCCGGCTGGATCGCGCAATGGCACGAGCTTCACGGCGACCCCGACTTCAAGATCGGTCGGCCGCGTCAGGTCTACACCGGCCCGACGCAGCGCCCCTACACGCCGATCAACGATCGCTGACGCGAAGCCCCACATTGGCGAGCGACCCGCTGCGGCTGATCTGGGTCGACGGCGAACTGATCCCGGCCGAGCGCAGGGTCGTGCACGCCGACGACAGCGCGTTCGCCGAAGGCCGTGGTTGCTACACCAGCGTCGGCATCGCCTCCGGCCGACCGCGCTTTCCGGACAGACACCTGCGGCGCCTGCAACGCGGCGCCCGAGCGCTCGAGCTCGGCGAAATCGATGGGCCCACGTTCGAGCGCGCGCTGGCCGAACTCGCTGGCGCAGCGCTACCCGGCGGCGAGGGCGTGATCCGGTTGCAGCTGAGCCGCAGCCCGGGAAGATCGCTGCAGCTGACCGGCGTGCCGCGCGGCCTCGGCGAAGATCATGCGGAGTGGAGTGCCATTTCGTCCAGCATCCTGCACAGCGGCGCGATGCTGGCCGGCGGCCACAAACTGACCAATCGACTGATGCTCACACTTGCCGCGGATGAAGCCGCGGCTGCCGGCGCCGACGAAGCGCTGCTCTTCGACGCGGCGAATCGCTTGGTCGAGGGCTCCCGCTGCAACCTCGTCGTGGTCGGGGCGGACGGGCTCCCCGTTGCGCCCGGCGACGACCTCGGGGCCGTCACGGGCATCGCGCTGGAGGTCGTGCTCGAGCGCTTGCCCGAGATCGGACGACGCGTGATCGCGCGCGAGGAATTGCGCACTGCCCGCGAACTCATCGCGCTGAATTCCGTGCGCGGCGCGCGGCCGATCACACAGCTCGACGACGATGCTGTCGCGGACGGCTCACCCGGGCCGTGGGCCGCCCGAATCCACACCGCGTTCGAGAACGGCTGAGGTACCCTGCGCAGCATTCGCCCCCCACCCCTGCCGACGGAGAGGACCATGGACATCGAAGGGATTGCAGCAATCGTCACAGGCGGAGGCTCCGGCCTCGGCGAAGCCACGACTCGCGCGCTCGTCGAGCGTGGGGCGAGCGTCGGCATCCTCGACCTGGCCCACTCACCCGGCGCCGCCCTCGCGGACGAGCTCGGGGAACGCGCCCGTTTCCTCGAAGCGGACGTCACGAGTGAAGAACAGGTCCAGGCCGCCATCGACAGCGTGACGGGCTCTTTCGGAGAAATTCGCGCCGTCGTGAACTGTGCGGGCATCGGCTCCGCGACGCGCACCGTCGGCAAGGGAAACACACCGTTTCCGCTCGACGTCTTCCGCCGCTCGATCGAGGTCAACCTGGTCGGCAGCTTCAACGTGATTCGGCTCGCGGCCGCGCGCATGGCGGACAATGAGCCGGGCGATGACGGCGAGCGCGGCGCGATCGTCAACACCGCCTCGGTGGCGGCCTTCGACGGGCAGATCGGGCAAGCCGCCTACTCGGCATCGAAGGGCGGCGTCGTCGGCATGACACTGCCGATCGCGCGAGACCTCGCACGCTTCGGGATTCGCGTGTGCACGATCGCCCCCGGGCTGTTCGACACACCGCTGCTCGCACTGCTGCCCGAGCCAGCGCGCCAGGCGCTCGGCGCGTCGATTCCCTTCCCGCCGCGACTCGGCCGTCCGCCCGAATTCGCATCGCTCGCATGCGAGATCCTCGGGAACCCCATGCTGAATGGCGAGGTGATCCGACTCGACGGCGCGATCCGTATGGCGCCGAAGTAGCTGGGATGGCGGAGCCGCGGGCCGTTCTGGTGACCGGGGCGACGGGGCTGGTCGGCTCCCGGATCGTCTCTGCGCTGCTCGCACGCGACACGCCGCTACGCCTGCTCACACGCGATCCAGAGGTTGCCACGCGCCGGTTCGGCCCTCGTGTCTCAGCGATCGGCTGGAACGGCATCGTCCCCCCCTCGACGGCGGTCGACGGCTGCGACGGCGTGCTGCACCTCGCGGGCGAGCCGGTCTTCGGCGGGCTGCCCACGGCCGCGCGGCGACGACGGATCCACGACAGCCGCGTCAACTCGACGCGGGCCCTCGTGTGCGCGATCGGCGACCTGCCCGCAGCCAACCGCCCGCGCAGCTTCGTGTGCGCATCCGCGGTCGGATTCTACGGCGATCGCGGCGATGAGCGCCTCGATGAAGGCGCGACCGCGGGAGACGGTTTCCTGGCGGAGGTCTGCCGGGACTGGGAAGTCGCTGCCGGAGAAGCCGAGGCCTATGGCGTGCGCGCTGCGCGGCTGCGGATCGGCATTGTGCTCGCGCGCGAAGGCGGTGCGCTACCGCGGCTCGCGCTGCCGTTCCGGTTCGGTGTGGGCGGGCGAGTCGGCTCCGGACGCCAGTGGGTCCCGTGGATCCACATCGACGATCTGGTCGCGCTCTTCCTCGCCGCCCTCGATGACGAGGACTTGCGCGGCCCGATCAACGCCGTCGCACCCGAGCCCGTCCGCAATTTGGAACTCACGCGCGTACTGGGCCGCGTGCTGAAGCGCCCCACCCTGCTCCCCGTGCCCGGCTTCGCGCTACGCGCCGCGCTCGGCGAACTCGCGGGTGAGCTGCTCGGCAGCCGCCGCGTCGTCCCCACCCGCGCACTCGCGCACGGCTTCAGCTTTGCGCAGCCCAACCTCGAATCGGCGCTGGTGCACGAACTCTGCCGACGCGACTAGCTAGGAGCTTGACCCAAGACTGTCTCGGGTCAGGCTCCTAGTGAGTGGCGGGCGTTGCGTCGAAGAGCGAGGGCAGCACGTCGCGGACGGTGAGGTCCGGCCGAGCGGGCGTCACCTCGAAGAAGGCGAGGTCGACGTGGGGATCGCGGACGGGAGTGAAGTGCGAGCGAAAGCCGTTCATCAGGCGCTCGATGATCTCCGCCGCACGTTCCTGATTGGCATCGGCGAGCAGGAAGACGGCTCGTTCGCGGGTCAAGCGACAGATGACGTCATCGACACGCAACGCGCTTCCGATGTAGTCCACCATCTCGGAGAACAGCCGGTCGCCCGCGACTCCCGAAGCCCCCACCATCACCGAAGTGAGGTCGTAGTGGGTTGCGAGGCTCGAGGCCTTCTGGATCATCTCGCGCAGTTTGCGCGGGTCGTCGTTGTCGAGTCGAACAGACAGCGGTGCACTCATGTCCCTCCTATCGGCATATTCCCGTCGTAGCTAAAGCCCCACGCAAAGGGATGAGCCCCTCGTCATGCGGTAGAGTCCCGATCCCCCTCGAGAGAACGCATGCCCAACCCCGCGACAGCCTTGCCCGCGGCACCCCCCGGCGCCGCCGCGGACCGCGAAATCGCCCCCGCCAACCGAAGCCGATTGCGCGCCGCTGCGTCCTGCTTTGCGTTGGTCGCACTCACCTACCTGCTGATCACGATCGGAGCACTGGTACGCGCGCACGGCGCAGGTCTCGCGTGTCCGGATTGGCCGCTCTGCTTCGGTGAATTCGTGCCGACGCTGAACCTCGAAGTCACCTTCGAGTGGACCCACCGGCTCGTTGCCGGATCCGTCGCACTGCTGTTCGCCGGCCTCGCGATCGGTCTGCTCCGCAACTCTGAAACCCCACCCGCGAGCCGACGATTGATCGGCCTCGCAGCCGGTCTGCTGGCAACGCAGATCGTGCTCGGCGCGCTCACGGTCTGGCTGAAGCTGGCGTCGTGGACGGTGACCGCACACCTGATCACAGGCAACAGCTTCTGCGTCACGCTACTGCTGATCGGTTGCTCGTTGCGCGACTCGGTGCACGGCCGCGCCGCCCGTCCCGCCGCGGCGCCGCACGCGCGCGCCGCGGTGATCACTTGTGCCGTACTGCTGTTCGCCCAGATGCTCCTTGGCGGCCTGGTGTCGTCGCGCTACGCGGGCCTGGTCTGCACCGAATGGCCGACGTGCAACGGCGGGCTGTGGTTCCCGACCTGGGAGGGCAACGTCGGCCTGCACCTGCTCCACCGCCTCAACGGCTATGCGCTCCTCGCCGCCTTCGCGTGGGCATTCCTGGCGGCACGCGGCGACGCCTCGCTGCGCCGGTTCCTCACGCTGCTTCCAATCCTCGGCATCGTCCAGATCGCGGTCGGCGTCGCGAACGTGCGGCTCGGCCTGCCACCGGAGATTACCGGGCTCCACACCGCCCTCGCCGCAGCGCTGGTGCTCACGCTCACGCTCGCGGTGCGCGATCTCTACGCTCGCAGCGCGCTTCAACGCTGAACGCACCGACACGGTGCCTGGCGCCCCGGCGAGCAATGAAGGAAACTGACCCGCTGCTCGCCCATTCCGGCCGAGACGAGAGAACGAAAAGAGGAATGAGATGCGTTCGTTTCAAGTCTTCGCCGCAATGACACCCGAACGCGCGACGGAGCTGGTCGCGAGCCTGAAGGAGAAATCGCCCGGCATGTTCGCGCAGGCGCTGGCAGCCGCGGCGGCCGCCATGCGGGCGCGCCCGGTCTACATCGCCCGTCAGCCGATCGAAAAGCAGGCAGCCGCGATCCGGCGCGCGCTCGCGCGCGTCAGTGCGAGCCCGGTCGCCGAGGAATTACTCGCGGTCTACTTCCTCGAATGCCGCAAGGAGCTGCTGATCGAGTGGCTCGACGCGGTCGGCATCGAGCACGACGAGGGTTCATTGAAGGACGACGAACCGAAGCAACCGTCGAAGAAGAAGTTGGGCGACGCCACGAATAGCTTCCGCGAGATCGACGACGACCCCGACCGCGAGCTGCTGCTTGCGGCATTCGCCGCTCAGAGCGCGATCGAATGGCCCGCGCTCGACGCGCTGGTCGGCGGCGACACATAGCAGCGAGCTGCCGCTCCCGTCGGAGGTGACGGAAGCGGCGGCAATGAATCCAGCCGGGATTCAGCTGCGGACGGTGATCGCCGCGTTCGAGATGATCGGAGCGCCGCGCTCCTTCGAAGCGGCCGCAACCAGGATCTGGTCGCCCTCCTTCCAGTACGAGATCACGTAGGTCTCGCCCGGGTACGCAACCCCCGCGAAGCGTGCCTGCCAGCGCGCCACCTTGGTGGTATCGCCGCCGAGCAGGTTGTCGACGATCGCCTTGCAGACCACGCCGTACGAG
>CAXMSF010000139.1:0-3875 GCA_964196055.1 uncultured Gammaproteobacteria bacterium | reverse complement strand
CGCCCCACGAGATCGTGGCGATTGCCGAGCCCCGCCGCCTCCACGCGATTCGAAGCGAGCAGCAGCCGCGCGTTCTCGATGCCCCCGGTCGCGAGCACGACCGCGCGCGGACGCAGCGAGAATTCCGGACCGTCGAGCACTCGCACGTGCAGCCTCGCTACCCGCTGGGCGCCCGGCTCCGGCTCGATCTCGACCACGTTCGCGTACAACCAGGTGTCGACGTTCGGCGCTGCCGCGAGTTCGTCGTGGTAGATCTCGCCGAAACGGGTCGGGGCGATCTGGAAGCAGTGCGTCCGCACGCGCGCATCGGGAAAGGCGAGTTCGGGTCGGCGTGGGCTCGCGAAATCGGCACCGCTGTAGCCGAATGGCCCGAGCGCACAGACCGCCTGTGCGCGACGGTAGTAGGGCTCCAGCGCCGCCCGGCCGAACGGCCAACCGCTGTGGGGAATCCAGTCGCGACGTTCGAAGTCGTCCTCGTCGAGGGGACGACAAAAGCCCATCCAGCAGTTCGTCGAGCCGCCGAAGTAGCGCGAGCGGGCGGCGTCGAGCTGGAAGTACTTCTGCGCCATCGAGGTGCCGCGGTACAGCGATTGAGTGGCGGCGTCCGGCGTCCGGCCGCCGCTCTCGAGTAGCGTCACGCGCACCGGGGTCCCGGCGAACTCGCGCGCGATCGCGATACCCGCCGCGCCGGCTCCGACGATGCAGAGGTCGGTCTCGACCTCCAGCTTCGGCGCGGCGGTGCGCGCGTCGATCAACACGCCGTGTGCCGTGAGCGCACCGCCGGCGCGCCGGGTCGGCCCGGCGGTTCGGCGTGAACTTCGCAGTTTGGTGTCGCTTCCATCTCGGCTGCATCCCGTCGCGTGCTTCAGTATCGTGTCCCGTGCCGCCGCCCCGCGCCACCCCGCAATCGGAACCCGCCGAGATGAAAGCGCTGAGCCTCGACGAAGCCGCGTCGCTCGTCCGCCCCAACGACACCCTCGCCGTCCCGCTCGGACCCGGGCAGCCCGCCGCCTTTCTTCACGCGTTGAGCAAGCGCGACGACTGGACCGACCTCACGGTCTTCGGCGCGCTGCTGCTCGACCTCTATCCCCTGTTCGCACGCTCCGGCGTGGAGTTGCGCAGCGGTTTCTTCGGCCCGGCCGAGCGCGCGCTCGTCGCGGCCGGGCACGCCGTGCATTTCGTTCCGGGCGACTTCCGCCGCTTCGCCGCCATCGCCGAGGCGCTGAACCCGCGCGTGATGGCTACCACCGTCGCGCCCGCCGACGCCGACGGCCATTTCAGCCTATCCCTACACGCGGGCGCAACCGTCGATGCCCTCGCGCGCTGCGGCCGCGATCCTGAACGCGTGCTGATCGTCGAAGTGAACGCGCAGCTGCCTCGCACGCTGGGCCTGCCGCCTCGTCACCCTCACCAGCTGCGCAGCGAGCAGGTCGACTTCGTCATCGAGAGCGATCGCGACGTCCCGACCCTCGACGACCCGGCGCCGAGCGACGTCGACCGCGCCATCGCCGAATACGTGGCGAGCTTCATTCCGGACGGCGCCACGCTCCAAACCGGTATCGGCGGCGTGCCGAGCCGCGTCGCGCAGCTGCTCGCGGAAGGCAACGGCGGCGACTATGGCATTCACAGCGAGATGTTCACCAGCGGACTCATGCACCTCCACGAGGCCGGCAAGGTCAGTAACCGCAAGGGGATCTTCGACGGCTTCTCCGTCTCGACCTTCGCGTTCGGCACCCGCGAGCTCCACGACTGGCTCGACGGCAACGACCAAGTGCGCTTCCTGCCCGTCGACCAGGTCAACGACCCCGGGCTGATCGGCCGCAACCGCAGCATGATCTCGATCAACGGCGCGCTTTCGGTCGACCTCGCATCGCAGGTCGTGGCCGACACCATCGAAGGCCGACAGTTCTCGGGCATCGGCGGCCACGAGGACTTCGTCGGCGGCGCCTCGCTCGCAGAGGGCGGGCACTCGATCGTCTGTCTGCCCGCGACCGCGACGGTCGGCGGGCAGACGATCTCGCGCATCCAGGCGATGCTGCCTCTGGGTTCGATCGTGACGACTCCGCGCCACCAGCTCGATGTCGTGATTACGGAGTTCGGCGTTGCCGAGCTGCGCGGGCGCAGTGTCGAAGAACGCGCGAATGCACTGATGGCGATCGCCCACCCCGAATTCCGCGACACGTTGCGGCGAATCCACGCCTCGCCGCCGTGGTCGGCCAAAGTTTGAGGTAGCATCGCGCGCCATGTCTGAAGAAGCGCAGCGACCGGGTGTCGGAGTCAACCACTGGGGCGAGGAGCAGGTCCGTCTCGAAGTCTTAGAGGAGACAGCCGAGCGCGTCGTCGGGCGTGTCGAGATCGGGCCGCGCCACCACCAGCCCTACGGCATCGCACACGGCGGCGTCTACTGCTCGATCGTGGAAGACGTCGCGAGCCGCGGCGCGGGAAAGTCCGTGCTCGAACGCGGTGGAGTCGGGGTCGTCGGAGTCTCGAACTCGACCGACTTCCTGCGCTCGCACGGCGAAGGCGAACTGCGCGCGGTTGCGGAACCCATCCACCAGAGCCGCACCCAACAGATCTGGCAGGTGGTGATCTCGCGAAGCTCGGACGGCAAGGCGGTTGCGCGCGGTCAAGTCCGCTTCCAGATCCTCGATCGCCTGCCGTTCGAACGGCGCGGAGGCTGAAGCCGATGCCGAGCCCCCGGAACTGCTTCGCGATGCTGATCTTTCCGGTGGTTCTGGCGGGTTCGATCGCGGCCACCATCGCGCTGATGGATGCCGGGATGAGTGCCACCTTCGCATTCGGGCCCCCGATCGCGGTCGTCTACCTGCTCGTGATGGCGCTCGAGCGCGCGCTCCCCTTCCACCGCAGCTGGCAGCGGTCGTACGGCGACATCCATGTCGACCTCGGCCATCTCATCGTCTCGGGCGGCATCGGTCTCGAACTGCTGCGCCCCCTGATGCTGATGCTCGCGGTCGCGCTCGGCAGCGCCATTACGAAGCTTTCACCCGGCGGCGCGTGGCCCAGCGACTGGCCACTGGTGGCACAGCTCGTGCTCGCGCTCGTGGTCGGCGAGTTCTTCATGTACTGGGTCCACCGCCTCGCCCACGAATGGGACTGGTTGTGGCGCTTCCATGCGGTCCACCACAGCGCGCCGCGCCTCTACTTCCTCAACGCCGCGCGCTTCCACCCGGTCGATCTCGCGATCTCGAACTTCGCGCCCTTCGTGCCACTCGTCGCGCTCGGCGCGCAGCCGGAAGTGCTCGCGCTGTTCTCGTTGTTCTCGGCCGTCCACGGCGTCTTCCAGCACGCGAACCTGCCGCTCCGGCTCGGCCCGCTCAACTGGTTCTTCAGCATGGCGGAGCTGCACCGCTGGCATCATTCGCGCATCCTCGACGAGGCGAACACCAACTACGGGCAGAACCTGATCGTCTGGGACGTCGTATTCGGAACGCGCTTCCTGCCCGCCGACCGCGAGCCACCCGAGGACATCGGCCTCACGGGCCTGTCCGCATTCCCAATGGATTATCTCGGCCAGCTAGCGTCGCCGTTTACGTGGCGCCGCATCGAACGCAAGAGCGAAGCGGCCGATCCCACCGCACTCGCAACCTGAATCGGCCTTGCCGCCGGCTGATCAGAAGCCGAGCATCTTGGCGAGGTAGTGGATCATCGTCTCGTCCGCACCGCCGCCGATGCTCACCAGGCGGCTGTCGACGAACGCGCGGCCCGCGACGCATTCCTTCATATAGCCGTAGCCGCCGTGCAGTTGGATGCACTCGTCGGCCACCATCCGCGAGGTCCGGCCGCAGAAGAGCTTCGCCATGCTGATTTCGAGAGTCGCGTCCTCGCCCGCGACCCGCTTGCGCACACACGCGTAG
>CAXMSF010000138.1:0-25009 GCA_964196055.1 uncultured Gammaproteobacteria bacterium | reverse complement strand
CTCTCGACCGTCCTCGAAATCTCCTCGTCGGTGGCGTAGAGCTCGCCGCGCTCGACGATCTGATCGATCAAGCGCGCCTCGATCAGTTTTTCGAGGCCCGCGGCACGCAGCTTGGCGATCTCGATCGCAGGTGCGTTCTGCTGCCGCATCCTGGCTTCCATCGGAGCCACACGCTCCATGACCTCGGAGACCAGCACGATGTCGTTGCCGACCTGTGCTGCGATGCCGTCCGCGGTGATCTCATCCGCGGAGGCCCCACTCACGACCGCAATCGCGACCGCGAGCGCGATCCATTCGAGCCTGACCATGAATTTCCCCCACCACATTCTGGGCGCAGGTCGTGTGACCCGCTCGCCCCGAGCCCGAGATGGTAGCCTGCTGGTCGCGTCGCGACGACGGGTGGCCCCCGGGGCGTGGGCTCTTCTGTGCGCTCGGCTACCCTCAGGCGCTGACGCGGTCCGCACGCCGGCAGTCGCGATCGGGGGTTCTAGGCCGTTGCCCTGGGGAAAGCTTCAGAGGCTCGGAGCGGTGACGCTGGTGGCACTCTCCGTGGGCTTCTTCGTCTTGCGTTGCGCCAGCTCCTCGGAGATCCCCTACTTCTCGCAACGCGGCGACCCGCGCTGGGTCATGCCGCCGCTGCCGGTATCGGCCGAACTCCACCAGTGGGGCCGCGCGACCGTGCCGGTTACGAGTTTCCGGCGCGGCTTGCCGGTCTCGACGGTGCCCGACTCGGTCGTTCTCCGGCTGCGTGCCTATCGCGGTTTCGCGGTGATTCTGAACGGTGAAACTCTTCCAGATGGTCGCGACGATGGTGCGACCTGGCGGCGAGAGCGTACGCTGGAACTCGCGCCGCGGCTTCGACCCGGTTGGAACGAGATTCGGATCGATGTCGCGAACGCGCACGGTCCCGCGCTGATCGCGCTACGGATCACCGGGCTCGCCGAGCCCGTTGCCTCCGACGGCTCTTGGGAGGTGTGGCAGGACGGACGTCGCCTCGGGGCTGCGATGATCGCTGACGATACTCGGCGGAATCCTGCGGCGCGCGCGGTCGAGACTCCGTTCGAAGCCTTGACGGGTCTCCGGGATGCGTTGCTCGGGCTATTCGTCCTGGGCGCGGTCGCCTTCCTGGTAGCTCGCCGATTCGCGGGCGGCCCGTCTCTGGTGGCGCTGCCGCTCGCGGCGTTTGCGACCGCGTGCGTGGCCTGGCTGGCGACACTCGCCGGAAAATTCGTGCGGATTCCGCTCGAGGTCGGCTTCGACGCGCGGCATCACGGCCTCTACGTCGATTTCTTGCGAACGAACGGCAGCGTACCGCTCGCGACCGATGGCTGGTCGGCCTACCACCCGCCGCTCTTCTATGCAATTGCGGCCGCCCTGCAGTGGGTAGGAGAAAGTGTCGCGGGTGCGGCGGGAGGGGCCGTTGGGATGAAGGCGCTGCCCTTTCTCGCCGGGCTCGCGAACGTCTGGGTCGCGCTCGCGCTCTGCCGCCGGCTATTCCCGAGCGAGGCGCCGAAGCACTTCCTCGCAACGGTGTTCGCCGCGGTGCTGCCGATGAACATCTACGCGGCCGCATATTTCTCGAACGAGACTTTCCACGCTCTACTCGCCGGGCTTGCGTTGCTCGTTGCGGTCGATCTGCTGCTCGGATCCGCAGCGACGGCAAGGCGCGTTCTTCTTCTCGGCGTCTTGCTCGGGCTCGCGTTGCTGACGAAGTTCACTGCGGTATTGGTCACGGCCGTCGTCGCGTTCTTCCTCGGATGCAAATTCATCACCGTCGAACGAGTCGGAGCCGTGAGGCTGGCACAGTTGCTGGCGTGGTTCGCGTTGCCGCCGTTACTGCTCGCTGGATGGTTCTATCTGCGCAACGTGTTGCTGTTCGGAGACCCGCTGATTGCGAATTGGGGTCACCTGCCCGGTGAGACACAGAAGTGGTGGCAGCAACCGGGCTTTCACACCGCGGCCTTCTACTTGAATTTCGGTGATTCATTCAGCCACCCATACCTCTCGGCGTTCCATTCTTATTGGGACAGCCTCTACACGACGCTCTGGGGCGACGGTGGTATCGCGGGCCGGGTCAATCCGGCACAGCGACATGATTTCTGGAACTACGACTTCATGTCGGCGGCCTATCTCATCGCGATTCCCGCGTCGGGTTTTGCACTCGCGGGTGCCTTGCGTTGCGTGATGCGCGCTCTGACGGACGACGACCCTGGCCGCCGCGCGGCTTTCTCGCTCGTCACCACGCTTAGCTATGCGGTGCTCTTCGGGTTGACGTACATGTCGCTACGGCTGCCGTACTTCGCTCAGGCCAAGGCGAGCTACGGCCTGGTGGTGATGCCGGTGCTCTCGCTCTTCTTCGCCGACGGCTTCACCTGGTTGGACGACGCGCTAGCTCGACGTGGCCTGTACCTGCCGCGCGCGGTTGCGTTTGGTTGGTTCGCCGTATTTGCGGCCGCGTGCTTCCTCGCCTTCGCGGCCTGACGCGGAGGCGTTCAGAGGTTGGCGGGATCGCTGCGGGGAATTCCGAATTCTTCGTAGTAGGCGTGGAAGCACTCCGCCGCTTTGTGAGCGTCGATACCGAAATCCGCGAGCGCATAGCGGTGCACCCCATGCTTGTCGCGCGAATTGTCGGAAAGGAAGGCGCGCATTCGAGCTTCGGTCTCTTCGCTGAAGGGCAGCGCGAAGTACGCGTAGATCTGCTTTACGCATTCGATCGGGTCAGCGAGGATTTCTCTGAACTGAACGTCGTAGAATCGATCGTCGCGATGGACTTCCCTCCTGGCCTGCATCCCCATTTCGATCTGCCGTGACCACAGCGCCAACTGTTGACGGCCGATCGCATGCGGATCGATGGCGTCGCTGGCCGCTCCGCGCAGGATGCATTCGAGGCTCGAAACGGATCCGATTACTTCGAGTGGGTCGCGGTGGGTTTGCACGATCATTGCGTCGGGGTATTCGGCGAAGAGGGCGTCGATGATGGGAAGATGCCCCGGCGTCTTCAACACCCAGCGCTCGCCGGGGCAGCGCGATTGCAGGTGCTGGAGGAATTCGCGGTGGAAGCGGTAGCTGGGCCGCATATCCTGCGTTTCGAGCCACTCCTGATAGCAGGGGACGTCGAAGGTGGCTTCGAACTGCACGCTCTTGAAGTCGTGCGCGAAGATCGCGACACACTCCTGCGGAAGCCGTGCAGCCATGGGGTGGATGCTGTCGAAGCCGGGCGCGAGCTTCTTGAGTTGTTGGAACTGTTTGTCGGCTCGGGCGATGCGGCGATCGTGGTCGTAGGAAGCGGTCTCGGGCGGTGGACACGGAAACGAGACCTCCCAGGCGAGGGGCGAACGGTGTTCGGGGTCTTGCGCGAGTAGTCCGTAGAGGATCGTGGTTCCGGTTCGCGGAAGCCCGAGCACGAACAACGGTCGCCGTATTTCCTCGTTGGCGAGTTCCGGATGGTGCTTGCGGTGGTGGACGAGCTGGAGGCGATTCGTGAGCAGGGCGAGTATCTGGCCGCGGGCCATGATTCGGCCGAGGGTCGTGAGCTGGGCTTCCGTCTCGAGCGAGTGCAGCAAGCTGCGGAGGCCCTCGCGGAAACCGCGCGGCCCGAATTCGTCGAGCTGGGTCTGCGTGCGTGCTACCGCGAGCAGCCTTTCTTCGTCGAGGCTCGGAAGCTCGAGGCCCAGTCGCGTGGCCGTGCGACCTGCTGCGTTGATGGCGCGGACTGAAAGAGGGTGATTGGGTCGTAGTGAGTGCATGCCGTTTCCCCGTGCGAGTAACTCCCCCTTGATGCGCGAGATCACCAGGCGGTGCAAGCCTTGGCTTGTCGCGCGATTTCGGTCTGGTCGTTCTCGCTGGGAAGGGTCGCTCGAGCACGCGCGAGTCGCGGCGGTGGGGTGGACGCGCAGGGGCTGAGGAGGGGGCTAGAGTGGGGGGGTGGACGCTGTGGCTGTGGATGCGTCGGTTGAACATGGATTCGTGATGGCCGGTGGGCTGCGTTTTCATGTTGCTGCCTGCGGCGAGGGCGAGCGCCTTGCGCTTTGCCTTCACGGTTTTCCGGAGTGCTGGTATTCGTGGCGTCATCAGATGCCGTTGCTGGCCGACCTCGGCTATCGCGTCTGGGCGCCGGATCTGCGCGGTTACGGCGAGAGCGACAAACCCGTAGGGCTCCGCGAGTATGCGATCGAAAGACTGCTTGGCGATGTTGCGGCGTTGATCGACGCGTCGGGCTCGCGCTCCACGACGCTGATCGCACACGATTGGGGTGCGATCATCGCCTGGTACTTCGCGATTCGCCGTGTTCGGCCGCTCGAGCGACTCGCGATCATGAACGTGCCCCACCCTTTCGCGGCGTTGCCCGCGATACGGACCTGGAAGCAGTTCATCTGCTCCTGGTACGTGCTCTTCTTCCAGCTGCCATGGCTCCCGGAACGCCTGCTCGGAGCGCGCAGCCAGCGCGCGATCGGTGAGGCGTTTCGCCGGAGCTGCGTGAATCCGGAGCAATTCCCGGACGCTGTGCTCGAGGTATTCCGCCAAGCGGCTGCACGGCCCGGCGCTCTCACTGCGATGTTGAACTACTACCGGGCCTTCATCCGGGGCGGGGGTGCCAGGCGCCAGAAACGCCTGGGCCCGCGCACGATCGAAACACCGACGTTGATGCTCTGGGGCGAACAGGACGTCGCGCTGACGCGCGAAACGACGTATGGCACCGCCGCCTTCGTCTCCGACCTGACGTTGCGGTATCTCCCGCAGGCTTCGCACTGGGTGCAGCAGGACGCCCCAGAGACCGTCAATCGGATGCTGCGGGCCTGGCTCAGCGACGGAGCGGTTCCCGAAAGGTAATCCACGGCTTCCGCTTTCGAAGCGGCACTGTCGCTGCAGGCCGCGCGGGCTACGCTTCGGCCTTACGCGGCACTTTTCAGTTCGCTCCGGGCATCGAACGGACAGGAAGGAATTCGAGGGGGGCAAGTCGTGATCCACAGCAATACCGAGACGGTTCCGGGCAAGGAGATCGTTCAGTTCTACGGTGTGGTGTCCGGAAGCACCGTGCGGGCAAAGCACATCGGGCGCGACATCATGGCGAGCCTGAAGAACATCGTTGGCGGCGAGCTCAAGGGCTACACCGAACTTCTCCAGGAAGCGCGCAACGATGCGCTCGTACGCATGACGGAACAAGCCGAATCGCTCGGCGCGAATGCAGTCGTGAATGTGCGTTTCTCGACCAGTTCGATCGCGCAGGGTGCGGCAGAACTCTTCGCGTACGGAACCGCCGTGCGAGTGGAATAGCAGTGGACTCGACCACCGAAGCGCTCATCAACCTCGGCCTGCCACTCCTGCTGCTGGTCGCGACCTATTTCACCGGCAGCATGGTCGAGCGACGTCACTACCTTTCGATTCGAGCACGCGAGCTCGAAACACGGCAGCTGCCCGCGATTACCTTCCGGACACCGCCCCGACGCTGGGAGATTTCGGACAGCGGCCTCGTGAGCGGCAGCGTCGTGATCTCGGTCGACTATTTCAAGCGTTTCCTCGCGGGCCTGCGGCAGTTCGTGGGTGGTCGTGTGAAGAGCTACGAAACCATCCTCGATCGCGCGCGCCGCGAGGCGGTGCTGCGCCTCAAGGCGGAGGCGGCCGCGGCCGGGTATGCGGCGGTGATCAACGTGCGGCTCGAGACGGCTCGGATGGCGAACGGGCGCAGCGGTAACGGGATCGCGGGCCTCGAAGTGCTCGCGTACGGCACGGGGATCAAGCTCAGACACGGCGCGCCATGAAGTTCGACCCGACCTTGCCCGACGACGGTGCCAATGTGAGCGCCACGCACCCCCTGCGCGAAGCCGCGACGTTGATCGTCGGCATCGCGATTGCGGCAGTCGTGGTGTTCGTCGTACTCACGGCCGCGGTCGAGTTGCTACTTCCGCATATTTCATTGGCCCTCGAAGCCCGCATCTTCTCGCGCCCGGAAGTCGTTTCGGCCATCGTTCCCGACATCCAGGAGTCGCGGGATTCGCGCACCGCCGAAGTTGCTCGCCTGCTCGACCGCCTCGCGGGTCACTGGCCCGACAACCCCCACTCGCTGCGCGTAGCGATCATCGACGACGAAACCCCGAACGCGTATGCGTTCCCGGGTGGCCTCGTGGCGGTGACGACCGGCCTGCTCGCCGAAGTGGCGAGCGACAACGAACTCGCATTCGTGCTTGCCCACGAGGTCGGGCACTTCCGCAATCGCGACCACTTGCGCGGCCTCGGCCGTGGGCTCGCGTTTGCCTTGGTGGTCGGGGTCTTCGGCATCGGGGGTTCGGCGGGCGCCGCGGAGCTGGCGGGCGCCGCAGGCCTGTTGGCCGCCGCGGGCTTCAGCCGGGATCAGGAGAGCGCCGCGGACGGCTTCGGGCTCGCACTCGTGCAGGCGGAGTACGGCCATGTCGGGGGCGCGGTGAAATTCTTCGAGCGTCTGCCGAAGCCCGACAACGCCATCGAGCGCGAGATCGAGGGCTACCTCTCCACACACCCGCTCTCTGCGGAACGCATCGACGCAATGTGGGCGCTCATGCGCGAGCGCGGCTGGCCGTCCGACGGGCCGCTCCTCCCGCTCGCGGCGGGCCTGGCAGCTCCCACGCCCGGCGAATAGGCGATTCGAAGGTGCGAGATCTTCTCCGACGCACCGCCCCATCGCTTCACGACCTACGAGAACGATCCTCGGCCGAGGTGTCAGCCGCCCAGGTCGGCGAGTGCACGTCGAGCGTTGGAGCGCCGGATGCCGAAGATCCCAATGCCCAACACGAAGAACAGGGTGAGCACTTGTCCCAAGCGCCCTGAAGCAGGAAGCGCGGGCGGCCAAGATGATTCGATCGTGTTGTCGCGAATGCTCCAGGTTATGGGACACAACGCACCTCCAACTATGGAGCCACAGCCCTCTATGTGAACCTGGGCACCGGCGGGGAAGCCACCGTAATCATCAAGTCCCGCATTCCCCACAGGGATAGATCCCATGAAGTACCGGATACACCCGCCTATCCCCCCGCCATCGACGATGACTCCGTCTCCGTCTAGGCAGAACTCGCCTTCTGTGCAAACGCTGTTCCCGCAGGTTTGAGCATCCGCATCGGGTGCGATGATGGTGAAGAACGTGAAAGAGATTACCGTGAATAACACCGATCGAAGCAAGCGCATTCGCCCCTCCTCGAGAAGGTGCTGTAGAACAGTGTCTCCTGTTGGTGTAAGGGTACACGACCCGACCGATGAAGCCTATCGAATATGTGTTGAATAGAGCTATTGAATGGCGACGTCTGCTCAATACGGATCAGGGTAGAGTTGGGTGATTCAGTCGCTGCGTGAGACTTAGCCGACGAATTGGCTCATCGATTCGTGGTCTACGAGACGCGTCGGCCGCTCGCTCGACGTGTCAGCCGCCCAGGTCTGCGAACACGCTCCGAACCGCGGCAAACAAGGTGTCGGGGCGAAAGCGCTTCGGTGCGGGTGCGTAGATCTTGTGATTGGGCGCGACGCGCAGCCCCGGGCCGCCCTGCTTGAGCAGGTTGAGGAGGCGTTGCGGGTCGACGTTGGATTTTTCGCCGGCTGTCAACACGATCTCGCCGCGTGCCACGTCGACGGCGAGGATGCCGAGGCGCTTCGCGGCGATCTTCAGGCGGATGATCTCGATCAGGTTTTCGGCTTCGACCGGCAGCGCGCCGAAGCGGTCGAGCAGCTCGTCGCGAATCCGATCGACTTCGGCGTCATCGCGGCAACTCGCGAGCCGCTTGTAGAGGACCAGTCGCTGGTTCACGATCGCGACGTAGCCGTCGGGCAGCCGCGCCGTTACAGGGAGCCGAATCTCGGGATCGATTTCGGTCTCGTGCGCGTTGCCGCGCAGCTCGTCCATGGTCTCCTCGAGCATTTCCATGTAGGTGTCGTAGCCGACCGCTGCGAGCGACCCGGACTGTTCGGCTCCGAGCAGGTTTCCGGCGCCGCGGATTTCGAGGTCCAGGTTGGCGAGGCGAAAGCCGCTGCCGAGCTCGCTCAAATCCTGGATGGCTTCGAGTCTGCGCTGCGCATCGTCGCTGAGTGATTCTTCGCTGCCCGGGATCATCAGGTAGGCGTAGGCGCGATGGGCTCCGCGCCCGACACGGCCGCGAAGCTGGTACATCTGCGCGAGCCCGAGGGCATCGGCGCGATTGATGAGGATCGTGTTCGCACGCGGAATGTCGAGTCCGCTCTCGATGATCGTCGTGCACAGCAAGACGTCCGCCTCACCATGCATGAAGCGGAGCATCCGGTCCTCGAGGTCGCGCTCGCGCATCTGCCCATGCGCAATCAATACCTTCGCCTCGGGCACCGCGCGTTCGAGTTGCTTAGCCACCGCGGGGATGCTTCGCACCCGGTTGTGGACGAAGAAGACCTGCCCTCCGCGGCGCATTTCACGCAGGATTGCTTCGCGAATCAGCGAGTCGGATGAGCGGCAGACCTGGGTCCGGATCGCGAATCGATCGGCGGGCGGCGTGTTGATGACCGATAGATCGCGTAGTCCGGTGAAGGCCATCTGTAGCGTTCGTGGGATCGGTGTCGCGGTGAGGGTCAGGACGTCGACGGCTTTCCGGATCTTCTTGATCCGCTCCTTCTGGGCGACGCCGAAGCGCTGCTCCTCGTCGACGACGAGCAGCCCGAGGTCTCGGAATCGTACGTTCTTCTGCAACAGACGGTGAGTGCCGATCACGACATCGATCTGCCCGGAGGCGAGGCCCTCGAGCACCGCTTTCGACTCCTTTGCGGTTCGGAAACGCGACAGCGAGTCGGTCTCGATCGCGTGACCCTCGAAGCGCTTCTGGAAGGTCTCGAGGTGTTGCTGGCACAAAACCGTGGTGGGGACGAGCACGGCCACCTGCTTGCCGTCCATTGCGACGCGGAACGCCGCGCGGATCGCGACTTCGGTCTTGCCGTAGCCGACATCGCCGCAAATCAGGCGGTCGCAGGGCTTCGGCTGTTGGAGATCCGCGAGGATGTCTTCGATCGCAGCGAGCTGGTCGGGTGTTTCCTCGAACGGGAAGGTGGCCTCGAACTCTTCGAGGTGGCGGTCGCGTGGCGAGAACGCGTGTCCGGGCGCGACCTCGCGCGCCGCGTGCACCGCAATCAGGTCCTGGGCCATATGGCGCAGGGACTTCTTGACCGAGCGCTTGGCCTTCTCCCAGGTCGCGCCGCCGAGCTTGTCGGTGCGCGGAACATGGCCGTCCGAGCCCGCGTAGCGCTGGATCAGATTCAGGCGGTGCACCGGCACGAAGAGACGATCGCCGCCGTCGTATTCGATCCGCAGGAATTCGCTCGTGGCGCCACCGAGATCGAGAACGACGAGGCCGCGGTAGTGCCCGATCCCGTGCTCGGCGTGAACGACGAAATCGCCCGACGACAGCTGCGAGAGGGCTTCGACCGAGGCGCCTTCGGGCCAGTGGGCACGTCGCGGACGGCGCTGACGCGGGCCGAAGATCTCCTCCTCGGTGACGACCACGAGTCCTTCGGTCGGCAGCTCGAAGCCCCCGGAAAGCTCGGCCACGCGGATTTCGACGCGGCCGCGTCCGCCCCACTGCCACGCGGGTCGCGGTTCGATGGCGGTTCGTGCAGCGACGCCGTATTCGGACAACAGCGTTCGAAGTCGCTCTGCGCCTGAAAGCGAAGGAGCGGCCAGGACCACGCGCGTGCGTTCCTCCCGCCAGTTCGCGATGCAGCCGATCAGCGGTTCGAGCGCTGCATCGCCGGCGCGCGAACGCACCAGCGCCTGCCGCAGCTCGCCGTTGTCGCCCGTTCGCAATCTGATCCGTTCGGCGGAATCTCGAAGGTCGGCAACATCGAGGCGTTCGAAGGAGATCGGTCGGCGCGCACGTAACGCCTCGTCGATCTCGTCCCGCCCGAGCATTAAGGTCGCGGGTGGTGCGACGACCCGCCCGCTCGCCTGCGCGACCTCGAAGTTCTCGAACACGTCGGCTTCGTAGCGATCCAGACGTTCGCGACCCGCCACCGGATCGTCGAGTACGATGAGGGTGTCTGCAGGGAGAAAATCGAAGATCGTTTCCATCGCGGGTTGTAGCAGGGGCGCTAGCGCTTCGGCACCGGGCGGGACGTGGCCACGCAGCAGGTCGTTGAGCATCTCGTCGACCGCCCGTGGTTCGACCTGCTGTTCGCTGGCGAGTTCGCGGATCGCCGCCGACCGATCGATCACGAGGTTGCGGTCCACCAACAGCTCGCGCGGCGGTGGCATCACGACATGGGACAGGCGCTCACGCGATCGCTGGCTCGTGGCATCGAACTCCCGAATCGATTCGACCTCGTCGCTGAGTAGCTCGACACGGATCGGCAATGGAAGCTGCGGCGGGAAGACGTCGAGGATTCCGCCGCGCACGGCGAGTTCTCCGCGTTCCTCGACGAGTGGCATTCGGGAATAGCCGCCGGCCATGAGTGTCGCGATCAGCGCGTCGCGGTCGATGGTCTGGCCGACTTCCAGGTGGACCGAGCGCGTACGCACGAACTCGCGCGTAGGGACGCGCATCGCGAGCGAAGTAAAGGGCGCGACGACGATCGGAGCGGGCTCGCTCGCGGGCAGCACTCCCGCCGCCGGTGCCGGGTTCGCGAGCCAGCGGTAGAGCACCTCCATGCGCTGCGCGACCACGAAGGGCTGCGGCGAGAAACGCTCGTAGGGTTGCGTGTCGTGGCGTGGGAATTCGCGGACGCGGCCGCCCTCTTCGACTTCCCCGAGCGCTGCGCGCAGGTCGCCCGCAAGTGCATCGCCGGCTTTCGCCGTCGCGGTGACGAACAGCACCGGCCGCTCCCCGTGCGCGCGCACGATGTGGCCTCCGACCACGCCGCGTGCGGCGCCCCGCAGGCCCGTGATCCGAAGTGCGCGTTCGCGCTCAGCAACCCGGGCGAGCACGCGATCGAGTTCGTGATAGGGCGTCTCGATTTCGACGGTCTCCGACATCCTCTCCCACTACGCTTTGCACGCGCGCCGCAAAGAATGTGCAGCTCGCCGCAAACGTTGCGGTCGGAACGCACGAATCCCTCGTCGACTCACCACGGGGGGTGGGCGCGAGGGTGCCGGCGTAGCTTAGCCCTCGTGGTCGGCGATTTCGCAATCCGGCGCAACAATGAGAATCGCGGGCCCTGAGTTGCCGGTTCGCAATCAGCTGCGTAGCCCTGACGCGTTCTCCGGCCGTTCCGGCGCCGGATCACGATGGCACGAGAGCTGCATTCCTAAGCCCCGTGAACGGCCGGCGGCCAGGCATCAATTCACGCGCCAGTAAGGATTCCGATCATGATCGAAGACGTGCTCCCCTCGAACGTTCCTGCGTGGCTCCAGAAGGATCTGGTCTCGACCGTTCACGAGCTTCCCGTTGCGAACGATCGATCGCACGCGGTCCAGCAGAACTATTACACGCCGCGGCTCGTACGCTGGGCGCTCGATCAGTGGCTCGCGAGCCTTCCGGGTGCCGCCGACATGACGGCGATTCAGCGCACACTCCAGACTGTCTGTGCCGACTCTCGGACCTTTCACGCCTACCTGCAGGTTCCCGAAGCCTTTGCTGAAATCTACGATGAAGAAATCGGAAGGCTGATCGAGCACCGCTCCGAACTCGACTCGGTCAAGCGGGTGTTGGATGCGAATACCAATCGCTACGATCCAGTGAGGGGCTTCCTCACCGGATGCGCCCTGTTCGCCGCCATCGCGTTCGCCATCGTGGCTTGGGCACGCTGACACGAATGACACACCACTTTGAAGAAGCGAGTACTCATGGCTCTTCTCGGCAGTCGGAGGCCTGGACTCACATGACTTCCCCGCCGTCGTTCTCTTCACAGGAGTCGCAGCCTCTGCGGCGGCTCAGGTTGTCGTCGACTTCCCGGATGCCAACCTCGAAGTGGAGATCCGCGACGCAATCGGAAACCGGCAGGTCTGATCTATGACACGGATCTCGTGGGCCTGGCGGCTTTGACGGCTCGCGGCCTCGGCATCAGCGATCTCACAGGGCTCGAGTACTGCAGCGATCTGATCATCCTCAGCCTGGCCAACAATCAGATCAGCGACATCAGTGCGCTCGCCGGCCTCACCAACCTAGACCTGTTCCTGAACCAGATCATCGACATCACTGCGCTCGCGGGCCTCACCAACCTGGTCACCCTGGACCTGGCCGGCAACGCGATCATCGATATCGGCCCACTCGTTGCCAATACGGGTATCGGCAGCGGAGATTTCGTCTTTCTCGAAGAGAATTTCGTGTCTTGCCCGTCCATCCTGATTCATATCCCAACCCTCGTTGCGCGGGGCGCCGATGTCTCGTGGGATGATGATCCGTCGTGCGATATCGACACCGACCTGGATGGGCTGCCCGACTCGATCGACAACTGCCCGGAGGTTCAAAACGTCGATCAGACCAATACGGATGGCGACTGGATGGGGAACGCCTGCGACGACGATGATGACAACGACGGGCTCAGTGACGGAGACGAGCTGAACGTCCACAGCACCGATCCCCTCGACCCCGACACGGACGGCGACGGATTCGACGACGGCACGGAGGTCGCCGCAGGCTCTGACCCGAACCTTCCCGGCTCCATTCCGGAGGTGGCGGCTGTTCCTGCGATCGGTGGCTGGGGACGCGCAATGGCGGCTTCTTGGCTCTTTGCTTCGGCGATCTGGGCTCTTCGAAGGTGCCGAGGTCGGCTAGGCGACACTCGCGGCCTCGGCTAGGCGGTCATTCTGCGAATTCGGAGATTTCTCGCTCTCCAACGCGCTGTCATGGCGTTTCAGCGGAATCGACTGGACGTTCCGCTACTCGAGGGGCAATTTACGGGCAAATGATTCGACGGGTGAGGTGCGGCTACGGGCGCGCTCGGCCGAATCTCGCTGCGGCCTCGAGTTCATCCCCTTCCCTGCCCCATCCAATCGCAGCTGTATCTTTCGAGGAGCTGAGATGCCATGAGAATTGGAATCGCAGCGCTTTTTGCGTCTGCTTTCGTGATCGCGGCGTCGGTCTCCAGCATTGCCGACGAAGCCACTCCACGCCGCACCCTGTCCCTGATCGCGACGGCGTACAATTCCGTCTCCGCACAGACCAATTCCGAACCCAACATCGGGGCTTGGGGAGATTCCCTCACCCCGGGTATGAAGGTCATCGCGGTTTCGCGAGACCTGCTCGAAATCGGCCTCACCCGCGGTGCCGAGGTCGAGATCGACGGCATCCCGGGCACCTACCGCGTGCTCGACAAGATGGGACGCCGCTGGGAGAAGCGGATCGACATCTATATGGGTGACGACATCCAGGCCGCTCGCGAGTGGGGCGTGCGAAACGTCCGGATTCACTACTAAGCGTGTGAAAGCACTTGGCCGCACGGCGGCCAGCCGGGTCGGCGGATAATGGGCTGGCCCGGGACACGCGGGAGCGAGTAGAATGAGGGGTCGCCACCACGGTGATTCCGAGCCCTGGAGCCCCTCCTGTCGATCATCCCGAGCCGTCTTCTTCGAATCGCAATGCTCGTGCTTCCGGTCAGCGCGTGGCTCCAATTCGGCGGGTCGGCCTCCGCAGCCTCGCCCGCGGAGTTGAAATGCCCGCGCGGCACCGAACGCCAGGGAAAGCACACGCCCGAAGGCGGCAAGGAATGGTGCAGCCTCCCGGACGGAACACAGCACGGCCCGAGCATCCGATACTACGCAACGGGCGAGGCGATGGCGCGCGCGGAGTTCGTCGATGGTGAGATGGACTGTATGTACCAGGCCTGGCACCCGAACGGCCAACTCGCAGAGAGCGGCAACTACACCCGCGACCGAAAAGATGGCGTATTCGCGACATGGACGCCCGATGGCGCCCCGCTGACGGAGGAGTCCTTTCGCAGCGGCGAATTGAACGGTCCCTCGAAGGTCTGGCACCCCAACCGGCAGGTCAAGGTCGAGGCCCACTACGTGAACGGTGTCCTGCACGGCGAGGCGATCACGTATTACGAGAGTGGACAGAAACGAAGCCAGGGCGAGTTCAAGAACGCGGCTTACCACGGCAAGTGGCAGGGCTGGTACGAGGACGGCAGCCCCGAAAAGGTCGCCGAGTTCAACGAAGGCGAAGAGTTGTCGCGCAAGGACTTTCCGCCGAAGTCAGGCGGCGGCGGCTGACCGATCGCGCAGACCTTCGAGTAGCGCCAGCGTCCGGGCGGCTTCAACCACCGTCATGGCTGGCAGCGAGGTCGTTTCGCGGTTGGCGAAGTTCGCCGTACAACGTCGCGAGCTCGACGAACGCGCGCAGGATGACCTTGGGGTTTGCGCCGCTCTGCCGGCCATATCGCCGCCGTCGGTGGGTGACCGGAACCTGGTGGATGCGAAAGTGCGCCCTATCTGCGCGAACGAGGATCTCGGTGTTGATGAATGCGCCGATCGACTCGATCGGGATCGCGTCGATGACGTGGCGGCGAAATATCTTGAACGCACAGTCGATATCGCGTACCTGCAGGTCGAACAGCGCGCGGACGAGCGCGCTCCACGACCAGCCGATGACGCGCCGTGGCCACGGGTCGCGCCGGTGCAGCCGATAACCTGCGACGATGTCGAAATTGCGCGCGTGCGCGAGCAGGGTGGAGAGCTCTTCGAGGTCGAACTGCAGGTCGGCGTCGCTGAAGAAGACGAATTCGCCGCGTGCCTCGCGCAGGCCGGCGTGCAGAGCGGCTCCATAGCCTCGATTCAAGCTGTGCCGTACCACGCGAATTCGCGGCTCGGCTCGGCGTCGCTCTTCGATGATGCGTGCGCTGCCGTCGCGGCTGCCGTCGTCGACCACGACGATCTCGAAGTCGGACGACAGCTTGGGTGCGAGTCGCAGGCTCTCGCTCAGCAGCTCAGCGATGTTGTCCGCCTCGTCGAATACCGGATAGACGAGAGAGAGCTCCGGTCGCGCTTCCGACACCGTCATTCGAGATACCCGAGGTTGCGCGAGCGTTCGGCGATGATCGCCTCTTCATCCGCGGTGTACGCCACGCGCTCGGAGAAGCGCGCGATTCCCTCGAGGTCGCCGTTCCAGTTCACCCCCATCGCACGCATCAGGGGCGGGGCGAAATCCTGAAGCGAAGGCTCGGGTGTTTCGTCGAGATCGTGCGCGTCCGCACCGGCTGCGATCCAGGTGCCCAGCGGGCGTTGGATGCTGCTCATACCGCGTCCGCGTCCGCCCGAATAACCAACCGATTCGAGAGTCCGCACGGATTCGAGCTTCCTATTCGAGCACGGTGTCTGCACCGGTGATAGACCGTAGCCCGCGTCGAGAGCGAGTTCGACCACTACGTCGGGGGCGCGATCGCTACAGGGGCCCGCGTAGTTTCTTCGCGCCGCCGAACCCGGGCGACGACCGGCCCGCCGTCGTCAGGGACGGTCCAGTACTGTGCCGCACCGCGATGATCTCATCGCGAACTCGTTCGTTGTCTTCCGGGGCGACGCCGCCCGCCGGCTCGCGACCGCGTAGATTGCCCCACACTCCGGGCTGGACGTTGGTGGTACGCAGCTGCGTGAGCGCCTCGAGGGTGAAGTCGAACAGCCCGTGCCGCCCGGGTCTGAGGCCCGTCAGGAAGTTCGACCAGGCCGGGAAGCTCATCGGCGGCGGAACGGTGCTCCGCGACGGGCGAGAGACGCCTTGGGCGCGCCAGGCGGCCGGATTCGGCAGCCTCCCGGCTGCAATCAACGGATCCAGCACCTCGAAGCAGGCCCCGTCGAGGCCGAGAATCAGGGCCGGCCGCAGTGCTCATTTACCGCCCTGGGTCGACATTTCCCTAGCTTCTTCCTATATTTCCGCGCCTTCCCGAAGGCGTGACCCGAGATCCGAACACAGCTTGGAGAACATCCCGTGGCCCTTGAACTTCTCTGCCGCAAGATCGGCATGACCCAAATCTACAACGACAGCGGCGAGTGCATTCCCGTGACTGTTCTCGAAGCCGGTCCCAATACCGTCATCCAGAAGAAGACGGCTGAAAAGGACGGCTACGACGCATTGCAGCTGGGTTATGGCGAGCGCCGTCCGTCGCGAACCTCGAAGCCCGCCGCCGGGCACTTCAAGAAGGCCGGTGTGGCGCCGACTCGAGTGTTGTGCGAGAGCCGGCTCACGGCCGAAGACGTGGAGAGCCACGAAGTCGGCCAGGTGATCAACACCGAAATCTTCAGCGAAGGACAGCGAGTCGACCTGATCGGCACGTCGAAGGGCTGCGGTACCGCGGGCGTGGTCAAGCGGCATAACTTCAAGATCAAGCGTCGCACCCACGGCACCCACGAGGGCTTCCGCCACCCGGGCGCGATCGGTGCGGGCTCCTGGCCCGGCCGGGTGATCAAGGGCATGAAGATGCCCGGCCGCATGGGCAACGAGCAAGTCACTGCGGTGAATCAGGAGATCATCCGAATCGACTCCGACCGCAGCCTGATGTTCATCCGCGGCGCCGTCCCGGGCCACAAGAACGCGACCGTTCGCGTTCGAGCGAGCGTCAAAGCAAGAGCCTGATCGCGTCATCGCCTCCGCAATCGGGGGCGGTCGGCGCGGCAATCTTCGTGCAGTCGGCCGGCGACGTCCGGATTCTTGACGCACGGCGTCGTCGCGCGTTCTGCTCGCTGGTGTATGTTGCTCCCGCGCGCCGCCTGTCGGAGCGGAGCGGTTCGCATTTCACCTCATCGCAATGCGATTCCGCCCCGCGACCTGTGACGCGGAGCATTCGTGAAGTTCCTGGAGCGTGTCGAGCGCGGTTTCTCCGACTGGGGCCACTTCGTCCATCGACGTAGATGGTCGGTGCTGCTCGCGACTCTCGCGATTACGGCATATCTGGTCAGCTGGGTGCCGGCGCTCACGGTCGACAATTCGACCGAGAGCTTCCTGCGCCCCAACGACCCCGCGCGCGTTCATTACGACGCGATGCGCGAGCAATTCGGCCAGGACGAGCAGATCGTGGTCGTGGTCCACACCACGAAGGTGTTCGACCTCGCATTCCTGAACCGATTGCGCGACCTCCACCACGCCTTCGAGGCCGAGGTCCCGTACCTGCTCGAAGTCACCAGCCTGATGAACGTGCGCAATACGCGCGGTGAGAGCGACCGGCTCGTCGTCGAAGACCTGATGGAGGAATGGCCGGAATCCACGGCCGATCTGGCTCTTCTGAAAGCACGGGTTCGCGAAACCCCCCTCTACCGCAATACGTTGATCGACGCCGCCGGGACGGTGACGACCATCGCGCTGAAGCCGTTGATCTACTCGACGCTGGGCGAAGAGGTCGATGCACTGGCGGGTTTCGACGCTGCCGTCCAGCCGGAAGAGTCGCCCGACAACGCGTCCGAGTTCCTGACCGGCCCGGAAAAGTACGCGTTCAATGAAGCCATCAGCGAGGTGATGGAGCGTTTCGACGCGCCCGGCTTCGAACTAGGCGTCGCAGGCGGCGGCGTGATGAATCACCACGCTACCAAGAAGATGATGCGCGATATCAAGGTCTTCATGGCCGCATGCGTGTCGGTCGTGATGCTGTTGCTCTTCGTGTTGTTTCGTCGTGCGTCCGCAGTACTGCTTCCGATGCTCACGGTCGCATGCGCGCTGTTGGTGACGTACGGGATCATGGCGTTGATCGGGATCCCCACTTCGATTACCGGCCAGGTGCTTCCGATGCTGTTGATCACGGTAGGGGTCTGCAGCGCGGTTCACATCCTCACGATCGTCTACCAGCAACTCGAGGCCGGGGAATCGAAGGAAGCCGCCATCGCGGGCGCTCTCGCCCACTCCGGGCTCGCGGTCGCGATGGCGACCGTCACGACCGCGGGCGGCCTCTTCTCCTTCGTTTCGGCCGAGCTCGCACAGGTGGCGAACCTCGGGAAGATGGCACCGATCGGGATTCTGCTGACACTGGCCTACAGCCTGACGATGCTGCCGGCCCTGCTCGCGATCGTTCCGCTGAAGGCGCATCCGAGATTCGGCGGCGATGCGTTGCGTGCCGCGATGAGCGGTGCGGTGGCACGTGTGGGTGATTGGTCGGCGAGCAATCCCTGGCGCGCGCTCGGCGCGACCGCGCTGGTGCTTGCGCTGTTCGGCACCGGGCTGCCACGTGTGCATTTTTCGCAGAATGGGCTGGAGTGGTTTCCGAAGGAGGATCCGATCCGCCAAACCGTGGAATTCATGGACACGCACCTCGACGGCAGCGGGGGCGGGATGGTCTTCGTGATCGATACCGGTCTCGAGAACGGCCTGCTCGACCCTGAAATGATGAAGGCACTCGATCGTGCCTCGCAGTATGCGATCTCGCTGGAGCGTGGAGAAATATGGGTCAGCAAGACGACTTCGATCGTGGATGTCGTCAAGGAGACCCACAAAGCGCTGAACGAGAACGATCACGCGGCTTACGTGATCCCCGATGACCGGGAGCTGCTCGCGCAGGAACTGCTGTTGTTCGAGAACAGCGGCAGCGACGATCTCGAAGAGTTGACCGACAGCCGTTTTCGGCTTGCGAAGATCAACATGCGGACGCCGTTTACGGACGGCATGCACATGCTGCCGTTCGTCGAAGGTCTACTGGAGAAGTTCCACGAGATTCTCGGCGATGATGTCGAGATCACGCCGACCGGGATCGGCATGTTGTTCGGGCGGACGTACTCGATCGTGAACCCCACGATGGCGAAGTCGTATGCGATTGCGCTCGCGATCATCACGCCGTTGATGGTGCTGCTGATCGGAAATCTCGAGCGCGGATTCCTGGCGATGCTGCCGAACCTGATCCCGATCTGGATGGTGTTGGGCCTGATGGGGTGGCTCGGCATCCCGCTCGACAATTCGAGTCTGATGATCGGCTCGATCATCATCGGGCTTGCAGTCGACGACACCATTCACTTCATGCACAAGTTTCAGCGTTACTTCGCAGACGTCGGTGATGCGCGGCTGGCGGTTCGGCGCACCCTCGAGACGACCGGTGCTGCGCTGCTGTTTACCAGCGGGGTGCTGGCGTCGGGATTCGCGGTGTTGACGCTGTCCTATATGAACAACACCTCCGAGTTCGGGATGCTGGCGTGCTTCGGAGCGGTGACGGCGTTTCTGGCCGATATCCTGGTCTCGCCGGCGTTGATGGTTCTGGCTACGGGCCGCGCAGGGAGGCAGACGAAATGAACCCTTTACTCATTGGAAAGAAGGCGCTCGTGACCGGCGGCGGCACGGGAGTCGGCCGCGGCATCGCGCGCAGGCTGCTACAGCACGGTGCGCACGTCACCCTTGCGGCCCGGCGCCTGGACGTGCTCGAGGCGGCGGCGGAGCAGCTCCGCTCCGAGATCGACGCAGCACGGATCGACATCGCGCAATGCGACGTCACGAAGGAAGAGGAGATCGCGGCTGCGGTGACGTGTGCCGCCGGAGACGACGGCCGGCTCGACATCGCGGTGGCGAATGCGGGCAGTGGCGCTCCGGGGCCGATCCTGCTGCTCGGCGCCGACCCGTGGCGCTTCGTGAACGACCTCAACATCGTCGGTACGGCACTCACGATCAAGCATGCGGGCCTGGCGATGAAGGAGAGCGGCGGGAGCATCGTCACGATCTCCTCAGTCGAGGGCTTCAAGGTGGCGCGCTACATGGCGCCCTACACGGTCTCGAAGGCCGCGGTCGAGGCGCTCACGCGCTGTGCCGCGCTCGAGCTCGCGCCGTTCGGGGTTCGCGTCAACTGCATCCGACCGGGCTTCGTGCCCACCGAAGGCACGGCGCTCGCATTCGACGAAGGCGAGGCCTCGGGACTCGTCGACATCACCCCGCTTGGCCGCAGCGGCGACGCCGAGGAGATCGGCGACGCAGTGCTCTATTTCTCCGCGGCTTCGGGTGCGTGGGTGACGGGGCAGGTTCTGTCGGTGTGCGGGGGCATGGGGATTCCGGAAGGCGTCTCCTTCGAGAAGCTCTGCCGGAAGCTCTACGGGGATGAAGCCATGGACGACTGCTTGGGCCCCGAGAACGCCTAGCAGCGTGATCCGAGAATCGCTTCGCGCGGCTGGCTTGCATTCCTCCGCGCCTCGTGGCGCGATCTGGTGAATTGCCGGTTTGCAGGTCAACCCCTTCACCGGTGCGTCGCTATGTCGCGTCGCCGGACTGGGATACTCTCCGGCTTACTTCCTCGGGCCGGCGGCCCGCATCCGATGCAGCGGGGAATCGATGTCGAAGCTCACCTTGCTACAGGATGGTCAAACATCTGAAATTGCAGCGATATTTAGCGGCGAACGCGTTCGCATTCCGACCTCCGAGTTGCCTGCCGCCTTCGCCTGGGAGCTGAAGCCGCAAGGCCTGTGTCAGGGCAATGTCTGCGTGCCGGTGCCGGATTCATCCGCTCTCGCGAAGCACGACGGTGTCGACCTGCAGGCGTTCGCGGACCTGCTGGCCCGCCCGCTCGCGCTCGATCTCGAAGAGCGGATGGCGGCGCTCGGTACCGCGGCCGCGGACCGCGACGGCCAGCTCGCGACTCTCGAGGCGCCCGACTTCACGCTGCCCGACCTCGAAGGCAAGCTGCATTCGCTCTCGGAACACCGCGGCAAGAAGGTGCTGCTGATTGCGTATGCGTCCTGGTGAGGCTGTCGCGAGGACCTGCCGGTCTGGCAGGCACTATTCGCGGAGCTCGGCGATCTGGGCTTCGTACCGTTCACGGTCGCACTCGACCGCAGCCCCGACGATCCGCGCCCGTTCATCGAAGCTGCAGCACCCACCCACCCGAGTGTGATCGATCCGGAGCACCGCGTGGCCGAGCTCTATCACATCGTGAACGTGCCCACGATCGTATGGATCGATGAGGCTGGAATGGTCTGCCGACCCAACGATTCACAGTTCGGCAGCGACACATTCACCGCGTTCCACGGCAAGCGGTCGGCGCCGTATCTCGATTTGATCCGAGCCTGGGTGCGGGACGGTTCCGGCACACTGCCTGCGGACGAGCTGCGCGAGCGGCGAATCGTGCCGACACCCGCAAGCCAGCTCGCGCGTACCGAACGAGCGCTGGCCTGGACCCTGAGCGAACTCGGGCGTGGCGAAGCGGCGGAACGACATTTCCGACGCGCGGACGAACTCGCGCCACACGACTGGACGATTCGCCGCGGCTCGATGCCGATCCGCGGCATGAACCCGTTCGGACCCGAGTTCTTCGAACTCGCCGAGACGGGCGTGCCCGAGTACCCGATGGAGGCCATCACGCCGACCCGTATCGAGCCGGATCGGAGCTAAGAACATCTAACGCGCAAGCAGGAGCGGGAAACACGAAGTGTTTCCGGCGACGACGCGGAAGCATTGGCCGCGAAGCGGCCAACGCGCAGCTAGGCTCGGGGCCTCGGCGCGATCGTCCGAATCTGGGAACTCCGTTGGCGAAGTACGACCGCAAGGATCATTACCACCAGCGCGCAAAGAGTGAGGGCTACCGCTCGCGCGCGGCCTACAAGCTCGCCGAGATCCAGCAGGCGCATCGGCTGATGCGGCGCGGAAATCGGGTCGTCGACCTCGGTTGTTGGCCCGGCGGCTGGCTTCAGATTGCCGCGGAAGCGGTCGGGCCTTCGGGTCTCGTGGTCGGCGTCGATCTCGCCGCGATCGATCCGCCGATCGAATCTGCGAACGTGGTCGCAATTTGTGGTGACATCACGGAAGCCTCTGTATTGGAAGAGATTTCAGCGGCACTCGGCGGGCGCGCGGACGTTCTGCTCTCGGACGCGGCCCCGAAGCTCACCGGCATCCGAGCGGTCGATCGAGCGCGCGAAGAGGGCCTGCTCGAGAGCATCGAAGCCCGCGTTCCAGAGATCTTGCGCCCCGGCGGTTCGCTGCTGCTCAAGATTCTCGAATGCCCCGAGGCCCAGGCCATCGATCGGCGGATTCGAGCCCGGTTCACGACGGCCAAGACCGTCAAGGCGGCGGCGAGCCGCAAGGGCACGACCGAGCGCTACCTGCTCGCGACCGGCTACCGGAACGAGGACTGAATCGGCCGGGCCACGGGTTCGCTTCGCCCGCTATGTTGCTCTGCCCAATCAACCAATCGAGTGAGGTGCCCCGTGTCCGATCGTCCGTTCTCCGTGCTTGGCCTTCAGCAGATCGCCGTTGGCGCCGTCGACAAGGCACCGCTTCGGCGAGTCTGGATCGACATGCTCGGCCTCACCCCGGTTGGAGACTTCCGCAGCGAGAAAGAAAACGTCGACGAAGACATCACGGTTGCGGGCCGGGGCCCGTTCAAGGTCGAGGTCGATTTGATGCAGCCGATCGACCCTTCGAGCCGACCGAAGGTCCACGAACCCGCGTTGAATCACGTCGGCTTCTGGATCGACGACCTGCCGGCTGCCGTGAAGTGGCTCGAGGAGAATGGCGTGCGCTTCACCCCGGGCGGGATCCGAGCCGGGGCGGCCGGCCACGATGTCTGCTTCATCCACCCGAAGGGCAACGACGAGTCACCGATCGGCGGTGCGGGTGTGCTGATCGAACTCGTTCAGGCACCCGCAGACGTGATCGAGGCGTTTCGCGCGATCGCGGAGGCCTGAGCGGCCCCCGGCTTCCCGGTTGCACCGCCCCGGGACGACCGATCAAAAAACACTAGTTTTTTCGAATGGTTATGTCTCCTCGCCCAGGCCCTGCGCAGCTCAGGGCCTACTTTGGCGGCGGGAAAGTGCGGCATTTCTCCCAGCGAACTTCGGGAAATGCCGGATAGGCACCCGAGGAGTTCGCACTACCCTTCCCTCAGTAATTCAATGTGAACGGACCATCGAGGGATGCGAATGTCGACCACCATCGTGCTTGCCGATGATCACACCGTGGTCCGGCAGGGAATCCGAAAGCTGCTCGAAACCCGCGACGACTTTCGAATCGTCGGCGAAGCCTCCGACGGCGAAGAAGCCGTGAAGCTCGTCACCGAAAAGAAGCCGGATGTGGCACTCATGGACCTCTGGATGCCGCGTCTGTCGGGCATCGATGCGACCCGTCGGATCGGCAAGCGGGGCCTCGCGACGAAGGTGTTGGTCCTTTCGATGCACGAGAGTCGCGCCTACGTGGAAGAAGTGCTGCGCGCGGGCGCAGCCGGCTACATCGTGAAGAACGCGGCGGCCGACGATCTGATCGAAGCGATCGACACGGTCCGTGACGGTGTTTCGTATCTCTCGCCGGCGATCACGCAGCAGGTCGTCGACGCGATCGCGCGCCCCGCCCCGTCCTCGCCGTCGGGGCTCGGTGTGCTGACCGATCGTGAGCGAGAAGTCCTGCAGTTGATCGCCGAGGGTCTGTCGAGCAAGGAGATCGCGGCCATGCTCGGAGTCTCGCTCAAGACCATTGATTCGCACCGTTCGAACCTGATGGAGAAACTCGATATCCACAAGGTGTCGGGCCTGGTGCGATTCGCGATTCGTACCGGCCTGGTGGAACCTTAAGAACCCCGCCAGCACCCGGCCGGTCCCGAGTCGGTTGCCCGCAGTCAACGGCATTCCGCATCCGCTGCTGCGGGCGGCCGGAACCGCCGCCGCACTCGAATCCTCGCATTTCAACGGCCGGGCCCTTTCAGCGCTGTGATATCGTCGTCGATTCCGAACCCATTCGCTGCGTTGCGAGGAGGTTTCATGGCGAGCTGGCTGCGTTCCGTTTTTGCCGGGCGTCCGGGCTGGATGAGTGGGCTGATGGTGTTCAGCGCCTACATGGCGCTCATCTACGTGCCGTGGGACTTCTTCATCAAGCCCGTGGCCGAAGACGAAGAGGTCTGGTTCGGCATCCTGTTCCACGGCTGGGCGGCAAAGTTGCTCGAGCCGGCCCACTGGGCCGTCTACGCCGCGGGGGCGTACGGCTTCCGTTGCATGAAGTCCTGGATGTGGCCGTGGGCGTCGCTCTACGTCTGGCATCTGGCATTCGGGATGCTGATCTGGAACCTGCTCTACGGTTTCGACGGCTTCGCGGGGTTCATCACCGGAGTGGTGTCCTTCGCGGCCTTTGCCGCACTCGCGGTGGCGTTATGGCGTGCGCGGCCGCTGTTCCAGGGCGAGCGCGAGACACTCGCGGAACGCTACGGGGGCTGGGCGCTCGTCACGGGCGCGTCGGCGGGACTCGGCGCGGAGTTCGCCCGCGCGCTCGCGCGTGACGGGATCTCGTGCGTACTGACCGCGCGTCGCGAAGACCGCTTGCACGAGCTCGCCGACGAACTGTCGAAGCTGGCGCCGGTCGAGACCCGCGTCGTGTCGGCCGATCTGACGGATCCCGACGACGTCGAACGTCTCGCGGCCTCGGTCGATGACCTCGACATCGGCATTCTCGTCAACAACGCGGGCTTTGGTTTCTACGGGATGTTCGCGAAGCAGGATGTTGGTCGCTTGCGCGACATGGTCGCGGTCAACTGCGCGGCGCCGGTCGTGCTCACGGGCCGCTTGTTGCCGCGGATGCGGGCACGAGGCCGCAGCGCGATCCTGTTCACGGGCTCGGTGGCGGGCCACATCCCATTGCCCATGCATGCCGTCTACAGCGCGACCAAGGGCTTCGATCGGCTGTTCGGCGAGGCGCTCGCGGTCGAACTCGCGGACGACGACATCGACGTGCTGGTTCTCGAGCCCGGCCCGGTCGCAACCGAATTCCAGTCGAATGCGGGCGACGTCTCCGGCAAAGGTGAGTCGGCAGAGGAGGTCGTTGCCGCCGCGTTCGAGGCGCTCGGCGCGCAAGCCTCGACGATTCCGGGTTGGAAGAACTGGGCCCGCGCGGTGATCGGTCCGCGCCTGTTGTCACGGCCGTTGCTCGCTCATCTGGCGCGCGACGTGATGCTGGAACAAGTTTCCGACGACATGCGCTGATCGGCATCAGGCCAAAAGCGAAACGGAGAAGCGGACGTGGCTCGGTCACACTGGCTGGTGAAATCGGAACCCTTCAAGTATTCCTGGAGTGACCTGGTTCGCGACGGCAGCACCTATTGGGACGGGGTGCGGAATTATCAAGCGCGCAACAATCTGCGCGAGATGCGGGTCGGCGACCGTGCGCTCTACTACCACTCGAATGAGGGCAAAGAGGTGGTGGGCGTCGCGCGCATTACGAAGACCGCCTATCAGGAT
>CAXMSF010000137.1:0-4221 GCA_964196055.1 uncultured Gammaproteobacteria bacterium | reverse complement strand
TGGCGTGCTTCGTGTCCTGCCACAAACCGTACTGGTTGCCGATCCCTTCCTTCTTGTGGCAGGTCTTGCACTTCAAAACGCCGACGTAATCGTGCTCGGCGTCTGCGGCCGAGGCTCCGATCGACAGGCACAGGGCCAGCGCAACCAGCCCTAACACACGCAGGATTCGAGGAGTGACCGGATTCGATTCTCGAACGATGGATTTCCGACTCTTGATCTCAGTCACGTTGAGTCCTCCTCGCGGGATCGGGCAATTTTCTCCTGAGCCTCGCCTCGCCCTCTCAACCGGGCAAAGAGGACGAGGCAGGCCGGCACCGGTACTTCACTATTGCCGCCGGGAACTTACTTCGGCCTCGTGTCGCGAGACCTTCCGCGTCGTAGCGCATCCCGATTCTCGGGTTGTTTACCCTTAGTACACGTCGTGGACCGTGTTGTAGACGTTCCACTTTCCGGTCGGAGCAATGAGCCAATCCCCCTTGATGCGCGTCTTCTCCTTCAGGGTCTTGTCGTCGTAGACGATGATTTCGCCATCCTTGTCCCAGACCGCAGTCCAGACCTCGTCACCGGCCTTGTTGTATTCGAAGTGCACGATCTTGCCGTGATCCGTGGCCTTCCAGCAATTCGCACCGGCGTCGAAGTTGTCCTTCTTGAAGACGCAAATCTGCTGATTCACGCCCTCTTCCTTCGACAGGGTGGCGTCGGTCCAGACGTGATTGCTCTTCGGGTGGGTCTTCAGGAAGAGGCCGGGACCAGCGGTTTCCTCTTCGCGCACCACCTTCCAGGCGTGCTCGGCGTGCCCTGCCGGGTCCGAACCATAAACCGCGATCAGGCCTTCACCGAGATGGGTCGTCGCGCTGACGGGCCCGAACTCCGGATCGACCCAGTTCGCTCCGCGCCCGGGATGGGGTTTCACGCCCGTCTCGAATTTGGTGACGAATTTCTTCTCCTTGGTGTCGACCACCGCGATCTGGTCGCGCATGTTGGCCGCGATCAGCAGGTAGCGCTTGGTCGCATCCCAGCCACCGTCGTGCAGGAAGCGCTCGGTCGCGATCTGGGTCATCGACAGGTTGTCCAGGTCGGAGTAGTCGACCAGCCAGACCATGCCCGTCTCCTTGATCGCCACCACCCATTCGGGGTCGTGATGCGATGCGACGATCGTCGCGACGCGCGGCTCCGGGTGATACTCGTTGGTGTCGTAGGTGGACGAACGGGTCGAGATGACCTTCAGCGGCTCGAGGGTCTGACCGTCGAGAACGACCATCTGCGGCGGCCAGTAGCAACCCACCAGTGCGTACTTGTCGATGAAGTCGCCCTTCGGGCCCTTGTACTTCGACACGTCGACCGAGCGTGCGTCCAGGCAGACGCGCGCTTCCGCAACGACCGCGGGCTTCTTCGCAAACAGGTCCGTCATCGTGACTTTGCCGTCGCGACCGATCGTGTACATGTAGCGACCCGTCGCGGAGGCGCGGAAGATGTGGACCGCGTAGCCGGTTTCGACGATGCTCACGAGCTCCTTGCTGTCGCCGTCGATGAACGCGCCCTTGCCCTCGTCGCGCAGGATGACGCCGAACATGTTGTCGATGTCGAATCCGTGCTGCTGCTTCTTCGGGCGCTGGTCGACCGGCACCTTGACCTTCCAGCTTTCCTTCATCTCCGCGAGACCCAACTCGGGCGGAATCGGAGCCGGCAGCTGCAGGAACTTCGACATCAGCTTGGCCTGATCGCGGGTCAACTCACCGGTTCGCCCCCAACCCGGCATGCCGGCATCGGTGCCTTCGAAGATGGTCTCTTCGAGCTTCGCGAGCTTCTGCTTCAGCATCTGCTCGTCGTTGATCGCGGGGCCGGTCGCGCCCTTGCGCAGCGTGCCGTGGCAACCCGAGCAGCGGTCGAAATAGATGAACTCCGCGGATTCGAATTCTTCATCACTCAGCGTCGGAGCCGCGGCGAGTGCACCCGCAGCCAGGCCCAGTGACGCCAGCGTGACAGCAGCCGACAACGTGAGCGCGAGGCCGCGCGCAAACGACTGCTGACGTGAAGTTCGTGTTCGTTTCGACATCTCTCTACTCCTCCTCAGGTTGTTCTCATACCCGGAACCGATCGCGGCGCCGAGTCTCACCGAGCAGGGCCCGGCCCTATTCCCTGGCCACGTGTGCGCGACCGTCGAAAATTCCCGGCGAGATGTGCGGGAGATGCCCCCTGCAGGTTGGCATCGAGGCGGACCCGGGCAGGACGCCCCGGTCTCCAGTCCCCCGCTCCATCCGCCGAATTCGGTGGGCGATTCGCGGTGGCCCCCCCACCGCGCGAGTGCTCGAAGACGCGTTGATGGTTCGGGCCCGATCGGGAATCACGGAAACCCCCGCATTCTCGATTGATCCCGGTTCTCCGCATCGATCAAGCATTCGAACTCACCCTTCCGAGGCCACGAACATAACCAATCGACAAATGGACATCTATATCTATTTATCGGTTTCAGCAAAAAAAACGCCCCATTCTGTCCCTCACTACGCGACGCCGACCCGAAACTTGGACTCTTCATTTATTCGTTTTATTCTATGTACTTAGAGAATCTCCCACGGCCGTTCCCGGCACTCCTGGAGCCGATTCCGGCCGCGAAGCTGCAGAGCCAATCCCTGTGCCGCTGCAGCGAGTATGATGGAGGTCATATCTCGGAATCCCGCGCCCCAGCATTTTGCAGCCATCGCGCCCCGGATGGATGCGATCTGCCCCGTTTCGTTCCGAGCAGGCATCCCGGACGGGCGCGGGCTGCAAAGCGAGACTCGAAGGCAAGGAGAGACTCATGACGGCCCCGGCAGTCGAAACGCTCACGAGCGTGGAAGGACCGGAACAGGAACTCGCAGCGGCACGCAGCCGCGCGTACGCGCTGTTCGTCGAAGCACTCACCTACCCCGACGACGAACTCCGCGAAACCCTGACCGACGGTGGGCTGGCACAGCCGCTTCGCGAATGCCTGACTGCGATCTCGACCGAGATCACGAATTCGCCCGAGTGCTGGCGCGCTTTGCAGGAGGTCGGCGACACCGACGACCTGGCGATCGAATTCACTCGGCTCTTCGATGCCGGCGCTTCCGGCCCACCCTGCCCGCTCTACGGCGGGCTCTACGCGGGCGACCGGATGGCGAAGATGGAAGAAGCGGTGCGCTTCTACAATCACTTTGGGCTCACCCTCTCCGACGAGCAGCGCGAGTTGCCGGACCACATCACGACCGAGCTGGAGTTCATGCACTTCCTCGCCTATCGCGAGGTCGAGGCCCTGCAGGCCGGCGTAGACCCGGGCTCCTACCGGCGAGCACAGCGCGATTTCGTCAAGCGAAACCTCGGCAGCTGGATCCCGAAACTCTGCGAGCGGCTCGAGAAAGAGGGCGCAGCCACCTACTTCCAGACCTTGCTCGGCCTGCTGGCCGAGCTGCTGAAAGCCGACGGAAAGCACTTTTCTTCGCTTTGATGGCCCGGGTATGACCACGGTCATGCCGCGCCGGTAGAGTCGACTCTACGGTTGGAGCATGGTCTCCGACCCCTCGACACTCCCGCAGAGCCAAGAGTCGGACCAGCGGCCCGCAAGCGGGCAGGACGACACCCCCAGGAAGCCGGGGCGCCGCGAACGGCGCAGCCAGGAACTCCGGGACCGCATCTACCAGGCCGCACAGGCGCTCTTCCTCGAATACGGCTTTGCAGCAACTACGGTGAATCAAATCGCCGAAGCCGCCGACGTCGCGCAGGCCACCTTCTTCAATCACTTCCAGAGCAAGGCCGCGATTCTGGGCGCGATGACCGAAGAGGTCTTCGCCCAGCTCGAGTTGCTGATGTCCGAAGTGCTGTCGCAGCCCGGTACGCCGCAGGAACGCATTCGCCGTTTCGCGCGCCGGGTCGCCGACGAAACGCTCGCGGTTCGCGGGCTCGCGAAGGATGTGCTGCTCGAACTGCACCAGATCGGCGTGCAGAGCGGCGACGTCGCGCCCCATCTCGCCGGAATGCGAGAACCCTTCGAGCGGATGCTGCGCGAAGGGCAGCAGGGGCGAACGGTTCGCGACGATCTCGATGCCGAGTTCCTGGCCGAATTCGTGATCGGTGCACTCAATACCACCGTCACGAACTGGCTGATCCAGACCGACTATCCGTTGGACGTCCGCCTCGACCAGGCGGCGTCCCTTCTTGTCGAAGCCATCGAGCCACGCCCGGGGGATCCACCGGGCGGCTCATCAC
>CAXMSF010000136.1:0-14724 GCA_964196055.1 uncultured Gammaproteobacteria bacterium | reverse complement strand
ATGTCGATCAGGAATGGCGGCGGCCACCACGGATACTCGAAGTTCTCCGGATCGGCGA
This sequence comes from uncultured Gammaproteobacteria bacterium, assembly GCA_964196055.1. Classification (GTDB taxonomy): domain Bacteria; phylum Myxococcota_A; class UBA9160; order UBA9160; family SMWR01; genus JAFDEI01. The sequence continues at coordinate 14,666 of CAXMSF010000136.1, read as the reverse complement.
TCACGAGCTGCTCGAGGTCGACGATGTAGGTGATGAACAGCAGGTTCAACAGGAAGAAGCCGATGAACAGGGTGTCGCTGCGCCGGTCTGAAAGCGGAATGGGGGTCTTCATCGTAGCCCTCTCGGCCCGTCGGCCATTGCTTCGAGCTGCCCGCGGAAGCTGAGGCTTCTCCCAAGTGCTCCTAGCCTATCAGGCTTCGACCTCTTCGCGTCGACTCATCCGGACGCCTCAGATGTATTGTCCAAGCCCGTCCTGCGGCACCTCGCCCGGCTTGATGCGCGGCTGGCCCTTCTCATGATTGCCGCTCATGCTTTCGCGGAACTTCACGCCGCCGAACATCTGCTTGAGGCGGTCATCCCACTCGTCGGCCGTGGATGCGACGACGTCGATGGCGAATTTGAGCGCCTCTTCGTTGAGCTGGTCTCCCAGCAGTGTTTCGTCGAACCAGATCGAGCTGTTCTCGGCGTCGAGGGCGAAGCGGCCGAACATCAGGCCGAAGTTGAGGCGGGCCAGGAAGAGCCCGAGTTCGGGAACCACGGCGACGCCGACGTTCGTCACGGCGAAGACTCGGACGATGGCCGGGCCGCCGGGCAGGACCCGTGGCGCCACCATGACCTGGACGTCACCGATCGGCAGTACGTAGTCCTGGTCCGAGTCCTGCTCGGGCTTGCTTCCCATGGCCTCGGTGATCACGCGCTCCACGCGCTCGCGCACGGCGGCGAGCTTGACCAGTGCGTCGTGGGCGGCGCGGTGGCTCCCGTGCAGGATGTCGAGCGCGACGTCGGGTTTTTCATCGAATACTTCTTGCATGACCTTTGCGGCCAGGCTGACTGCGCCGGCGGCATCGGCCACCGAGAGGATCCAGGGGCGGGTGCGGTTGTCGGCGGCTTCGTTCATGAAGCCGCGTTCGGCGAGCGCGCTCTGCTCGGCTTCGTCGAGCGCCGGTAGCACCGGCATTCGCCCGGGTACGCGTAGCTCGAGCGACTGGCTCTCGCTGCGGCCGATCTCGAGCCGATGAAGCGGCTTGCCCGTCGGCTCGACCGTGACGAAGTCGAAGGCTTCGAGGGCCGCGACCTCGCTCTCCAGGAAGGCCTGTGTGCTCGCCGGATCTCTCATTGCTACTCCTTTGCGCCGCGCCGCCTTCTACTCGATGCTCGCCCAGTAGGCGTCCACACCGGCCTGGATCTCGGCGAGCAGCTCCTCTTTTCGGTGGGGCTCGAAGAGGTGGCGGAAGCGCCCCTGAATCTTCAGGTACTCCTCCACCGGTACTCGCTGGTGAGGCACCTTCGTGTGTATGGTGCGGCCGTCCACGAATTCCTTGAGTGGCCAGACTCCGGATCTTACCGCCAATCGGCCGACCTCGACCATCTGGGCCGGATCGAAATCCCAGCCGGTCGGGCAGGGCGCCAGGGCGAGTATGAGCTTGGGGCCGCGGAGGGTCCGGGCAGCCTCGACCTTGCGCGCGAGGTCGAGGGGCTCGCTGCCGATCACGGTGGCGGCGTAGGCGGGCCGGTGGGCGGCCCAGATCGCGAAGAGGTCCTTCTTCCGGCCGGGCGCGCCGGCTGCGCCCGCATCGGTCGCGGTGCGGGCCGCGTGAGGTGTGGCGGCCGAGGTCTGCTGCCCGGTATTGGCGTAGCCTTCGTTGTCGTAGCAGATGTAGAGGAAGTCGAGTCCGCGGTCGATCGCGCTCGAGGTCGAGGAGAGTCCCATCCCGTATGCGGCGCCATCCCCCGTCAGCACGACGACGTTCAGATCCTCTTCGGGCGGAATCCGGCCCTTGGCGACGAGGATGTCGAGCGCGTCGCGCACACCTTGCGCGCCGGCCGGCGCCGATGCCATCGAGGTGTAGAGCCACGAGCCGCGGAAGGGAGTGAAGGGATAGATGGAGAGCAGGGTCATGCAGCCCGCCGCGTTCACGAAGACGGTCCGTTTGCCCAGGACGTCGTAGGCCTCGTGGACGGCCTGCAGGCCGCCGCAGCCGGCGCACATTGCAGTGCCTCCGCCGAGCAGGTGGCTGGAGGGCAGGTCCTGGATGCGTGCAAATCGGGTGTCGCTCATCTCGTCTCCTCCGGTCGCTCGGCGCGCTCGACCGCGGCGATTCCCTGGAGCTTGCGCATCTCGCGCAGCTCGCCCTCGGTGTAGAGGAGCCTCGGCTCGGGCGGCACGCCCGCATCCGCGGCGGCACGCGCGGCCTCGGCGATGGCGTAGAACTCGCTGGGGGGGATGTCGCGACCGCCGAGCCCACCGATGAACGAGGCGAGCACGGGCGCTTTCGGCAGTCCGCACAGGGTCGCCGCCAGCTCGCCGTGTAGCACGCCCCCGAACCCCATCGAGAGGTTCTGGTCGATCACCGCCGCCGCGCGTCGCCCGCGCAGCGCGTCGCGCAGCGCGTCGCCCGGGAAGGGTCGCAGCATGCGGGGCCGCACCAACCCGACCGAGTGCCCGGCGTCGCGCAGATGGTCGACCGCGGCCTTCGCCTTGGTGGCAAAACAGCCCATCATTACAAAAACGATCTCTGCATCATCGGCGCGGTAGCTTTCCACGGACGTGTAGCGCCGCCCGAAACAGGCCTCGAAGTCCTTTGCCGCCTCCTCGAAGGCGATCAGCGCGTTGCGCGCCGCTGCGTGGATCTCGTAGCGGAAGTACGAGTAGGGCCCACCCCCGAGCACGGCCACGGCTTCACTCACGGGGCGACTGGCGCGGAAACCGCTGCCACCGCTTTCGAAGGGCGGCAGGAAGCTGTCGACCTCCGCGGGCTCGGGAATACGGACCGGCTCGCGTGTGAACGAGAGATAGAAGCCGTCGAGATTGACGATTGCGGGCAGCCGTACGCGCTCGTCCTCGCTGATGCGGTAGGCGAGCAGACTCAGGTCGAGCACCTCCTGAGCGGTTGCGGCGTGCAGCTGCAGGAAGCCGCTGTCGCGGGTGGCCAGCACGTCGTTGTGGTCGGGCTCTAGCGTGACGGGCGCGGCGATGCCTCGCGAGACGTTCATCAGCACGAAGGGCGCTCGCCAGCCCGCCACCGCGTAGATCATTTCGAGGCCGTAGAGGAGGCCCTGGCTCGAAGTGGCGGTGAAGACGCGCACGCCGGTGGCGGCGGCCGCTCCGGCGGCCGTCACCATGCTGTGTTCGGATTCGAAGGTCACCATGCGGGCGTCGAACGCCCCGGTTTCGATCCAGTCGGCGATCGTCTCGATGATCTCGGTCTGGGGTGTGATCGGAAAGGCGGGCACGTAGTCGACGCGGGCCAGACGCGCTGCCCAGGCCGCGGCGGTGTTTCCGGTGACGAGCGATCGGCTCATGGCTTCACCCCCTCGAGGTCATGCGCGGCGGCTGTGCGCTCGGGGACGCTCTCGATTGCGTGCGACGGACAGACCGCCACGCAGATCATGCAGCCCTTGCAGTGGTCGAGGTCGATTTGCGGGCCGCCGTCTTGCTTCACCTCGATGGTGCCGTCCGGGCATAGCGTGCTGCAGATCCAGGTGCAGTGTCGGCAGCGTGCCTCGTCGATCACCGGGCGCAGCGTGCGCCAGAGCCCGGTCCTCACTTCCACGCTCGTCGCCGCAGCGTGGATCGCTGGTGTCGCAATACGCGCGCTTTCGAAGGGCAGCTCGATCCAGTCCGGACGCTCCTCTACCGATTCCGCCGCATCGGGGCACTCTTGTACGAGTCCGGCATGTGAGTCGAATTCCTGCCAGGCGGCGCGCCCGCGCTCGAGATTCCGGGTCGTGGCCGGCTCGCCGAGCGGAGCGAGCTCGTCGCGCAGCGCGGCTTCGAAGTCGGACAGTTCGATCACGCCCACGAGTCGCGCTGCAGCGGCCGCACAGGCCGCGCCGACGAAGCGCAGGGCCGTGGCATCCGCCGGGTCGATCGACAGTGCGAGCGTGGGGCCATAGTGGCGCAGGCGCTCCTGCCACGTGCGTGTCGATTCCGTGGAGGCGATCAACAGGACCGAGTGCTCGTCGAGACCCGCCGTGACGCCGGCAACCGGGCTCGTCGTCAGCGAGTCGTCGGCGACCACCACCAGGTCCGGCCGCGTGATCACGCCGCGCTCGTGGATTTCGTGCCGCGCCGCGCGCACGTAGGCGAACATCGGTGCGCCGCGCCGCTCGGCGCCGTAGCGCGGCGCGTCTTGCACCTCGAAGCCGCTGCGGAAGAACGCCGAGCCGAGGATTCGGCTCGCAGTCTTCATGCCCTGGCCGCCGCGGCCGTGAAAGCGCACGCGGTACATCGCTCGTCTCCCGTTCGGCGTGGCTCAGTAGATCGACCAGCGTCGCAATTTCATCGCGGCCCGCACGCGTTGCAGGGCGAGTTCGCGGGCGGCTTCGCTCGGAAGCACCTGACTCCGCTTCACCGCGTCGAGCACAGCCCTGGTATTGTCGCGGATCCGCTCCTCGATGGCATCGAAGGCACCGCGCTGGGTGGCGCCGTGGTACTCCATGGCGGCGCAGATCACACCGCCCGCGTTGGCGATGAAGTCGGGAACGCAGAGGATGCCCCGTTCGTGCAGGCGCTTCTCGGCGCCGGTCGTCATCGGGATATTGGCCCCGGGAACGACGGCGCGTGCCCGCACGCGATCGGCGTTGTCGTCGTTGATCACGTCGGGACGCGCGGCCGGGATCCATATCTCGCATTCGAGCGCCAGCATTTCGTCGGCGCCAATCGGATCGCCGCCTTCAAAATCGTTCACCTGTTGCCCGGCCTGCTTGTGGGCAATCAGCGCGGCGGCATCGAGGCCCTGCTCGCTCGCCACCCCGCCCTTGGAGTCCGAGGCCGCCACGATCAGGCAGCCCTGCGCGGCGAGGAAGCGCGCGGCGTGGATCCCGACCGCTCCGAAACCCTGCACGACGACGCGGGCACCGGCCAGCTCGAAGTCGAGGTGCTCGGCGGCGACCTCGGCTGCGTGGCGCAATCCGAAGCCCGTGGCACCGAGCTCGTCGAGCGGGATGCCGCCGAGTTCACGGGGCAGCCCCACTGCGCGGCCGACCTCCTCGCGCACCCACGCCATGCAGTTCTCGTCCGTTCCCATGTCGGGGCCGAAGATGTAGTCGGCCTCGTTGCGTAGTGCGTAGGCGAAGCCGCGGATGAACGCTTCTTTGCGCTCGATCGGCATCGCGGGGTCGCCGTAGAGGACCGACTTGCCGCCACCGTGGGGCAGGCCCGCCGCCGCGTTCTTCAGCGTCATGGACCGCGCGAGCCGAAAGCACTCCTCGGTGCTCACGTCCGGCGCCATGCGCATCCCGCCGATCGATGGGCCCGTGGCGACGTTGTCGACTACCAGGGTTCCCCGCAGCCCGATCGAAGGTTCGTAGACGTGGATCACCTTGGCGGGGCCGATTTCGTCTGCGTACGCGAATGCTTCGTCCATGTTCTCGAATCCTCTATCCGGCGCGCATGTCACGGAACGGTGTAGCACCGCCACCGCACTCTTCCGCTTCTCGGATGCTCACCCCTCAGAACGCAGGTCCGGGTGAGAATGCCGTGGAGGTAACGGCCGATCTTCGGCGAGTGCGAAACGCGAAGCCTGGTCGGGCGTCTTCCGGCCTTTCGGTTCGCCCCTGATCCGGTTTCGGCTGCTGCCTGACTGCAAAGTGCCCGAGCCACACCGGCCCCCTCGTGCATCGACAGCCGTCGCGCTGTGGCTGGCGATCGCTTGGTGGAAGAGACATGGGGTGCGGGCGAAAGCAGCGGGCGAAGCCCCCCTGCCTGCGGGCACAGCCGCGTACCTCATGGCACTGCGTGCGCTGTAGCCAGAGTGGTCACGGCGCCGGGCATTACAACCCGCGCCCGGAGCTCAGGGTTCAGCGGGTCGCAGGGTCCGCCCGCAGGCTGATCGCTGACCTCCACTCCATCGCAGATGCCGGTGCAGGAATAGACGACCTGACCGCCCGGCTGTAGGAACCCTTCGGCTTGGTCGCCTCTAGTGTCGATGCAGGCTCCACGACTTCTTGCTGTGGCACATGTCCGCAGAGAACGTCCGCGGTGGGTGCGAGTAGGCCATGTGGGCCGAATCGTCTCGTCGCACCGCGTAGCTCGGCGATCTCAGGGCGTTGCCGTGTCGAAGCATTTCCAGGGATGTCTAATCCTGTGAAGTTCTTCCAGGATCCGGGCATCCGGAGGTCCGGTTGCCGCGCGGGGGGCTACAATCTTCGCCCCGAACCGTGTGCTGAAGCAGGCGGGCGTTCTTGAAAATTAGTATGTAATGGAGTTGGATCGACCGTGGGCGAGTATACCAGCAACCTCGACGAAATCGGTTCCGATAGCATTCAGCTCGTCGGTGGGAAGGGGGCGAATCTCGGTGAACTGACACGAGCCGAGTTGCCCGTTCCGCAGGCCTTCTGTGTCAACACGCTGGCCTACCAGCGCGTGATCGAGGCGAACGCGCTGCAGGCTCCCATTCTCGGCGTGCTCGAGGGTCTCGACTATGAGGATGCGACTGGAATCGAGGATCGTGCGGCCAGGATCCGGGAGATGATCGTTTCCGCCGATACGCCGGCGGACATCGATGCCGCCATTCGCAGCGCATACGCGGAACTCGAGTCGAAGTTGGGCAAGGGGGTGCTCGTGTCCGTGCGTTCTTCGGCGACCGCCGAAGACCTGCCGGGCACGTCGTTTGCCGGGCAGCAGGACACCTACCTGAATATCCACGGTGCCGATGCCGTGCTGGAGCACGTCAAGCGTTGCTGGGCGTCTTTGTGGACCGACCGGGCGATCTCGTATCGGAATCGTCAGGGATTCCGGCACGAGGATGTGCTGCTGGCAGTGGTCGTGCAGGAGATGTTTCCCTCCGAAGTGGCGGGCGTCATGTTTACCGCGAATCCGGTGACGTCGAACCCGCGCGAGATCTTCGTCAACACCAGCTGGGGACTCGGCGAGGCCATCGTCTCGGGTCGGGTCAATCCGGATCAGTACATCGTCGACAAGGATTCGCTCGCGATCAAGCAGAAGAGCCTCCAAGAGAAGTCGGTCATGACGGTCCGGCAGCAAGACGGCCAGGGAAGTGCCGAAGTCGCGGTGCCCGAAGCGCTTCGTTCCGTCGAGACTCTGACGGATGAGAAGATCAAGGAGTTGTCCGAGATTGGGCTGCGGATCGAGGAGCACTATGGCTTTCCGCAGGACATCGAATGGGGTTATTCCGAAGGGCGATTCGCGATCCTGCAGTCCCGTGAAGTCACGGCGGCGGACATCGATTTCCACGAAGGGATGGAAGGCTGGCAGACGCCTGCGGCGTTGGCCGAGCTGACGAGCGAGCGTTGGGTCTGGTCTCGAGCCTATTCGGACGAGTTGCAGACGGGCCCCTCGACCCCGCTCTTCTACACCTTCGCACAACCGCACCGGACCAAGACGAAGCTGCTGGCGCTCGAGTACGTTGGAATCGATGATTTCGCGGGCTACGAGAGCGAAAACTACGACGATATGCCGCTGTTCCGCTGGTACGGTGCACGCGCCTACTACAACACGGCGCTGGAAAAGGAGTGGATCCGGATCTTCATTCCGCCGTTCGCGCGAGATGAGGTCGCGCTCCTGCCGTTCCCGGAGGAACAGCGCGAAGAGATTCGAAACATGCCGTTCAACTGGTGGAAATTCGCCAGAATGATGGTGAAGCTCGAATTCACTCACCCGACGCGTTCGCTGCTCGGCAGCACCCACTTTCTCTTCGATCATTTCGAGCGTTGGGTCGATCAAGCAAACGAAGTCTGGGACAATTACGACATCGAGTCCGCCGGCGGCATGGGGGAACTCTTCATGACCCTGCTGAAGGGGCGAGAAGAGAACCAACTCGATGAGAACGTGGCACTGCCGTTCAACTTCTACCTCTACGTCCTTCCCCACGGACTGAAGAAGTTGTGCGAGATGTGGTGTGATGATGAAGACGATCAGATCTTCAACGCCCTGATCGCCGGCCAGCACACCCCGACGGCTGAGCAGAACGTCGCCGTATGGGATCTCTCCCGAAAGATCGTGGCTTCGCCGGTACTCATGGAATTGATGGAGAAGGAGGACTCGGCGGAGATCCTGGCCTCTCTGGCGGATTCCGAGGACGGACGACGGTTCAAAGCGGATTTCGACGATTTCCTGAAGGAATTCGGTCATCGCGGGGCCAATGAACGCGACCCCGTCCACTTCCGTTGGCGTCAGAAGCCCGAAAACGTGATTCCGGCGCTCAAGCCGCTGTTGACTCTCGGTGAAGCGGATTCTCCGGCCGTCTTCGAGAAGCGCCTGTACGACCGCATGCTCCGTACGAAGGACGATTGCCTGCGGAAGATCCGCAAGCTCCCGGTCGGTTCATTGAAATCCGCGTTCTTCAAGTGGTATCTCGAGCTGGTCCAGGAGTACTTCTACTATCGGGACTGGGAGCGTTTTCAGAACGACAAGGATGGGATGCATTTCCGGCCCCTGCTGACCGCGGTGGGCAGGATGTTCGTGAAGCGCGGTCTGCTCCAAGACGCCGAAGACATCTTCTTCCTGGGCATACAGGAAGTGGTGCAGGCCGATCAGGGCAACATGAGCGTGAAAGACATCGCGATCCGAGTTCGGGCGCGTCGCAGAGTTTACGCGAGGTACACGCATAAAGAGCCGCCCAAGTACATTCGCGGTTGGGAGACCTTCGATGACGATCGTTTCCCGGACGACGGCAAGGGCCTGCGTGGAACGGCGGCGAGCAGCGGGATGATCACGGGGCGTGCGCGAGTGTGCCGAAGCCTCGATCAGATCAGCACGATCGAGAAGGGCGACATCTTGATCACCGTTGCGACGGATCCTGCCTGGACGACGGTGTTCACCATCGTCGGGGGTGTCGTCGTCGAGACGGGCGGCGTCGTATCACACGCCGTCATGATTTCTCGAGAGTACGGAATCCCCTGCGTTGCGAACCTGACTCAGGCCTGCGATCTCATCCCTGACGGCCGGACGATTACGGTCGATGGCAGCAGTGGCAGGGTGTTGATCCACGAGGATGAGTAAGCGGCCGTATGGCGGATCAGAAACAGAGCGTTCGCCAGATCGAACTCGCCGGCCAGAACAACTTCCGCGATCTGGGTGGCTACCGGACATCGGACGGGCGACGCGTCAAGTGGCGCCATCTCTATCGCTCGGGTGAACTCAGCGAGCTCAGCGACGACGACGTCGAGAAGCTCGCGGAGCTCGGCATTCGAACGGTGGTCGACTTGCGGGGCGAGGCCGAGGTGGAGAAGAAGGGCCCGGATCGTCTGCCCCCCGGCGCCTCGCTGACCTCCATCGCGATCGAAGCCGGGGACCTCTCGCCGATTCTGGGCCCGGCGTTCGTTACGGGCGATTTCTCCGTGGTGCCCGAGGACCTGCTGCCCCAGATCAATCGCGAGTACATTCGAGACTGGCGGCACAAGCTCGGTTCGCTGTTGCACGTCGCTGCCGATCCGGCGAATTGCCCGCTCGTCTTTCATTGCACGCAGGGCAAGGATCGGGCCGGGATCAACGCTGCCATCTTGTTGTCGGCGCTCGGGGTGCCGTGGGAGACGGTGGTCGAGGATTACCTGCTCTCGAACGTCCAGCGACACGCGCAAGCCGATGCGGGTTTGAAGACCATGCGTGCGTCCGCTGCCCGGCAGCGCGGCATCGCTCCCGAGGAAGTGGATATGACGAATATCCGCGGGCTCTTCTTCGTTCACACTTCGTATCTGGGAGCGGCGCACGACGAAATCATCACCGGGTATGGTTCCATCGAGGGCTTCATTCGCGACGGGATCGGCTGGTCGGACTCGGAACTCCAGCGTCTGCGCGACGGCCTGCTCGAATAGCGATCTCGGACCTCAGTCGCCTCGATGTCCCGGAAACTGGGAAACGGAGGTGTGGGTCTTGCTCCGGACGGCACCCAGCCGGGCTCGGTTGGCCGCTGCCTGCTCGGCGTCCGGAGCGACTTGATTGAAGCTGGTGTAGAGAACCTTGCGGGTGCGGTCTGCGGGCGGCTGGCTCCTTTGCTGGGTGCAGCTCAGGTGAACCGTTACGTCACCGGTCCGGGTCGGAAGATCGATTGGTTGGAGGTCGAGCCCCGGTTGAATGCACGGTGCGGGCCACACCAGGGCCCGATGCGTGCCCGGTACGACCCGGAGCTGGCCCGACTTCGCACCGGCGCCCGTTACCGAGATCCCGACGGTCAGGCTGCAACATTCATAGGAGTGCCGGCCCAGGCTGCAGTCCTTGTGCCACGGCACATCGGAAATGCCTTTGACGATGCCGATCGGCTTGACGAGGGCTCCGATGCGTAGCCCCGGCTTCCCGGCCAGCGTGTGCCCGCAGCCGGGAATGCGGCCGATGCGAAGAAAGCGATCCTCTTCGATCAGGTCGGCCGAAACTTCGGAGTAACGATCGAAGCCCTCCATCCGGACGAGGTGCTCTTCGCCGTCGTGTGTCGTGGCAAACCACGCCTGGTCGTCTCCCTTTTCATAGTGGGGTGCGGCCTTCGCGTAGTCGGCTTCCACGGCCGCCATTTCCGCCTCACTGAAGAGTCCGCGGATGTGCAGGTAGCCCATCTCTTCGAGGAAGCGGCGCATGTCTTCGTCCGAGTCGTCGGGGCTGAAGCTGTGGCGCGCCTTCGCATCGAGTTCGACATCTCCCGCCGCGTGAACTCGCCGGCCGTCGAGAGCCGAGCGAAGGATCAGCCACCAGTCGAGGAAGTCGGGCAGGCCGCCTTCGGGCATGTCGAGCAGGGCGTTGCTCATGAGCGCCACCGGGGTGCTCTGGTCATTGACGATATCCGTGAGTTGCTCGCCTGTGAGTCGCACTCGCGCTTGCCCATGCCTGCCCGGTCCGACCGTGGCGTAGTCGCCTTGCCACGAAAGGGTCCACGGCTCGCCGTCGACCTCGACGCAGAGATCCTGCAAACGAAGCTGGCTGCCACCCGCGGCCATGAGATCCTGGTGAGCATCGAGGTGGGCGGGCAGTGTGTCCCTGAAGAACAGGTCGGCCTCGATCGGATGCTGTTCCGAATCGACGCGGGTTCGGAGATCGACGGACATGGGACCATTTTCGCCAGGAGGGTCGCGGCGTGCAAGCGGCGCGGCAAATTCGCCCCATCTCCCCGTGATTCCTCGGGAAGCGCCGGACTGAGGCGCGCCCCAAAAACCGGCAGGGGCGGGACCGGCAGTCTCCCGCTACTGTTCTGCCTAACAGTCGGAGGGTACGTTCTTCGGCGAAGGCTACGCACCATCGCTACTCGGGGAGGAACTCCCGGAGTGGCGGGGATCGGGCTCCAGGTTGGAGCCGAGCGATCAAGTGGGGCGACGATCCCCGGCCCGACGGCGGCCATTCTTTGAATGACGATCCGTGGGTTGGGGAGGAGAAAAATGTGGCACGAGGTACAGTCAAGTGGTTCAGCGACGAAAAGGGCTATGGATTCATCACGCCGGAAGACGGCTCCGATGACCTTTTTGTTCATCACTCCAACATTCTCGGCGAGGGCTTCAAGTCTCTCAGCGAAGGCCAGTCGGTGAATTACGAAGCCGGCCAGGGGCGGAAGGGCCCTGAGGCCACGAGCGTTCAGGGACAGTAGAACTCTCGCGAAGCGGTACTGAAGCGGCGGCCCGGCAACGGGTCGCCGCTTTTCCGTTTCGGTGTGCGATGCGCCGCGTGGTGGATCGTTCTGCATCACTCTCTCGTCCGTGGGGCGAGGAAACGGAAGGCGACTCCATGCAACTTGACGAATCGCACGCGCCTGATGATGCCCTCCCGGGCCTCGTGGACGCGGTACGCGAACGGTTTCTGATGCTGCGCGGCGACGACCTCGCAGACTACGTGGGCAGCGAACTGTTGGCGGTGAATCGCGTGCTGGCCCGCATCCAAGCGGAAGGCCTCTCTCCGGGTCCGTTGTTCTGCGAGTGGGGCAGTGGCCTGGGTGGAGTGTGCGGCGTGGCCGCTCTCAACGGCTTTTCACCGTTTGGTATCGAGATTCAGCCCGAGCTCGTCGAATCCGCCCGTTCGCTCGCGAAGGACCTCGAACTCGCCATGATCTTTGCGGAGGGGACGTTTCTGCTTCCCGGCGACGAGGACCTGACGGCCGAGACGGTCCACACGCGACTCGTCTTCGACCGCCATGCCTGGAACGAGTTGGGTCTGGCACCCGAGGACTGTGACGTGGTCTTCGCCTACCCCTGGCCGGGCGAAGAGGCATGCTTGGACGGCGTCTTCGCGCGGCACGCTTCCCCGGGCGCTCTCTTGTCGACCTTCCACGACTGGGACCACGTTCTGGTACAGCGCAAGCTCGCCGACGAGGACGAGCTGCAGTCGCTGGGTTGGATGTAGCTCCCGTCCTGGCTTCTCCAGCCCGCTACGACCGCTTCTGCATGACGTAGAACACGTAGCCGAAGGAGCCGCCGCAATCGCGGATGATGGACGACTCCGCCTCGGCGGTATCGAGCGCCGCCCGCCAGCCCGCGTCGTTTCGCTGCCCGCGCAGGGCCGCGGCGCGTTCGTCGATGAGCGTGTAGTAATCGTCCCACCACTCGGCCTCGGGCAGGACGAAGCTTGCGAGCAGGCGGTAACCGGCTTCGGCGATCGCGTGCTCGTTGGCCTCGTGGCTCCGCATCGCGCGGTATTCGGTGTCCCAGAACCGTCGGATGTGTTCCGGGGGATCGTCGATGAGCCAGCAGAGTTCGGTGACTGCCAGCGAGCCGCCGGGCCGAAGCAAGCGCTGCCAGGCGTCCAGCCCGTGATCGAAGCCGATGTTGTAGATCGCGCCCTCGGACCAGAGCAGATCGAAGCTGCCGTCTTCGAAGCGGAGATCGTCCATCGAAGCGTTCAGCGTTGCGATGCGATCGGCGAGCCCGGCCGCTCTGGCCCGCTCTTCGAGTTGTTCCAGAAACGGCGGCAGCAAGTCGACTGCGGTCACGTGCCCGCTCGTTTCGCGAGCGAGTACCAGGCTCTGGCGGCCGGGGCCGCAGCCGAGGTCGAGAATTCTCGGTTCGGGCGGGAGCTCGGGAACCATGGCCAGTGCGCGGCGGGTCGACGCATCGCTCCCGGGCCCCTGCTTCGGGAGTCCGACGTGGAGCTTCCAGAATACCTCGAGGGCGGTGTGTTCGGCGTCGGTCGGCATTGCTGGCCTCGCTGGTCTCGATCGGCGAGCATGGGCGTTCTGGTGCCCTCATGCCAACCCCGAAATTGCGACTGGCTGGCTCCACCGGACGTCGAGTTCGAGAAACACTCAGCGGTCGGCCGACGAAGGACCGCCTGCCATTTTCCGCCGACTTCTCGTCGCCGGAGCACCCCAGCGCTCCCACTTCCGCTACGGGCGCGTATAATGGGGCTGGACCACGTGTGGCCGTAGGGAGAGTTCGATGCCGAGAATCCTGCTCGTCGAAGATCAGGAAATGAACCGCGACATGTTGTCGCGACGTCTGACGAAGCGGGGATACGACATCGACATCGCCGTCGATGGAGCCGAAGGAATCGAGAAGGCCCGGTCGGGAAATCCCGACCTGATCCTGATGGACATGAGCCTGCCCGTGATCGACGGATGGGAAGCCACGCGCACCCTGAAGGCGGACGCCGCGACGAGTTCCATCCCGGTGATTGCCCTCACCGCGCACGCCATGAGCACCGATCGCGAGAAAGCGCTCGCCGCCGGCTGTGACGGATACGAGACGAAACCCGTCGAACTTCCACGCCTGCTCGAAGCGATCGAGAAGATACTGGCGGGCGCCGGCTCCTGAGCGGCAACGCGGTCCGGCTCGCGTTTCAGCGCAGCGGCGGGACCGATCGCAAGCTGATCAGGTGCGTCCCCCCGATCCCCAGCACGCGGTGAATTCGGAGTGCTTCGGATCCCTCGCGTGGCGGTGCATCCCGTACCGCGTCGGATTCCAGCAGATCCGCGACGGCGGCGTGAGTGTCGCTGCAGATCCAGACTTCTCGGGCGAGGGCCGCGGCCTCGATGCGAGCCGCGGAGACGAGGGGCTCCCCGATCGCTTTGAGCTTGAGCCGGTCTCGCTGGCCGACGGCTCCGACGATGACTTCGCCCGTCGCGATGCCGACGCCGATTTCCACTTCAGGTAGCTGCACGCGCCGGTTGCGCGCGTTGACTTCGTCCATTTCGAGCTGCATCGCGATTCCGCACGCGACCGCGCGTTCGCTGTCGTCGGCGAGGGGAACCGGCAAGCCGAATATTGCGCAGAGGGAGTCACCCGACAGCGAGTCGACGACTCCGTCGTAGTGTTGGACGATTTCGCAGAGTCCGCCGAGCAGGTTGTTCAGCACTGCGACGTATTCGGATGGGGCGAGCCGGGAGGCGAGGCCTCGGGCCCCCCGAAGATCCGCCACGAGGGCGATGACCTGTCGGCTCTCGCCGCCCAGGTCGATCGCGTCGGGCGTTTCCGCCATCTCGACGAGTAGATCGTCCGAAACCTCGCGTCCGAGCGCCTGTTTGATGAAGGCGTTCCGGAATTCGAGTTGATCGGCCAGTTTTGCGACCTCGCGCGCGGCGCGATGGGCGGCCAGGTGCGTCTCGATGCGAGCGATCACCACGGGAAAGTCGAGAGGCTTGGTGACGTAGTCGTTTGCGCCGCGCTGCAGACCTTCGACCGTATCGGCCGAGTTGGCGAGTGCCGTGGCGAGGATGACCGGAAGCTCCGACATGCTGTGCTTGCGTCGAAGCCGTTCGAGGACTTCGAAGCCGTTCATACCGGGCATCATGACGTCG
>CAXMSF010000135.1:0-11585 GCA_964196055.1 uncultured Gammaproteobacteria bacterium | reverse complement strand
CGGAGCTTCGACTGCGGCGGCGATGAGTTGACGTCTGGGGGGACGATCGTCGAAACTGGAGGCGCAGCGCGGGCGCGCCGGAAAGGGGCGAATCATGTCGGAGTTGATCTTCTGGGCCGTGCCGGCATTTCTCGGGCTACTCGCCCTCGAGGCCTTGCTGGTGAATCGGCGACCGGTTGGCGACACGCCCGTGCGCGGCTACGAATCGCGCGACACCGCGACCAGCCTGGCGATGGGGGTCGGCAACGTCGCGATCGCGGGCGCGGTCAAGGCGGCGGTCTTCGTGTTGTATCTCGGCCTGTACGAGCTTCGTCTGTTCGACTGGAAGCAGGGTATCGCCTACTGGGTTGCGCTCGTGATCGCCGAGGATGTCTGTTACTACTGGTTCCACCGCACGTCTCACGAGGTCCGCTTCCTGTGGGCCGCGCACGAAAACCACCATTCGAGCCGCTTCTACAATCTGTCCACCGCGCTGCGTCAGTCGTGGACGACGCCTTTCACGGGCATTCCCTTCTGGATGCCGCTACCGCTGCTGGGCTTTCATCCGGCCGCCATTCTCGTCGCTCAGTCGATCAGCCTGATCTATCAGTTCTGGATCCACACCGAGTTGTTGGGACCGATGAAGCATTTCGGCTGGATCTTCAACACCCCTTCGCACCACCGCGTCCACCACGGTCGCAACATCCGCTATCTCGATCGCAATCACGGCGGGATCCTGATCGCCTGGGATCGCCTGTTCGGCACATTCGAGCCCGAGCGAGAGCCCGTGGATTACGGCCTCACGAAGAACATCACGACGTTCAATCCGTTTCGGGTCGCGTTCCACGCCTGGGCGGACCTGTTTCGCGACATGCACGGCGCCGGGAGTTGGCGCGAGGCGGCAGGCTATCTCCTGCGACCGCCGGGCTGGAGCCCCGACGGCAGCAGCTATACCGCGGCGGAGCTGCGTCGAGCTCTGACCTTGCCCGGTGGCTCGGATGCTCCGATCGTCCGTTGATCGGCGTACCGACGCGAACGCGTCGGTCATGTAGCGGCGGGCGCTGCGAGACCTCCTGGGAACCTAGTGCAGGAGTTCGTCGCGGAACCGGCGAATGCGGGCTGCGTTGGCTCCCATGTCGCTGCGTCCATCGCGTGATTTCGAGCGCACGTCGACAATCGAATCGGCGCCATCTCGCCGAACACGCACGACGATGTCGTCGACGAAGTGGAACACGCGTGAGACGGCGATCGCCTCGAATCGGCCGGCAGCGGCATCGCGCAGGGTCAAGTCCCAGCCGAGTTCTTCTGCGGCGATGACACTTCGGTCGAAGACGCTGGCCGGCGGACCGGGCACGCGGATCGGCTCGATATCCGGGTAGCCGCTGCGTTGCTGTGCGGCGAACTCCTCGCCCGGGTAGTCGAGGTCCCGTCCGGAGTTCGCGTCGTCGGTCGCGGCGGCGATGAAGCGCGGTGGATTCAGCGTGTCGGTGGTGATGTCGTTGATCATCGGGACATTGCCCGGAATACTCGCGGCCGCTGCGGCGATCGACAGCGGAATCAGGCCGGATAGGGTTCCCGTGATCGCACGGCTGCGCCCCGTGCGTCCGTTCGCGCCGCGAGTCTGCCAGAGGCCGACTGCGCCGAATGCAAGGGCGAACAGACCGATCAGCAGGCCCAGGCCCATGATTCGGAAGGCCAGGAATGCACTCATTAATTCAAGTTGCGCAAGCATTGGTCCCGCGGCGAAAGCCACGAGGCCGGCGCAGCCGAAGGCCGCCGAGAGAGTTGCCGCGCGCGAGATTTTCATTGTCACCTCCGGTGCATCGAGATGGCGGCCACTATACCATGGTCTGCCGTCGCGCTGTGGTAGACTGCCGCACCTCGAACCGCCGTCCGCACGAGAGGTCGCATGCGATTCCGCGGGAAGCAACAACGGATTCGCTGCACGCGCCGTCGCCGCGTACGGAGTGCACTGCTTCCCATCGCGCTCGTCCTGGCCGCGTGCGGGAACGACGCCTCGGATTCGATTTCGGTACTTCCCCCGGTCTACGGCGCGGGCACGGTTCGTCTGCGGGTCGCGGTCGAAGCCGGCTATATCGAGGGCTCGTTGGAAGTATCGCTCGACGAGGAGCGGATCAGCGAGGCCTTCGAGTTCGTGGGGGGGACTGCGACGGCCGAGGTGCCGATCGCAGCGGGCGAGCACCGACTGTTGGTACGCGCGCGATTCGAATCTGCGGGTCGCACGGCTCGCGGCGTGCGGCAGGCCCGCTTCGAAGCACCGCCCGCGCTCCCCGATCTGCTCGAGAGCGATCCGGTCGCGGCTGCGGCGGCCGTGCCGGTGACTGCGTGGTTCCGCCTGGAGTTTGCAAGGCCGACCGATGCCTGGGCGCGGCAGAGTTTCGAGCTGCGCTGCGGCGGCGCCGCGATTCCGGTCGCAGTCCACGCGCCGACGCCCGAGAGTTTGATCGTAGACCCGGCGCGAAACTTGCCGGCTCGCACTGGTTGCGCGCTGGCCTGGCGCGCGCGCGAAGGGCCGTGGTTGCTCGCCTTCACGACCGCACGCTCGGGGCCAGCGGCACGCGTGCTCTACGACCGCTCGAACTCGCTCAGCTCCGCGCCGTTTCCGGACGACTTCTGGTTGCGCCCGGACCCGCACGATCCGCGTCGAAAGCGACTCCAGATCGAGATGGGGGGGATCCGGGAGCCCGACCGGTTACTCGTGGAAGCGTTGCTGCATGGCACGCGCGAACTCGACGGATTCAGTCCGATTGCGCATATCACGATTCCACTCTCCGAAGCGCCGCATCCCGCGTCGTTGCCGAGGACGCCCGCAGACTCGCTCGACCCGACGGCGGCAGTGGGCCTGTTCGACATCACACCCGGAAGCCCCAGTTTCGGTCGCCGGGTTCCGTTCCGTCTCGAAGCGCGAACCAGCTCGGCGTGGGGCGGGGTGTCGCACGCGCTGTTGTTGTTTCCCTCGATCGCGCTGAATTCGGGCGGCCGGTACGGCGTCGTCGTTACACACCGCGTGGTGACCGTCGATGGTCGGCCGTTCAGGGCTTCGCGCTTCTTCGCGCGGGTGCGAGACGCGGTGCCTTCACGGCGTGACCCCGAGGCGGTGAGGCGCGCACGAGAATCGGCGGGCGAGGTGCTCGACGCAATTTCCGGTGCGGCCGATTCTCTGATCCGGCGGGCGGACGTCGCGCTCGCGTTGCGGGTCACTGTGCGGACGACCGACCACTTCCCCGACGATCTGATCGCGATCAAGCAGGACATCCTCGACGGGCCGCCGCCGCGGGTTCGGATCACGCAGGTGGAAGCCGAATCACCCGAGCAGCGCGAGCGAGGTAGTGCGGTGGCGGCGATCGTACGGGGCACCTGGGAGGCGCCCGACTGGCGCGAGCATGGACTCAGATTCCGTCGTGATCCGTTGACCGGGCGCCCTCAGCGAGTCGCGACGAAGTCTCTCGCCTTCGTGCTGGCACTCCCGGAGGCCGCACGCGAGGGGCCGGTGCCGCTGGTCATGTACCAGCACGGCAATCCGGGGAGTGCCGATGAAGAAGTCGTCCCGCACGCGCGGCAGTCGCTTGCGGGTGCGGGCTTCGCCGTGATCGGCTTCACGGATGCGCTCAACCGCGAATTCTCGCGGCCTGGCGCGACCGCGCGCGATCGCGCATTCGATCAGATCATCCGCATCATGTGGCACGTGATGCTGTTGAAGGCAGTTCCGGACTATTTCGTCGAAACGAACGCCGAGCAGCTGGCCTTCCTGCGCGCGATCGACGAACTCGCAAAGATCCGGAAGTTCGAACTTCCGGCCGGCACCGGCACGGAAGCCGTCAGCTTGTCCGGAGTCGACCCTGCTGCGCCACTCAGCTACGTGGGCGTGAGTGAGGGGGCGAATCTGGCGCCACCGTTCCTCGCTTTCGCGCCCGAAATTCGCGCCGCCGCGCTGATCGCGGGGGGGCGGCGGTTTTCGGAGGTGTTGATTCACCAGGAGCCCCAGACCATCCTGGCCCCTTTCGCGGGCCTCGGTGCCAGTCGGCTGGGTGCGACGGACATCTGGGTGATGCTGGCATTGTTCCAGACCCTCTTGGACCCGCAGGACGGTTACAATTTTGCGCCGTATCTCTACCGGCGGCCGTTCGAGGTCGCGGGCTCGACGCGCCGCGCGAGTATCTTGCTCACCGAGGGACTCGAAGACGCGGCGATTCCGAATCACGTGACCGAAGCCCTCGCGCGCGAACTCGGGCCGATTCCGCAGCTCCTGCCCGCCGCGCAGCGGGTTGCGCTGCTGCCCGCCGCGGACTCACCCATCAGCGCAAACATCGATGAGAGCACGACCGCGGGGTTTGCTCAGTTCGTTCCACAGGGCGTCGCGGGCGTCGTCGCGACGCCGGGCTGCTCGTCGCCGCCGCTGTCGGCACGGAGCGCTCGGGAGGGGCATTATTGCGTGCAGAATGCCGCGGAAGCGCTACTTCAACGGCTCGTATTTCTCGAAACTGCAATCACGGACGCCGCGCCGACGATCGTAAACTCGGTCGCCCGCTGACACCCTGCGAAGGAGTCGACTCCATGGACCTGGTGATGCTGGAAGCCCGCGGCCCGGTGGCCGTATTGACCCTCAACCGCCCGGAAACCCTCAATGCACTCGATACCGCGATGCTCGAGGCGATCTGCGCACGTTGCAGCGAGCTCGAGCGGGAGGCTTCGCTGCGCGCGGTGGTGCTCACCGGCGCGGGCCGGGCGTTCGCGGCCGGCGCCGACATTGCGGAGATGCGCGCCCAGGGTCCACTCGAAGCTGAGGCCTTCAGTCGGCTCGGGCATCGGGCGACCGCCGCGCTCGAATCGCTCGCGGTGCCGACGATCGCCGCGGTCGGGGGCTTCGCCCTCGGTGGTGGCTGCGAACTCGCGCTCGCCTGTGATTGGATCTACGCATCCGAGAAGGCGCGCTTCGGCCAGCCGGAGGTTGGCCTGGGGCTGATCCCGGGCTTCGGCGGTACCAGTCGCCTGGTGCGCCGCGTGGGCATCGCCTGGGCGAAGGAGATGGTGCTGATGGGCGAGACGCTGAAGGCAGACGTGGCGCTGCGCATCGGGCTTGCCAATCGCGTCTTTGCACCCGATGCGCTGCTCGATGCTGCGGTCGCGGCCGGTGCGACGATTGCCGAGAAGGGGCCGATCGCCGTGGCGCAGGCCAAGCGTGTGATCCAAGAAGGGCAGGGCGCCGATGTGCGGGTCGCCCACGCGCTCGAGCAGGCGGCTTTCGGGCTGGTGTCTGCGAGCGCGGATCGCAACGAAGGCATGGATGCGTTCCTCGAGAAGCGCGATCCCGTATTCGAACGACATTAGCTGAGGAGGCCACATGGCCCGCAAGACGATGACCCTCGAAGAGATTTCTGACCGCATCGAGATCAACGATCTGCTCGTGCGCTACACGGTCGCGATCGACGAAAAGGACTGGGAGCTGCTCGACACGGTCTATACGCCCGATGCCAAGGTCGACTACACCAGCTCCGGCGGCATCAAGGGCGAATACCCTGAGGTCCGGGCCTGGCTCGCGAAGGCGTTGGCCGCATTTCCGATGACGCAGCACCTCATCAGCAACAGCGTCGTCGAACTCGCGGGCGACCGCGCGACCGCACGCACGATGGTCTTCAACCCGATGGGAACCGCGAACGATCGGGGCGGGTACAAGCTGTTCTTCGTGGGCGGCTGGTACGAGGACAAGCTCGTTCGGACCGACGACGGCTGGCGGATCGCGGAGCGCTACGAGCGCAAAGCCTTCATGGAGAGTCTGCCGTCGAAGTAGCTCGGGCGCGCGTCGGCTGCCATGCAGCCGGGCAATGCCTCAGGCCTGAAAGCCCTTCACGTATGGCAGCTGCTCGGCGGTGGCTTCGATCGCATCGCCGGCGCCCAGCAACACCGCGGTTGCGTTCCAGGTGCCTTCGAGTAGCTGGTCGCGGGTGCCGTCGGGAATCGCGAGCGCCCAGCTGGTGCCGCGATGGCGCACCTCGCGGGCCTCGAGGTCGACCTCGAGCTGCTCGTCCGGGCCGACCGTCACCGAGTCCATCAGCGCCGAGAGGTCCTCGGGCGACAGCGTCACGCACGGCAGGCCGAGCGCGGTGCAGTTGCCGAAGAAGATCTCCGCGAACGAGCCGCCCACGAAGGCGTCGAAGCCCGAGCGCATCAGCGCCTGCGGCGCGTGCTCGCGCGACGAGCCGCAGCCGAAGTTCTGGCCCACGATCAGGATCTTCGCGCCCCGGTAGCGTTCGTCGTCGAAGGGATGGTCGCCCTTGGCCTGCTCGCGGTCGTCTTCGAAGGCGTGTTCGCCGACGTCGTCGAAGGTGACGCAGCGCAGGAAGCGCGCGGGGATGATGCGGTCGGTGTCGATGTCATCTCCGCGCAGCACGCAGCCGCGCCCCTCGATCCGCTTCCGGATGACTTCGCTCACTGGAGCAGCTCCCTTACGTCGGAGACCTTTCCGCGGATTGCGGCGGCCGCCACCATGGCGGGGGACATCAGCAGCGTGCGTCCGGTCGGCGAGCCCTGGCGTCCCTTGAAATTGCGATTGCTCGACGAGGCGCAGATTTCGCGGCCGACCAGCTTGTCGGGATTCATCGCCAGGCACATCGAACAGCCCGCCTCGCGCCACTGGAAACCCGCTGCACGGAAGACGTCGGGCAGTCCTTCGGCTTCCGCCTGGCGCGCGACGGCCTGGGAACCCGGCACGACCAGCGCTTTCACGTGCGCGGGCACCTGCCCCTGCTGCGCGATCTTCGCGGCCTCACGCAAGTCCGAGATCCGGCCATTGGTGCAGGATCCGATGAACGCAACGTCGATCTTCGTGCCCATGATCGGCTCGCCTGGCGTCAGGCCCATGTAGGCGTAGGCCTCCTCGATACTCGGCCGGTTCTCTGCGACGACCGCGTCGACGCGGGGCAAATTCTCGTCGATCGAAATGCTCTGCTCGGGGTTGATCCCCCAGGTGACCGACGGCGCGAGCGCGCTGCCGTCGAGTGTGATGCGTTCGTCGTAGTGGGCATCCGGCCCGCTCGCGACCCCGCGCCAGTACGCTTCGGCGCGATCCCAGGCTGCGCCTTCGGGCGAGTACTTGCGACCGCGCAGGTATTCGATGGTTGCGTCGTCGGGGTTGATGTAGCCGCAGCGCGCACCGCCCTCGATCGACATATTGCAGACGGTCAGTCGCTCCTCGAGCGTCATGGCTTCGATGACCGGGCCGCCGTACTCGTAGGCGAAACCGACCCCTCCCTTCACGCCGAGCTCGCGAATGATCGCGAGAATCACGTCCTTGGCGTAGACGCCCGACGCGAGTCGACCGGTCACTTCGATCCGGCGCACCTTCGGGCGCGCGAGCGTGAGGCACTGAGTCGCGAGCACGTCGCGCACCTGGCTGGTGCCGATACCGAATGCGACTGCACCGAACGCGCCGTGGGTCGAGGTGTGGCTGTCGCCGCATGCGATCGTCATGCCCGGCTGGGTCAGTCCCATCTCGGGGCCGATTACGTGCACGATGCCCTGCTCGCCCTTTTCGGGACCGAACATTTCGATGCCCGCTTCGGCGGTGTTGCGCTCGAGCGCCAGCATCATCTCTTCCGCGAGGTCGTCTGCGAGTGGCCTCGCCTGGGATTCCGTCGGGATGATGTGGTCGACGGTCGCGAAGGTGCGCTCCGGGAAGCGGACCGGCCGGTCCATCTCACGCAACATCGCGAAGGCCTGCGGGCTCGTGACCTCGTGGGTCAGGTGCAGCCCGATGAAGAGCTGCGTCTGGCCGCCGGGGAGCTCACGCACCGTGTGGGCATCCCATACTTTATTTAGAAGATTCTTTCGGGTCGGACTCATCGGCCCGGTAGAATAGCCACAGGGCGAAAACCGTCCATGGGTCGCGAGCTTAGGCGATAACAGTGCGATTTCGGCCGGGTTTCGGGGGATCGCGGCCCGCGGGCGTTGTAACCTACGGCCCGACGGGGTGTAGCTCAGTGGTAGAGCCTGATCTTTGGGGGGTCAGCGTCGTGGGTTCAAATCCCACCACCCCGACCACAGACTTCCTTGTTTCAAATGGTCACTGACCGTCTTTAGCGGCGTTTCCATTACTTGGAACCGGATCAGAACTTCGAAGAACCGTTTGTTCCACACTGTGTCGGCCCCAGATTCCTCACTCGCGGCGTTGGCGCGGCCGTGGGTCGGGACCGCATCGTGTTCACGAGGGCGCATGCAGCCGGGAATAGGTTCCGGTTTCGACTCTCACTATCGTGCGCGTACCCAATCGGAGATGAGTATTGAGAGGCGTTCTCGATTTTCGAGGGATGCGAGAATTCTTTACGAGTATCAATCCGCGTACGATCTACTTGTACTCGATCGTGATCGGTCTGCTTTCCGGACTCGGCGCCATCGTCTTCAACGAGCTATTGCACGCGGCGACTGAACTCACGATGCACTCATGGGCGCAGCTCGCCCTGCCGCAACCGCACGGGGAGGCGTCCACACTCGCGGTCCAGGCCGGTCCTCCACGCCGTTGGCTGTTGGTCTTGATGCCGGTCGTTGGCGGCCTGATTTCAGGCCTGCTGGTCAAGACCTTTGCGCCCGAGGCAGAGGGAACCGGGACCGACGGCTATATCGACGCGTTCCACAACAAGGCCGGATCCATGCGCGGCCGCGTGCCCCTGGTGAAGTCGCTGGCCACGCTCTCGACCCTTTCGTCGGGTGGAAGCGCGGGCAAGGAAGGACCCATCGCGCAGATCGGCGCCGGGATCGGATCGGCCCTCGGTCGCTACCTGAAGATGGGGGCGAGGGCTCGCCGCACGATGATGGTGGCGGGCGCGGCGGGGGGCCTCGGCGCGATCTTTCGGGCACCTCTCGGTGGCGCGCTCACGGCGGTGGAGGTGCTCTACAAAGAAGATCTCGAGACCGACGCGCTGACGCCTGCGATTCTCTCATCCGTCACCGCCTACACGGTGTTCTGTTCCGTGAAAGGTTTCGACCACGTCTTCGCCTATGGCGGCGAATCATTCCATACACCGGTGCACTTCTTCTTCTACGCCGTGCTGGGTCTGGTGTGCTCGGCGGCGGGCTATCTCTACGTGCGCTTCATGCATGGTTCGAAACGCCTGTTCTTCGACCGATTGCCGCTCAACAAGTACCTCATTCCGCCGATCGGAGGCCTCCTGGTCGGGATCGTCGGCTTCTTCCATCCGCAGGTGATGGGCCAGGGCTTCGGCTTCGTGCAGCAGCTGATACTCCGACAGCCGATCGACGGCTTCGAGGCCACGGTTGGATTCCTCGCCACGCTCGCAGTACTCAAGATCGCCACTACCTCGTTCACGATCTCGTCGGGGGGCTCCGGAGGCGTCTTCGCCCCCAGCCTCTTCATAGGTGCCATGCTAGGCGGATGTGTCGGAACGCTCAGCCAGCAGCTCTTTCCGGCCCTCGTGCCCGATGTGACGCCCTTCGTCGTTGTGGGGATGGGGGCCTTCTTCGCCGGAGTGGCCAACGCACCGATCGCGTCGCTGATGATGGTATGTGAGCTGACAGGTGCCTACGAGCTGCTGCCCCCGCTGATGGTGGTGGCCATCGTTGCGCTCGTGACATCGAGGCGCTGGTCGATCTATACGACCCAGGTGGAGAACAAGTTCTCCACCAAGGCGCATCTCTGGGAGATGAACCCCAATGTCCTGAAGCGCGTGACCATCGGCGATGCGATGCGGGGAGTCTACGATCGATCGGCCATCATCTCGCCCGATCTACCACTTGTGAAGGTCGAATCGCTATCGCGCGAGTCCGGCGAGAGCGACCTGCTCTTGCAGAACGACGGAGGAGAACTCTCTGGGCTGGTGTCGCTCCGGGATCTCGGAGATCGAGCAGACCTCGAGCATCTGGGTTCATTGGTGTTGGCCGCCGACCTCGTCAATCGGCGGACTGTGTTCCTGAGCCCGGACGACAACCTGATTCGGGCACTCGAGTTCTTCGGCGGAGGCGAGTTCGACAAGCTTCCGATCGTCGACAGCTCCGGCGGCCGCGAACGTCTACTAGGGCACGTCCGTTACCGGGACATCATCGCTTTCTACCAGCGAGAGCACGACTCGCGGGAGGTCGCGGCGCCAGTCGTCGCCAACGCTCGGCCCTGAAGCAAGGCAATGAGGGGCTCATTTTCGATACCTCGGTGCGCGTCTGCCTTGTACCTCTATCCGATTCGCTCCGCCGTGTCGGCAGGCGCTTTCCTGGGTGTCTGCAAGAGCCGCCGCAGTCGGGCGGGGGGAGGGGTCTCCGCTCGAACACAGTCGCTTCGACCCCTCCCCCCGCCCGACTCCGGCCGCGGGCGCGCGAGCACCGATCGTGCAAGCGAGGCCTTCTCTGGGGAGTGTTCCGACACGGCGGAGCGAATCGGCAGAGGAGTGCGAAACGCGAAGTGTTTTGTGCGGCGACGCGGAAGCCTTGTCAGCGAAGCGGCAAGGCGCAGCCGGTAGCCAAATCGCCGCCAGGAGATTGATCGCAACTCAAAGAGCTAAACTGCTAATTTGTATACATTATGGAGCGGCGCATCGTGGTCTCGAACGCCACCAACCCGATCGCGACCTGCTGGCTTCCGTGCGGGTGGCGGGAATGCCGCGTGCTTCCGTGACCGTCCGACTGCTGGTCGCTGCCGCGATCGTCGGCCTGGGCTTCGGCCTGTATGCGAACAGTCTCCACGCTCCCTTCGTATTCGACGATCTGCAGAACATCGCGCAGAACCCGCTGATTCGTGTGTCCGGCTGGGATGGGGCCGCGCTCTGGCGCGCGGCGTTCGAGAGCCCATCCCCGCGACCCGTCGCGAACTTGAGCTTTGCGCTCAGTTGGGCGCTCGGCGACGGCGACCCGTTCGCATTCCACTGCTTCAACGTCGCGATCCACATCCTGAACGCGTTGCTCGTGTACGCGCTCGCGATGCGCGTGCTTCCTGAAGCCGCCCGGGTCTCGGGCAGGGAGCTTTCCGATGAACGGTTGGCTGCGATTTCCGCGACCGCGGGGCTGTTGTTCGTGGCACACCCGATTGCGACGCAAGCCGTCACGTACATCGTTCAGCGAATGACCAGTCTCGCGGTCTGCTTCGGCCTGATTGCGTTCCTGCTCTTCCTGCGTGGGCGAGACGCGCCTGCGAGTCGGCGCCGCGTCGCGTGTTGGTTCGGCGCCGCGCTCGCTTGGGGGCTTGCGGTCGGTTCGAAGCAGATCGCCGCGCCGTTGCCGCTGTTTGCGCTCGCCTACGAGTATTTCTTCTCGCAGGACTTGTCGCGTGAGTGGTTGCAGCGTCGCCGCTGGTGGCTCCTTGGGCTCGTGAGCGTGGTGCTGGTCGGCGTGTTGGGGGTCGCGTTCTTCCATGACTTCGCACTGCGATACGAGCATCGCCCCTTCGACCTCGTCGAGCGCCAACTGACACAATTTCGCGTGATCTGGTTCTATCTCGGTCTGATCGTGGTGCCCAGCCCCGCGCGCCTGAACCTCACGCACGATTTCGCGATCTCGCACTCCCTCGTCGATCCGATCACGACGCTCATCGCGTTGCTGGGCCTGCTCGGGTTGGTGGCTTTCGCGGTGATGATCGCTCGCCGCGAGCG
>CAXMSF010000134.1:0-3205 GCA_964196055.1 uncultured Gammaproteobacteria bacterium | reverse complement strand
AAGACACCGCCGCCGCCCCGAATGAGCTCGGCTTCGATTTCGGTTTCTGCCTTGATCGCGGCCGCCAAACTGGAGGCCTGGGGAAGGAAGTTTCAGGCCCCGCAGTACTCGATCGAGATCTTCACTTCAGTCCTCCTCTACACCGCGAATGCGGATGACTGTCGAAGCCAAGGTATGTCGTCGCGATCCGGACTTCCAACGATCTGAAGCTTCGCTCGAAGCGCGCCTCGCATCAGGTAAAGACCCGATACGTATCGCATTTTAGCGTGTCAAGGCGAATCCCTTAATGGTCGATACACGAGGTTCGGCCTGAAGGCCGTTTGCGCCGGAGAGCGTTTGACCATCGAGAACCCCACTCAGCCCGAGGCTCGCGCCGCCCGACCCCGGCTATGGATCGCAGCGGGAGCACTGCTGAGCTTGCAGCTGACCGCCTGCGCGGCATTTCAGGGCTCCGCCGTGCCGGCCCCTGTGCCGGAACCCAGCGAATGCGTCGCGGCGGCCGAAGTCACCGAGATCTACGCGCGCGCCGACGATGCCCGTACCAGCCAACTCAAGCTCGAGGTGAAGCGCTTACGCGCCGACCTGTACGAGGCCGAGGAGTCACTGATCGCGATCGAATCGGGGCTGCTCGGCGTCCAAGGGCGCGCCGATGCGGTGTCGGCACTCGCGGAAACGCGAATCGAGATCGCTCGATCGGCTCGAAACGCTCCGTGGAGTGTCGAGAGGATCGAAGAAGCCCAACAGAAGCTCGCCGAGGCCGAGCGCCAGTTCCAGGCGGGTCATACCGGTTCCGCGGTCTTCTTCGTTTCGCGCGCGCGCCGTATCGCGGACGGCTTGAATGATGAGGCCCGACGCGTCACCAACACACCCGGCGCGGGCTTCATCCACGCCAACCGCGTCAACCTACGGGCCGGCCCCTCGACACAGCACGAGGTTCTCACGGTACTGGTCAGCTCGACTCCGGTGTTTCGAGAGCGCACCGACGGCGATTGGCTGATGGTGCGAACCACCACCGGAGTGGTCGGCTGGATTCACGTCTCGCTGGTGCACGATCACGCGTCGCGCTCGTCACAGACGCAGACACAATCCTTGCCGGCTTCCTTGGCGCGATAGAGCGCGCGGTCGGCTTCATTGAAGAATGCCTTTTCGTCGCCGCGGTAGGCGGCGACGCCGCTCGAAACGGTGACCTGAATCTCCGTCGGCCCATCGAGCGCGACCAACGAGAAGCGCGCTTCCGAGATCGCGATCCGTAGTTTCTCGGCGAGCGCGATTGCGCCCTCGAGAGTGGTCTGGCTCGCGAGCAGGGCAAACTCCTCGCCGCCGTAACGCGCAAGCAGGTCCATGTCGCGCACCTCGCCGCTCATCACATCCGACACGCGACGCAGGACAGCATCTCCGACAGAGTGACCGTAGCGATCATTCAAGTGCTTGAAGTCGTCGATATCGATCAGAATCAACGCAAGCGGCTCACCCGTCCGCTCGGCCCGGCGCATCTCACGGGGCAGGTGTTCCTGGAAGAAGCGATTGTTGTGGAGCTTGGTGAGGTCATCGGTGATGGACAGCTGCTCGAAGACCTCGTTTACGCGCTGAAGCTCCTGGTTCTGGGCGATCAGGCGATGATTCGCATCCTCGATTTCGATGCGTTTCTCCTCGAGCTCTTCCTGGTTGCGTCCCAGCCGCCTCATCATTTCGTTGAACGCGTTCGTGAGCACGCCGATCTCGTCGTTTCGCCGTCCTCCCGGAATCACGACACCGGTGTCCCCGGTCGCGATCCGCAGCGCGCCGTCCGAAAGTGCGATGATCGGTCGAACGGTCGAGCGAGCGATCCAGAACGCGACCATGCTGAACAACGCCACCACAGCGAGATTGATGCCCAATAATTCGCGGATCACCGACACCACCGGCGCGAAGGCCTCCTCGTAGGACTCCTCGACCACCAGGGTCCAGCCGAAGCGGTCGAATCTTCGCGAACTCCCAACCACGGGACGACCGCTGCGACGCGTGTATTTCGCCACCTCAGAGGCGGCCTGGCCCTTCGGAAGCGGGCGCTCGTGTCGCGCGTGCAGCTCAGCGCCAGGCGTGCCGATCAGCACGTTCCCCGACGGATCGGCGACGAAGATCAGGCCCGAATCGCCGAGTCCGTCGTTCGCGAGCAGCGTGGCAACGGATTCGAGATGGACGATCGCGTGCAGCGACAACCCGGCACCGTCGCCATCGATCGGCCAGGACACCACCTGGATCCGCTGATCCCCGATGTGCCACACGTGGCTCACATCGATGCGAGACACCGCGGCCAGCTGACTGCGCATTGCGACTGAAAGCTCACGCTCCCGCCCAACCCAAAGCCGGGAACTGCCGTCCGAGTCGAGCACGAAGAGGGTCTCGAATTGCGGGAACCGTTCGAGCACGTAGCGCAGGTAGATACTCGCTTCATCGCCCACACGGTCGGCGGCTGCGCCCTGTGACGCCGCAGCGAGCAGCGCGAAATTCTCCTGCACCACCCGACTCTGCCCGAAGATCGCCAGTTCAGCCTCGCGTTGCGCGTACCAGCGCTCGAGCCGATCGTTCGTCTCGAGCAGCACGGCGGGGAACTTGTGATCGATCTCGCCACGCAGGAACGAGCCGATCGAACGGCTCGAGACCCAGGTGACCACCAGCGAGGTCACCAACGACGCCAGCATCACCGACATCACGATCCGCGACGGCAGACTCGCGAACGGGCGCCGAAGCAGGCTCGTAAGCCGCTGCTTCAGCGATCGTTCTCTGTCGCGGGCAGGATTTTCGGGCATTCGATGAACTCCCCCACGGGAGCTATCGACCGTTCCGTAATCCAACTTGATGGGAAAAAGACCCGAATGCTCGAACGATCGCCGCTAGATCCGCTCGATGATGGTCGCGATCCCCATGCCTCCCCCGATGCACATCGTGACGAGTCCGGTCGTCTGATCGGTCCGCTCGAGTTCGTCGAGGACGGTTCCGAGCAGCATGCCGCCGGTCGCGCCGAGCGGATGCCCGAACGCGATCGCGCCGCCATTCACGTTGACCTTTTCCGGATCCATTCCGATATCGCGGATGGTCTTGAGCGGAATCGCGGCGAAGGCCTCGTTGACCTCGATCAGATCGATGTCGCCGATCTCCATGCCCGCTTTCTTCAGGCAACGTTGCGTCGCGGGCGTCGGAGCCGTCAGCATGATGATCGGCTCGG
>CAXMSF010000133.1:0-5648 GCA_964196055.1 uncultured Gammaproteobacteria bacterium | reverse complement strand
CGGCAGGAGGACGATCAGCGACAGGTTTGGAGAAGGCGAAACCGTCTCCGCGGTGTGACTGAGGGAGGTTTCGACGCTGCAGCTGGTACACGCAGGTGATGGGTCGCTATTGCCAGGAACGTCCTGCGGTACTTCGCGCTGGCCCTGGTGACAGGGCGGCATCGAGTGTGAAGGCGCGGGCTCAGGATCCGCTGCTACATGCGTATCCGTCGATCGATCCGGGCTCCCGGCGACGCACACAGCCGGACAAATCGCCATTTGGAGCGCGAAGATGGCTGCGATCGCAAATATGGAGCGCCCGTTGAGCCTCATGTTCTGCGTCCCAAATAGCCACATCGGCTCACCGGAGCCAATGCATGACACCCATTACTGCCCCAATGAATATGCCTGTTGAGCACAGGCCGCAAGCCTCCCCGCTCAGGCCTCCGGGGTGAAGCGCACGAGCATCTGCTTGCACGATCGCACCAGCGGGGACGGCTCGATGACCGGCCCCCCGGCCGAATACTCCATGTCGGGTAGCCGCCGCAGCACCTCGCGCAGCGCCACGCGCAGCTCCATGCGCGCGAGGTTCGCTCCCATGCAAAAGTGGTTGCCGATTCCGAAGGCGACGTGATGGGGATTGCGGTCGATCTTGAGCGTGTCCGGGTCTTCGAACTCGTCCGCGTCGCGGTTCGCCGAGTTGTAGATGAGCAGCAGCGTGTCGCCCTGCTTGATCTGCCTTCCACGTAGCTCCGTGTCGGCCGTCGCGGTGCGTCCGAAACTGTGGACCGGCGAGACCATGCGCAGCATCTCCTCGACCGCGACCGGAATCTTCGACGGGTCGTCGATCAGCTCCTGCCGGACCTCCGGATTTTCGATCAATAGCTGCATGCTGCCCGAAATCCCATTCCGCGTCGTCTCGTTGCCCGCGACGAGCAGCAGCACCAGCAGCTTGATCAGCTCGTCGTTCGCGAGCGCGACGTACTCCTCGTCGTCCGCCCGTTCCGGGTTGTGCCCGTCGTCGAAGGTCTCGAGCAGCCCCTCGTCCTTCGCCCCGACCAGGATGCTCACGAGATCGTCGCGCGGATTCGCTCGTCGGTCTTCGATGATGTCCACGAGATAGGCCGAGTACTCCATGAACGCCGCGCTCGCCTTGGTCGTGATCTCGAGGTCACCCAGATTCCCCTCGGCGGCGATCATGGCGTCGGACCAATGATGGAAACGAACGCGGTCTTCGGGCCGGATCCCGATCATCTCGGCGATCAACAGCAGGGGCAGCGGCACCGCAATGTCCTCGACGAAATCGCACTCCCCCTTGGCGGCGACCTTGTCGATCGCCTCCGTAGTGATCCTCGTGAAGACCTCTTCGAGTTTCTTGACCATGCGCGGCGTGAAGCCGCGGTTGATCAAACGCCGCAGCTGGGTGTGACGCGGCTCATCCTCGTCGATCAGCCCGAGCTTGACCGGATTGCCGGGCCGAACGCCCTGCCCCGAACAAAACAGCTGGTTGTTCTTCGAGACATAGCTGACGTCCTCATACTTGGTGACGACCCAGAGCTTGCCGGCCTCCGACCAATAGACCGGATCGTTCTGGCGCAGCCAGGTGAGGCGTTCTTCCATCGCTTCGTCCCAGCTCGCCGCGGCGAGATAGTCGACGTTCGGATCCATGCTCATCTCCTTCGATTCAGTGTTTCGAATCATTGTCGGAGCCGCCGAGATGACGCACTTCCGGTTGGGGAATTCTGTCGCCCTCGTCGGGCTCACTCGTGGGGCTGGAGCCGAAGATCACGACGATCAGTTCGCCGAACAGGCGCGTCTGCTGTTCGAGCATCTTGCTCGACAACAGGTCCCGCCCGTTCACTTCCTTGTAGAGCGGCGCGATCGTGAAGTAGCCGACGATGATGTTGTACATCGCGATCACGAGCAGCGGGAACTGCTCGGGTTGCCAGCGATTCGCCGCGGGTCCCGTTTCGATCATCTGATCGGCGCGCGCGAAGATCGGCGCGATCCACTCGCGCAGCATCGGGCTCAGGTGCTCGCCGCCCGCGAGAGACTCGTGCTGAATCAGCTGCGGCAGCTTCGGCCGCTGGGCGAGCTGCGCCATCAGAGTCTTGACCAGCCGGTCTGCGTCGTGCGCCTGGCGCGATTCGATGGCCTCGACCAGCGCCCGCAACACCGGACTGATGCCGCGCGCGAGCACGGCTTCGTAGAGCGCGTCCTTGCTCTCGAAGTGGTTGTACAGGCTCGGCGTGCGCAACCCCACCAGACTCGCGACATCGCGCAACGTGGTGCCCGCGTAGCCCCGCGATGCGAACAGGTTTTCGGCGGCGTCCAGGATCCGCTCGGCGGTCCGCTCACCCTTGCGGCGCGGCGCTACGATCCCTGCCTGGGATCGGATGTCGGGGGGCAGCATGCGGGCTCTCCAATAAAAACTAACTTCTGATAGTTAATTCAGAATTGGAAATCCGTCAAACCGCCCTCAGAACCGGCCAAAACGCCAGCCGGACACGGCGCCCGCGATCCGCTTCACTGCGGGAGGAAACGGAGATCGCAGCCCATGAGTCGGATCCGCATTACCGCAATCGCAGGCGCGCTGCTGGGACTCCTCGTTCCCGCAACAAGCCAGGCACTGGGCCACCCGGTCGCGGCCCTCCCGGGGGCCCCACCCTTCTCCGACGCCCTGCGCGAGCAGCTCGCCCAGGAACTCGCGTCACGCGGCCCCACCTACGTACCGCGCTCGCGCAACCGGCGCGCCGACGGCTCGCCGCGCTTCACGAATCGTTTGTTGCTCGAAGCCAGCCCGTACCTGGTCCAGCACGCGCACAACCCGGTCAACTGGTTTCCGTGGGGTGACGAGGCCTTCGAAACTGCCGCTCGCCTGGGCCGCCCGGTGCTGGTCAGCATCGGCTATTCGACCTGCCACTGGTGTCATGTGATGGAAGACGAGAGCTTCGACGATCCCGAGGTTGCCCGATTCCTGAACGAGCACTTCATCGCGATCAAGGTCGACCGCGAGGCACGGCCCGACGTGGACGCGGTCTACATGGCCGCGATCCACGCGATGAACGGCCGCGGAGGCTGGCCCCTCAACGTCTTCGTCACGCCCGACCGCGTACCCTTCTACGCAGGCACCTACTTTCCACCCAACGATCGCGGGTCGCGACTCGGCTTCTCGAACGTGCTGCGGATGATCCAGCAACGCTTCGAACAAGAACCCGAACGAGTCGCCGACATCGCCGACTCGATCGCAGCACGTGTGCGCAGCAACCTCGAAGAAATCACCGCTACGGCGAGCAACATCCCCCCCGAATCCGCTCTCACAGCGGCCAGCGAACTCTACACCGCTCGAATCGACCCCAAGTGGGGAGGAATCGGACAGGCTACGAAATTCCCTTCGACCGTCCCGATCCGATTCCTGCTCCGCAGCCAGCGGCGTTCCGGCGACGCGACGGCGCTTCGCCGAGTCGAACTCACGCTCGAGAAGATGGCTGCAGGCGGAATTCGTGATCAGCTCGGAGGGGGCTTCCATCGCTACGCCACCGAGCCGCGCTGGTTGATCCCCCACTTCGAGATCATGCTGTACGACAATGCCCTGCTCGCGCAGGCCTACCTCGAAGCATCGATCGCCACCGGGCGCGAAGATTTCGCGACGATCACGCGAGAGATCCTCGACTACGTTTCGCGAGAAATGACCGCTCCGTCGGGCGCCTTCTTCTCGGCCACGGACGCGGACAGCCTCACGCCTTCGGGAGAGGCCGCGGAGGGGTGGTTCTTCACCTGGACCCCGGCCGAGACCACGGCCGTACTCGGAGCCGCGAAGGCCCGCATCGTGAACGCGTACTTCGGCATCAGTGAAGCGGGCGATCTCGATGGACGCAGCATTTTGCGACGCTGGCGCTCCAGCGAGGACGTCGCCACGGAAGTCGGATCGACCGCCGAAGCCGTGCTGCGGATCGTCGATGACGCGCGGGCACCGCTGCTGGCCGCCCGCGCCTTGCGAACACCACCTCTGCTCGACGACAAGATTCTCGCGGCCTGGAACGGCCTGATGATCCAGGCATTCGCCCAGGCGGCATTCGCATTCGACGACGACGCCTATCTCCGCAGCGCCCAACGGGCCGCCGGCTTCATCCTCCAGCAGATGCGAAGCGACGGACGCCTGTCGCGTGTGTTCGTGAACGGGCGCGCGGCCGGCCCCGCGTTCCTGGAAGACTACGCGTTCATGATCGCTGGGCTGATCGACCTCTACGAGGCGGATGCAAACCCCCGCTGGCTCCGCGAAGCGATCGCACTGCAGGCCGTACTGGACCGGGACTACCTCGACCCGACAGGGGGCGCCTACTGGAAGACCGGCCACGACCACGAGCAGCTGCTCGCGCGGGAAAAGCCCAACCGCGACGGCGCCGTGCCGTCGGGCAACTCCGTCGAGGCGATGAATCTGCTGCGCCTCGAAGCCTTCACCAGCGATCCCCGCTACCGGGAGCGAGCGGTCCTGTTGTTCTCCGCCTTCAACGACGCCCTCGTGCAGCAGCCGACCCGTCTGCCCGAACTCCTGCTGGCGCTCGATTTCTTCTTGGGGACCACCCAGGACGTGCTGCTCGTCCGACCTGCCGACGCCTCGAACGAATCCGCCATGCGATCCGCACTGCGCGAGACCTATGCGCCCAACCGAATCGTCAGCATCGTGACGGAAGGCAAGGAGCTGCAGGAACTGACCCGACTGATCCCCCAGTTGTCGGGAAAGATCGCACAGCGTGGACGCACCACCGCCTACGTGTGCGAGAACCGGGTGTGCAAGTACCCGACGACGGACCCCGAAGCTTTCGCCGCCCAGCTGAGCGGATCCAACGCCGCTGCGCCGCCGAAGCCCTGAGTCGCGAGCTCAGCCTGCTAGACCCGCTCGCGTTCGGACTGAACCAGCGTGTCGGTCAAGAAGAAGGTGCCGGATGCACGCGCGACGAGCCGGCCTTCCGGATCGACGATCGATCCTTCCGCGTAGGCGGTGCTCCGCGTGGTGTTCAGCACCTTTCCGGTCGCGACCAATCGTCCGCGCTGCACCGGGCGAAAATAGTTGATCCGGCATTCGATCGTCGCGCAGCCCCGCCGGTCCGGCAGTGTGGACAACACGGCGCGCCCCATCGCTGAGTCGAGCATCGCGAACAACACACCCCCGTGTGCGCGGTTGGCGAC
The DNA here is from genome assembly GCA_964196055.1 of uncultured Gammaproteobacteria bacterium. Taxonomy (GTDB): domain Bacteria; phylum Myxococcota_A; class UBA9160; order UBA9160; family SMWR01; genus JAFDEI01. The sequence goes on along the minus strand of CAXMSF010000133.1, from coordinate 479 downwards.
GCTCATGTGCATCTCCGCGAGATCCAGCTCCATCTCACATTCGCCGCCTTCGCGGCGGATCGTCCGATATCCAAGTCGCTCGGTGAAATCCATGACCTTCCCCAGTGCGCAGGGTCGACAGGGAACCCGACCGGGTGCCCAAACGCAAACCGTCGGTATAATGCCACCTGATCGTCGCGCGGCTGCTCGCGCCGCCGCCCTCCCCTCAACCCCGGAGAACACTCATGGCCCGTGAAGCAGTCATCGTCGAAAGCGTTCGCACCGCCCTTTGCAAGGCTCACCGCGGCTCGTTCAACCAGACCAGCCCGGTCGACCAGCTCGCACACACCATCCGGACAGCGGTGGATCGGGTCGAAGCCCTCGATCCCGAAGAGATTACGGACGTCATCGCGGGCTGCGGTTTCCCGGAAGGCGTCCAGGGCATGAACCTCGGCCGCGTCGTGGCGATGGCCGCGGGACTGCCGGTCGGTGTCGCAGGC
>CAXMSF010000132.1:0-12288 GCA_964196055.1 uncultured Gammaproteobacteria bacterium | reverse complement strand
TCGTGAAATTCGCCGCGCAGGAGAACATCGAATTCCTGGTCGTCGTCAAACAGTCCGCGACGGAGGGCTGATCCGGGCACCGGCAGTGGAGCGCGGGGCCCCTGGAGAGTCAGCGGACGATCAGCTCGAGCACGCGTTCCGTTGCCTCCCACAGGTCTTTGTGTGGGATGTTGAGCGCGGGGAAGAAGCGCACGACGCGGCCTGCGGTGACGTTGATGAGAATCCCCGATTCGAGTGCGCGGCTCGGGATCGATGCGGCGAGTTCGGCATCGCGCAGCACCAGGCCGACGAGCAGACCGCGGCCACGCACGGTTTCTACGAGTTCGGGGTTCGCTGCTGCGAAATTCTCGAGCTTCTCCGTGAGCTCGGCGCCGAGGTAGGCCGCACGTTCGACGAGGCCCTCGTACTCGACCACCTGGAGGACCGCGTTCGCCGCGGCACATGCGAGCGGATTGCCGCCGAAAGTGGTGCCATGGTCGCCGAGCCGCACCGTCGCGGCGACGCTCTCGGTCGTGAGGAAGGCGGCCACGGGAAAGCCGCCGCCGAGCCCCTTTCCCAGCGTGACGATATCGGGCAGCACGTCGTCGTGTTCGAGCGCGAGCATACGGCCGGTGCGTCCGATGCCGGTCTGGACCTCGTCGACGATCAAGAGCGCGCCGTTGGTGTCGCAAATCTCGCGCAGGCCCGCGAGGTAGCCGTCGCCGGGAACGTTGATCCCCCCCTCGCCCTGCACGGGCTCGACGATGAAGGCGGCGGTCTCGCCGTCGATCGCCTTCGCGGCTGCCTCGAGGTCGTCATAGGGAACCACCGTCGGGGTGTTGAGGAGTGGCAGATACGGGGCGCGTTGCTTGTCCTGCCCGATTACGCCGAGCGCGCCGATCGTCCTGCCGTGGAAGGAGTTTTCGGTCGTGACGTACTTGCTGCGGCCGGTCGCGCGGTGGGCGAGCTTGATCGCGCCTTCGGTCGCTTCGGTGCCGGAGTTCACGAGGAAGCTGCGGGTGATGCCTTCGGGTGTGACCGCGGCGAGGCGCTCGCAGAGCTCGGCCTGGGGCTCGGTGTAGAAGATGTTGGTGGTCTGCATCAGCCGACCCGCCTGACTCGAAATCGCCTCGACGAGCGTCGGGTGACAATGGCCGATGCACGTCACCCCCCAGCCGGCCATCAAGTCGATGAATTCCCGGCCGTCGATGTCGCGCACGCGCGAGCCGCGCCCTTCGCGCAGTGCGACGGGGTGGCGCCTGACCACCGGCAGGAATTGGGCGGCTTCGAGCTCCTTGATGACGTCGAACTGCATGGATCTTCCTCGGGAAACTTGGGATACAGTCCTCCACGATAGAACGGAGTAGGCCCATGAGCGACATCATCCTCCTCGAAGGCATCCAGATTCCCGCGGCGCTCGGAGTCACGGCTGCCGAGCGCCGAATGCGCAGACCCGTGACCCTCGACCTCGAGGTGATGTGCGATCTGCGAGCCGCGGGATCCAGTGACCAGATTCGCCAGACCATCCAGTACGAGCGAATCTTCGAGGCGGTCGAGGATGTCGCGGGCAACCACGAGCACCGCCTCGTGGAGGCCCTGGGGGAGCGCATCGCCGAGGCGATCCTCACCCGCTTTCCAGTGGACGGCGTTACGGTCACGGTTCGAAAACCCAAGCCCATTGCCGGGGTTCTCGACTACGCGGGGATCAAAATCTCTAGGAACCGCAGTGACTTGGGATGATTCGTCGGTACTAGTACAACAGTAGAAGAATCCGGAATTTGAGCCCAAAACCGGCTGCGTTAGGCTGGTTCTTTCCCGAGCAAGAGGATCCTCCATGGCTGCCGAAAAGCCGGCTGCGCCACCCATCACCCTCAAGAGCGGCGACGACGTCCAGAAGATGTCGGCGAACGAACAGATCAAGTTCGAGAGTCAGGGCTTGTTCTACGTCTCGGCGAAGGGGGAGGTGCACACTTTTCTCGATGAGCTTCGCTCCCTCGACAGCGGCGAGGCCGAGACGCTGTCGGGCGGCGCCAAGGAACTCTCGAAATTCTTCGGCATCTATCAGCAGCAGGCGCGCGGCGATCGAGGCAAGAAACTCAAAGACTTCTTCTTCATGGTTCGCATCAAGGCCCCTGGCGGCGGTGGCTTCACGGCTGCGCAATGGGTCGCGCTGGACGATGCATCGCAGCGCTTCGCCGACGGCACCATGCGCGTCACCTCGCGCCAGGGCGTCCAGTACCACCACGTCTACGGCCCGCAGCTGGCGCAGCTCATGCGGCACCTGAATCGTGAGTATCGCGACCACGGCACGCTTTCCGCGTGCGGCGACGTGAACCGCAATGTGATGGGATCGCCGATCGACGGGCTCGATCCCGCCTACGAGGTCGGATCCAAGCAGCTCGCCGAGACGATCGCGGAGGAGCTTGCGCCGAAGACGAGTTCGTACTTCCAGATCTTCCTGTCCGAGGATGAGGGTCGGAACACTCGGCCCATCAACCCCGAAGAGCCGCTCTACGGCGCGCACTATCTGCCGCGCAAGTTCAAGATCGGCTTCGCGCACCCGACCGACAACTCGGTCGACGTTCTCACCCAGGACGTCGGCCTGGTGCCGGCAGAGCCCGACGGCAGTGTCTGGGATCTCTACACCGGTGGTGGGCTCGGGCTCACCCACAACATGCCGAAGACCGCGGCGTTGCCCGCGCTGTACTTCGGCCGCGTGGCGCGCGACCAGGTCGTCGACGCCGTGCGCGGGATCGTGATCCTCCAGAAGGAGAACGGCGAGCGCAAGGACCGCCGCCAGGCGCGCTGGAAGTACACGTTGCGTCGGCTCGGTGTCGAGCAGGTCAAGCGCGAGCTGCGCGAACGTTTCGAAATCGCTCTCGAGGAGGCGGAGCCGCGGCCGCTGCCGCCGATGGATCTGCATCTTGGCTGGCACGAGCAACGCGGCGGTAATGGCTACTACGGCATCTCAGTCGAGAACGGCCGGATCGATGCCACGCTGCGCAAGGGAATTCGCGCCGCGGTGGAGGCATTCAACCTCGAGGTCCGGCTCACACCGCAGCAGGATGTCGTGCTCTGCAATGTGCCCGACCGCGACGCGCTCGAACGGCTGCTTGCGGAGCATGGCGTTCGCGACCCGGCGAGCGTGTCGATCCTGCGCGCGAATTCGATGGCGTGCCCGGCGAAGCCGACCTGCGGCCTGGCGATGACGGAAGCCGAGCGGATCCTGCCCAAATATGTGGACGAGCTCGAGGCGGCGGGACTCGGCGATGTCGACGTGGTGATTCGGATGACGGGTTGTCCGAACGGCTGTGCGCGGCCGCCGACCGCGGAGATCGGGATCTTCGGCTACGGGAAGAACGACCACGTGATTCTCGTCGGCGGTTCACGCGAGGGTTCGAGAATCGCGCAAGAACTCTACGGACGTGTTCCGGGTGAGCAGATGATCCCGGTCCTGGCCGGACTGCTGACGGCGATCCGCGATCGCAACCCCGCAGGTCTGCCGGCCGGCGAGTTCCTGCACCGGACGGACCCGGGCGAGTTGCGCAGCTGGATCGGGATCGACGATGCCTAGCACGGCGCGCGCTGCTGGTCGGCTCGACCTGGCCGAGGCCGAGCGCTTCATCGCCGAGGCGCTGGATTGCGGCCGGCTCGCGGATGCCCCGGCCGAGCGGCTCGGGAACAGCTTGCGCGTGCCGGGCGTGCTCGACGCCCTGCTCGCCGGCGCCTTCGAGAGCAAGTGCCGCGGCCACGGCGACATCGTCAGCGTCTCGCGCAACCTCTTCATCCCACTCACGAATCTCTGTCGCGACCGCTGTGCGTACTGCACCTTTGCGAAGCTCCCCGACGATCCGGCAGCGAAGACCTACAGCGAGGGCGAGGTAGCCGAAGCCGTGAGCGACGCGCTTCGCGTGGGCTGCGTCGAGGCGTTGTTCTGTCTCGGCGACAAGCCCGAGATCGCATACAAGTCGCATCGCGCCTGGTTGGCGGAGCGCGGACTCACCACCACGGCCGAGCACCTCGTGCGGGCCTGCCGGGTTGCGTTCGAGGGCGGCATGTTGCCGCACACCAATGCGGGCATCCTGAGTGCTGCAGAAATGACGCAGCTGCGTCAATGGAACGCATCGCTCGGCCTGATGCTGGAGACGACGAGCGCACGGCTGCGCGGAAAGGGTGAAGCCCACTACTACGCACCCGACAAGGACCCGGCCGTTCGCATCCGGATGCACGAGGAGGCCGGCGCGCTCGCGATTCCGTTCACGAGCGGGATCCTGCTCGGCATCGGGGAGAACGTCGCCGAGCGTGTCGATACCTTGCGGACCATCCGAGACATCGATGATCGATTCGACCACATCCAGGAAGTGATCGTTCAGCCCTTCCATCCGAAGCCCGGAACGCCGATGCACGGCGTGGCCGCGATCGACGACGACGAGATCGCGGGCTGGACTGCGCTGGCGCGGTTGATTCTCGGGCCGCGCATGAACGTGCAGGCGCCACCGAACCTCGCTCCGAAGGTGCTCGAGCGCCTGCTGCGCTCAGGACTCAACGACTGGGGGGGCGTCTCTCCGGTCACGATCGATTTCATCAACCCCGAAGCACCGTGGCCCGAGCTCGCCGAACTCCGCCGCCGGACCGAGGCCGCGGGGCAGAGGCTGGTCGAGCGACTCCCCGTCTATCCACGGGATCTTCTGGAACGACCCGACTATTTCGAGCCCCGGGTTCGGGAGGCGGCACTCCGTCTCGCCGATGCTTCGGGCTACGCGCGACCGCCGAAGGCGGGAGCGCGGGTGGAGGCAGCATGATTCTCGAACGGCTCTTTTCCGGTGTGAGCCTCGAGGTGGCCCGCGTCCTGGAACGCGCCCTCGCAGGTCACGAGCTCAGCACCGCGGATGCCGCGGTGTTGCTGCGTGCCGAAGGCGTGGATCTATTCGCGCTGATGCGCGCGGCTGACGTCGCGCGACGGGAAGACAACGGCGACGACGTCAGCTTCGTGATTACACGCAACATCAATTTCACGAATGTCTGCTACGTGGGCTGCTCGTTCTGCGGCTTCTCTCGCCACAAAGAAGATGCCGACGTTTACGACCACGACATGGACGTGCTGATCGCCAAGGCGCGCAACGCGGTCGGGCGCGGCGCCACCGAGGTCTGCATTCAGGGCGGAATCCACCCCAACAAGGATCACAGCCACTATCACGAGATTCTCGTTGCGGTCAAACGCGAGTTTCCCGACCTCCACATCCACGCCTATTCCCCCGAGGAGATCGATTTCGGTCACCGGAAGAGCGACATGCCGCTGCCCGAGTACCTTCGCTGGCTGATGGACGCCGGGCTCGGGAGCATGCCGGGCACCGCAGCGGAGATCCTCGACGACGAGATCCGCAAGGTCGTTTCACCGAAGAAGCTCCGGACCGATCGCTGGGTCGAGATCGTCGAAGCCGCGCACGGGGTCGGGCTGCCGTCGACGAGCACCCTGATGTACGGCCACATCGAGAGCCACGAGCATGTTGCGAACCACCTGGGCCTGATCCGCGAGATCCAGAAGCGGACCGGCGGCTTTACGGAGTTCGTCCCGCTCGGCTTCATCCACGAGCGCAACATCCTGTTCAACCACATGAACGCGCGGTCTGGTGCGTCGATGCCGGAAGATCTTCGGCTGATTGCCGTGTCGCGGCTATTTCTGCGGCCGTGGGTCACGAACATCCAGATGTCGTGGGTAAAGATGGGGCCGAAGCTCGCTCAGATGGCGCTGATGTCTGGCGCCAACGACATGGGCGGCACGCTGATGGAGGAATCGATCAGTCGCGAGTCCGGGTCGCAGCACGGCGAGAACCTGCCCGCCGAGGAGATGCGCCGACTGATTCGCGAGGTCGGGCGCACTCCGGTCCAACGCAGCACGACCTACGGGACCGTGGCGCGCTTCGACGATCCCGAAAAGGACCCGCCGTCACTCGAACCGACGATCGAGCGCGACCTCGCGGGCCCCGAACGCTGGCGGCTTCAGCATCAGCGGGCCGAGGGCGACGAGAAGAAGCTCCGCGTCGCGGGCAGCTGACGCGCGGGCCGGCGCGCCCGAGTCAGATGCCGGATCCGATGCTGCGTTGGGTTTCGCGCTCGAGCGTGTCGAGCCGCTCGGTCAGCGCTTCGACCTGGTAGCGCAGCGGCGCGCGCTCGAGCATGTCGCGCGCAATCACTTTCTCGGCGTTTGCGACCGAAGTGTGCTGCCGCCCAAAGCAGTGCGCGATGTCGCTCACCGATGCGTCGGTGAAGCGCCGGCACAAGTACATCGCGAGCTGTCGCGGCAGCAACACGTCGCGTCGGCGCGAGCGCGAGGCCAGGGTCGCGGCGTTGGTGCGGAAGAATGCCGCAACGACCTCGATCACGTGGCGCGGCTCGAGGTGAAGGGTCTGGGTCGCGGGGTCGCTGACCTTGCGTAGTGCCGCTTGGGTGAGGTCGAGGTCGATCCGCCGCTTCAGCAGCGAAGCGGTCGAGACGAGCTGGATCAGCACCCCCTCGAGGTCGCGCACGTTGCCACGTAGGCGTTCGACGAGCAGATCGAGGCAGTCGTCGGGGAGCCTGACGCCGCCACGCGCAGCCTTGCTGCGGAGGATCTTGCGCCGCACCTGAGCGGAGGGGTTCTCGAGTTCGGCTACCAGGCCGGCCGTCATCTGGGACGACAGCCGCGGATCGATGCCGGGGATCTCTCGTGGCAGACAGTTTCCGGTCAGCACCACGCAGCCACCGCTGTCGAGCAGGTGGGTCAGTGTGTGGAAGAGCTCGAGCTGGGTGGCCTTCTTCGAGGACAGGAACGGTACGTCCTCGATCACGAGCAGGTCGCAACTGTCGCGGTAACGCTGCTTGAAGCGGTCCATCTGCTTGCTGCGGATGGACTGCATGAAGTCGTTGGTGAAGGCCTCGGCCGAACTGTAGAGCGCGTTGCGCGCGTTGGCGCTGCGCGATTCCGAGACGATGGCGCGCGCGAGGTGAGTCTTGCCGAGGCCGGTATCGGATTTCAGATAGAGCAGGCGGAGTGATTCCTGCGCGCTGCGAGCAACCGCGACCGAGGCCTCACGCGCGAGCGCGTTGCAGGGCCCGACCACGAAGCTGTCGAAGGTGTAGGGGAAGGTGCGCTGTGCTGCGCGCGGTGTGTTGGTCTTCCTCGCATTGCGTGGTGCGGGAGTAGCGATCGGTTTCGCCGCGGTTGGCGCGCGAGTGGGCTCGATCGGAGCGGTCGCTTCAGCGGCCGCAAACTCGATCTCGACCGCGTGGCCGGCCTCCACGGCCGCGTATTCGGCAATGCGGCCGATAAAACGTTCGCGAACACGATCGCGATGGAACGGGGTGGGGCATACCAGGCGAAGGCCGGAGTCGTTCTTCTCGGCGACGAGGGGGCGAACCCACGCATCGAACGTGAAGGCCGGAATCTCAGCTTCGAGACGGCGCACCACTCCGTCCCAGAGCTTAAAGGGGGAGCTCATAAGACTTCGTTCTTTTGGAGGTTTTGGACGTTTACGCCGGGTTCCCATCGAGTTCGTTCCGACGCGAGGCGGAGTAGAGCATGGAGTCGGCAGGCGTGCAACGGCCGCGGGATCCGATCACCGGGATCTACCCTACACTCGAACAGTTCACTCCGAAGGCGGCTTCTACCGTCGTAGAACCACTGTTTGCATTCTGGAGAGCTGTCCGATTCCGCGCACTTCGCGCCAAGCCTTGAGGCAGCTTCGCGCGACGCTACGATGTGGCGAGGCGCTGTTCTACTGGATTTTGGATCTACGAAATTCAGTCAATATCATTGAATTTCGAAAAATCTCGCGAAATTCTTATGAGGTGCGAGATTCAATGAAACACGCCCGAATTCGGCACTCTACGCGCCTTCATCTCGATCCGCGCGAAGCGAAAGAGTTCGATCAACGCTTCGAATCGTTCTCGAATGCCGTCGACTTCGATCAACACCTGCTTCTCTAGTGTCGAGAACGGAAGCGCGGCGCAAAGAACGTTCACGAATGTGGCGTCGTCGATGTGATCGAGGGACTCGCGCGAGATCTCCGCGGCACCGTCGCCGAATACCTCGAGTGCGTTCGCGATCGCCTGTTCGCGCATCGAGCTGATGCGCGTGACATCTTCGGGGCGGTACGGGTCGTCGAGAAGGTTGACGACGGCCGAGCGAAACAGGCGACCGTCGGGCCGCGCGGGCTCAGCCTCTATCCGGACGCGTTGCGTGCCGCGAAGCACGATGTCGTATCGCCCGTCGGCGTGTCGCTGGAACTGCTCGATGGTTCCCGCGCAGCCGACCGAATAGATGGGCGGATCCCCCGTCATCTCGGAGACATTCTCGGGTCTCACCACCACCATTGCGATACGGCGATCGCCCGCGAGCGCGTGCCCGACCATCTGGCGGTAGCGAGCTTCGAAGATGTGCAGCGGGGCCTTGATGTGCGGAAACAGAACGACATCGGAGAGTGGAAAGATGGGCAGAATATGGGCGCCTTGCCGCACGCGCCGACCATACCATGCTCCCGGCGGGGGACATGGGGCTTGACGACGCGTGGGGGTAACCGAGAATCCCGAACAGGAGATGGATCGTCGAACTCGACGGGAGTTGATCGAACGACTGAACCGCGATGGTGAGCGGATCGCGCGTAATTTCGGTCTACGCTACCAGTCGATCACTGCCGAGCGAGCGAACGTGACCAGCCGCTACGGGAGTTGCTGCGAAGAGGGCACGATCAAGGTCCGTTTGTGCCACGTCGTCACGGGCAAGCCGCTCAAGTACTCGAGTCTGGTGAACACGCTCTGTCACGAACTCGCTCACCTGCGCTTCTTCAACCACGGCGATCGCTTCAAACTGTTCTACCAGCAGATCCTCGAATGGGCGCGTAGCGAAGCCATCTACCGGCCCAGGCCCACCGCGCAGCCGGCGGCCATGGCGATGCTGCCCGAGCCGCGACCGAAAGTGGAGCGGGAACGCACGGGTCCGGTGCAACTGGGGCTGTTCTAGGCCGCCGGAAGGGAATGGACGCGGCATCGGCGGCGTGGCCGGCGCGAAATGGATCAGGATCCGAGGTTGTCGAACTCTTCGAGGGTGTTGGGGCCGGACTCGACCTTGGTTTGGATCTCGTCGCACGCGATCGCTTTGTCGAGCACTTCGCGCAGCAGGCCCTCTACCGTGAGTTCGTCGTACTCGGCGAGCGCATCTTCGAGCGCCGCATCGGACACGCTGAAATCGATGGTGACTTTGATCTTGACTCCCATCCGCTCGGTGTCCCCTATGGTCCTATTTCCTGCTGCTCACTGCCCACTGTTCGCTGCCCGTGGGGCGCGGTCACCTGCGATGTCCGTTACCGGAGTCGCCGTGGTGCCGGTTCAGCGCGCGAATCGGATAAATGAAAACGCTCCGAGCGCCTGTCCCAGGTGGCTTCGCAGCGCTGTAACTTACTGAAATTAAATAGTTTTTCCCAATATTTTGGCAAAGGATACAACAGCCCATTGCAATCGGCTACGAAAAATTCGCTGCTTTCTCGCTTGCTTTCGGTCGTTGATTCAAGTGAGGGGAGCGACCCGCGACCGCTGCCCGGCTCCGCTGCTGATCGCCATCGTGTGGGTTTGTGCACACATGCGAGCGAGGCCAGGGGCTCGGCTCTGCTCAAGTCCGGCTTCGAAATGCCGAAACTTTAAGAGTCTGGGTCGAGCCGGGGGGGGCGACGCCTGGACCGGACGCCCCGGAGCCGACGGCTCTGGGGCGCCGTCGTTGAGGAGCCCGATGCTCGCGGCACGCCCTCCTAAGCGGGTGGTCGCGCGATCGATTCCAGCGTGACGGGGTCGAGTCGCTCCTGCAGGCGCTCGGCGTGCTCTGCCTCGACGAGGTCGCTGTGGCAGGCTGCCTTTTCGTCGTCCGCGGCCGTCATGCTCCGGCGCGTCTTGCCCGCGAGTCGGTGGATCTCCTCGGGCTCGAGCACGCCGCGGCGCTCGAGGATCTCTCGCTGCTCGGGCGACAAGGCTTCGGAGACGCGCGGTAGGCTCCACGCATAGGCCTCGTCCTTGCCGCTCACGAACTCCGTGATCTCCTTGCTGATCCTGACCGAGCACCAATCATGACCGCACATCGCGCAGAAATCGGTGTCGACATCGAGATCTTCGTCGTGAAAGGCGCGTGCGGTGTCGGGGTCGAAGGAGAGTTCGAAGTGTTTCTCCCAATTGAGCGCGGCACGGGCCTTCGTGAGCTCGTCGTCACGCACGCGTGTGCCGGGGATGCCGAGCGCGATGTCGGCCGCGTGAGCGGCGATCTTGTAGGCAATCACCCCCTGCTTCACGTCTTCCTTCTTCGGCAGGCCGAGGTGCTCCTTCGGCGTCACGTAACAGAGCATTGCGGCGCCGTGGTAGGCGGCCGCGGTGGCACCGATGCAGCTCGTGATGTGGTCGTAGCCCGGAAAAATGTCGGTTACGAGCGGCCCCAGTACGTAGAAGGGCGCTCCGTGGCAGAGCCGGCGCTGTAGCTTCATGTTGAACTCGATCTGGTCGAAGGGCACGTGGCCCGGTCCTTCGACCATCACCTGCACGCCGTTGGCCCAGGCACGCTCGGTCAGCTCACCGAGGGCCTCGAGCTCGGCGAGTTGAGCTCGGTCGGTCGAGTCGGCGAGTCCGCCCGGGCGTAGGCCGTCGCCGATCGAGAAGGTGACGTCGTGCTGCCGCATGACGCGACAGATGTCGTCCCAGAGGTCGTACATCAGGTTCTGGCGCCCGTGGTGGAGCATCCACTTCGCGAGCAGCGAGCCGCCGCGACTCACGATTCCGATCACGCGATCGCGCACGAACGGCAGGTGCTCGCGCAGCAGGCCCGCGTGGATGGTGAAGTAGTCGACGCCTTGTCGGGCCTGATGGTCGAGTGTTTCGAGCACGCTGGTGGCGTCGAGGGATTCGATCGTGCGCCCGACGATCATGGAGTAGATCGGTACCGTTCCGATCGGGGTCGTGCTGTTGCGGATGATCGCCTCACGGGTTGCGTCGAGGTCGCCGCCGGTGGAGAGGTCCATCACCGTGTCGGCGCCCCATCGCTCGGCCCAGCGCAACTTCTCGACCTCATCGTCGGTGCCGCTGCTGACCGGTGATGCGCCCATGTTGGCATTGATCTTCGTGAGGCTCGCGCGGCCGATGCACATCGGCTCGAGCGCGTAGGCTAGGTGCTGGCGATTCGCGGGGATGACCATGCGGCCCGCGGCGACTTCATCGCGGATCTGTTCGGGCGTGAGGTGGTGCTCTTTCGTGGCTGCGCGCTTCATCTCGTCGGTCACGCGACCGAGGCGAGCGTGCTCGAGCTGTGTCACGGGCACGAAGCCCGCGGGGGGCGTCCAACGCCCGTCGACGAGCTGCCAGTCGGGTGGCATGAAGTCCCACGCGGTCTTCCGCGACGGCGGTGGCATGCCGGGGGTGTCGGGTGAGCTGAAGGAAAGTGGACCACCGATCTGGCTCGGCGCCGCGAAGCTGCCGGGCGTCGTGCCGACGGCACCCGCCGAGGGGTCTCCGCCGTGTGCGGGGACTTCGTAGTGCTGCGTGCGATCCCCGGTGTCGCTGCCCTTCGATGTCGGCGTCATCTCATTACCTCCTGGCGGTCGCGGCCGCTGCGGCCGGGACTGCGAAACGCGCACGGGCCGGGGACCGGATGAACGACACCGGATCTCGGAAGGGCCTTCCCTGCGCTCGCATGAACGAGTTCAGGTTCGAAGGGTTTGATCTCAGGCCCCCTCTCCGGAGGGCCACCCCGAGGTTCCGCAACGGGTCGAGGCTACCACCGACGGGAACTCGGCTGCAACGGTGAGTGAACCGGCGTTGCCCGACCACGTGCTACGGTCCGTGGCGATGAAATTTCGACGGATACTCTTGCTCGCGGTCGCCTGCCTCGCCTGCGGCGGTTGCAATCGCAACATGGAGCCCTATGTCCCCGGGGAAGAACCGAAGCAGCCGGATCTCTCACGGATCTTCCCGGACGCCGCCGAGAAGCGCGTAGCGCCCGTCGCCGCAATGCCGACCGCACCCGGCCAGCCGGCTACGGGAATTTCCCCGCATCCGATCCAGGGAAAGCCGATTCAGGGAATGATCGAGGTCGCGCCCGAGCTCGCCGATCGAATTCCGGACGGCGCGACGCTGTTCGTCGTCGTTCGCGCGAGCGAAGTGGGCCCGCCGACTGCGGTCAAGAGGATCGAATCGCCAAGCTTTCCGATCGAGTTCTCGGTCGGGCCCGAGGATCGGATGATCCAGACCCAGCCCTTCCAGGGCCCGTTGCAGCTCACGGCCCGCCTCGACAGCGACGGCAAC
>CAXMSF010000131.1:0-3982 GCA_964196055.1 uncultured Gammaproteobacteria bacterium | reverse complement strand
TTCTCGGCCTGCTGCGTCGTCAGGTCCGTGCCGTCCGTGCGATCGATACCGTCGTTCACTTCTTCTCCCTCTGCTTGCGATTTTCGTCGCGTCGTGCCGCAGCGCCACCTTGGCCCCAACAACCAATGCCGATGGTGTCGCCGCGAATCATCCTGCTGCTGTCGGCGGCCCGGCCGCCGTTCCTCGCCTTCTTGCTCATCCTGCCGTTGCGTTTCGTTCCGGTCTCCGGTGCCGACTGAAAAAGCGAGCGGGCACGACTGCCTGCTGCGCGCTCGCGTCAATGCGCGCTTCAACTGCGAAAGTATCAGTCCGGGGTCTGAACGGAGCGCGGATCCCGGGCATCCCTCGAAGCCGAAGCGGATACCCACCGGAGATGAGAGAGGCCCCAACGCTGCCGGGGCCCCCGAGACGAGTTCGGGTCCTCCATCCCTCTTCCGTCTCGCTTCCCTCCAACGACCGCCTGTTACCGAACCCCCCCAGGCCGCCGAAGGGACATGTCTCATCCCCATTTCGGTGTTTACTCTCCACCGAAAATGGAGTCAATAGAAAATCCACAAAATATGGGGCTTCACCCGAGTTAGGAGCACAACCCCTTGAGCTTCAACGGCTTTCTATCGAAGAAGAGCGGAGCACCCGAGAGAGCAGCCTCCCGAGGAGCGGGCATGGGGTGCCCCAAGTGCCTGAAATCATTGGGTTGATGGCCGAGAAAGGCCGGTCGGGAGCGATCGAAACGAGTCGCTCCCGAATTCGCTCGCCATTCAGCTCTCGGGCAGGCCCGTGAAGCGGATCCCGGTCCCCTCCGGGAGCTTGTACCGGATGTTGAGCCCGATCATCAGCGCGGTGATGTCCTCGACGATCCGAGCGTTCGCAAGCGGCCCACCGTTCAGCGCCCGCAGTCCCGGGATGAGCTCGCACAGGCCCATCACCACTTCGCGCGCTTCCTTCGCTCCGGAGACCACCACATCGCAGTCGACCTCCTCTTCGAGGTGCTGGAGTCGGTGGGCCGAGACGTTCTGGAACGCAGAAACGACGCCCACGCCCTGCGGCAGCAGCGATTCGACGAGCTCAGCGCAGGAGCCCTGCCAGATACCCACCGTGCGCACCGCTCCGTCGCCGATCGCGGCCGCGAGCGGCACCGCCATCGACACGACGATCTGCCCCTCAGCGAGGGCGGGCTTAATGGACTTCACAGTGCTCGCAGTGTGCTCGAACGGCACGGAGACGATCACGATCGGGCCGCGCGGCGTTGCGTCGACGTTCTCGAGGCCGACGACATCCGCCCCGGGGACGGCTTCCCGGACCTTCTCGGCCGCTTCGACCGCGCGCTCGAGCTTGCGCGACCCGATTACGACCGGCCGACCTGCGCGGGCAAAGCGCAGCGCGAGTCCGAGGCCCTGGTCGCCGGTGCCGCCCAGAATGACAATTGATAGAGGGTTCATTGCAGTAGACATAGGGCGGGGAGGCTAGCGTAGAGAGTGGCGACCTTCTTTCCTAACTTCTTGTCTTTCCCGACCCCGCGTATCCATTTGGGGTCACCCGACCGGCTTTCGCCTGGGAGGGAGAATACCAGGCGGCTCCATGTCCTCCGACGACACTGCATTCGTACCGACCCGGATCCGCCAGGCCGATGCACGCCACCTCGCCATCCGTTGGGCGGACGGTCACGAGAGCCGCTACGAAGTCCGCGCGCTGCGACTCGCCTGCCGCTGCGCGCAGTGCGTCGACGAGTGGAGCGGCGCCCCGACCCTCGACACCGCCACGGTCGCCGAGGACGTGCAGCCGCGAAACCTCGCGTCGGTTGGGCGCTACGCAATCCGGATCGACTGGAGTGACGGTCACGACACCGGCATCTACTCGTTCCGGCGCCTACGCGAACTCGACACGGGTGACTGAAAACCGCGACCGGCTCAGTTCTCGTCGATCACGACGCCGATTTCGTCCAGGTCGGCGAGTTCGCCGTTGATCGTCATCCCGAAACCGACGATCCAGCCGGCGTCGACCTCGAATCCCACGTAGTCCGGCGGGACGGCGAGGCGCCGTGCTGAACGCTTCCCAATCAGCGCGGCGGTGCGAACCGAGCGCGTATCCGCGAGGCCGACGATGTCGAGCACGGCTTCGAGCGTGGCGCCCCCGTCGACGATGTCGCCGACGACGAGCACGTCGCGCCCGTCGAGCAACGACGGATCGAAGGCATCGACCTGGACCGCGCCGAGGTCGGGCCGCTGCGTGCGGCGCGCACCCACGTCGAGAACCTCCGCGCGGACCCCGATCCGTGCAAGCTGCGCGGTGAGCTCATCGACGAAGCGGGCGGCGCCCTCCGCGACGCGCAGCAGCGCGAGCGGAGAGTCCGCATAGTCGCGATAGAGCTGAGCGGCGAGCTCGGCGATGCGCGCCTGGACCTCCGCAGCGGAAAAGAGCGGAACCACTTGCATCGGCGGCGAGACTACCGGCCGGCCGGTACGCGGGCAAACCTGCACTGCATCCAAACGCACTGCTTGCTTTCGTTGGGCCGAAAACTCCTGGACGAATCGGCCGCGCCCGTGCGGGAACGCAGACCGGGGTCGGCCCCGAAGCTTCCGCGATACTGTAGAGCGCGACGGGGCGCATCGGCACGAATCTCCCTCCGAGGCCGGGACTGTGCCCCACGTCGCGTGCGGCCGCTCACCCGGATTCGATACCCTGCGCGCATGGCTCCGATCGACCTCGCCGCCGCAGCTCGTGCGGCCGAATCCGCCGCAGACCTCGCCCGCGCGGAGATCCTGCCGCGCTTTCGCAGAGTCGCGGTCGAAACCAAGAGCGACGGTTCGCCCGTCACGGAGGCCGACCGGGCCGCCGAGCGCGTAATCCGCGATCACTTGCTGGCGGCATTCCCGGATTTCGGCGTACTCGGAGAAGAATTCGGCGACGAAGGTGGCGACGGCCCGCGCTGGATCATCGACCCGATCGATGGGACCATCGGCTATTCGCGTGGGATCCCGCTGTTCACCACGCTGATCGCGCTCGTCGACGCGGGAGAGCCGATCCTCGGCCTGATCGACTGCCCGGCGTTCGACGAACGCTACGTCGGCTGGCGCGGCGGCGGTTGCCGACGCAATGGCGTGCCGACCGCGGTGTCGCAGGAGACCGACCTCCGCAAGGCAATCATCTCGCACGGCGACCCGTACTGCTTCGACCTGTTCGGCGCCCGCGAGACTTTCGAGCGGATGGCGCGCGAGATCCCGATGCTGCGCGGCTACACCGACGCCTTCGGACATTCCCAAGTGCTCGCGGGCGGCGTCGACGCCATGGTGGACCTCGCGCTCAATCTCTGGGACGCAGCAGCGACCCAGATTCTGGTCAAGGAGGCCGGGGGGCGCTGCGTGACGCTGCCCGGCCCCGGCGGCAAGCTCGGGCTGATCTTCGGCAGTCCCGCGCTCGTGGAACAGCTCGAGGACTTCCTCCCCCTCGACTGAGCTCGCGGCGCACGCACCCGACGGCGGCAGGCGTGGACCCGTACGAGCGAATCACACGCCGTGCGGAAGCGTTGGCCGCAAAGCGGCCAGCGCGCAGTCGGTCGCGCTACAGTCCCGACCCGCCCCAACGACTTTGTCCGAGCCTGCAAGAGGACCCCGATGACCACTCTCCCTACCCTGAACGATGCCCGATCCCTGCTCAGCGGAGCCGACGACCTGATCGCACGCGCGATGGCGCGCGCTCGAGAGATCACCGACGGCGGAAAACGCATCGACGACCATCAGGTCCTGTCCGAGCGCGTCGCCTACGCGGCCACCGAGGGGCGCGCCGCACGGGCGCTGATCGAGTTCACCGCCGCAGTCCGCGCAGAGGGCCGCGGCGACGACATGCTCGAGCTCACCTGTGTGGCCGGCGTGGCCGACCTGGTCGAAAGCCTGAAGAATCGCCTCGCACACGCGATCGACGACCTCGGCATCGACGAGAGCGCGATCGAAGGCGCCTTCCCCGCCGAGGCCCGCGCGCTGTTGCG
>CAXMSF010000130.1:0-2209 GCA_964196055.1 uncultured Gammaproteobacteria bacterium | reverse complement strand
CTCGAAAGGGTGCAGGCGCTCGAGCCCCAATCGGCCGCGACGCTCTATCTCAGTGGGTTGCAGCACGCCCGACTCGTAGAATTCGAGAAGGCCAGTCGCTACTTCGAAGAGGCCGTACGAATCGATCCGCATACGGCCGTGCTGCACTTCCAACTCGCCGAAGCCTATCGCGCGACCGGACGTCACGAGATGGCAGCCGAGCAGTTTCGCGCCACATTGGAGCTGGATCCCTTCCACATCGACGCCCACCAGCGATTGGCGAACTATGCCCGCGATGCCGGAGACGCCCGGGAGCTGGCAAGCCGAACGCGGGAAATCGAACGCCTGAAAGTTCTGTTCGGCGACCAGCGCTTGTCGGCCGAGCAATTGGAGGCTTGTGTGTACACGCGAGCCGAACCCGCAGCGGCCCCGGCGACGCGGGCTGACGGAAAGAGCCGTGAAGGCGGCGTGCGCTTCCGGGATGCGACGCGTGAGATGATTCCCGACGAGCTGCAGGGCCGCGCGCCGGTGGTTGCTGCCACGGTGCTCGATGTCTCGGATAGTGGACGCTACACCCTGTTTGCTGCGTCTGCGGACGGCACTGCAAGTCTGCTGCTTCCCGCTGCGGATGAAGCCTTCCGCCTCGTCTCGCTCGATCTGGAATTGTCGCAAGCCATGCTTTCGAGCGAGCGCCTCTTGGGCCTCGCAGGCAGCCTGGTCGGAAGCGACGCCCCGAAGACACCGGAATATCCCGCCCCGGTGGTGCTCAACGACTTGTTGCTTCTGGGAGACAGGGGAGCGCAGCTGCTCGAGCGAACCGGGCCGCAGGGCTTCGAAGACGCCACCGACTACGCGGGACTCGCTGGCCTGACTGGAAATGCGGCGCGTTGGGTGGATTACGATCACGATGGCGACATCGATCTGCTCGTAGGCGGCGAGTCGGGTCTGTCGCTGTTGCAGAACAGCTTCGAGGGGCGATTCAAGGACGTCACGCGTGACGTCGGTCTCGACGAGATCCTGCCCGTCTCGGATGTCGTCGCGGTAGACCTCGATAGCGACGTCGCTGTGGATCTGGTGGCCGCCCGGGGCCCACGTCCGACACGCGTGTTCGAGAATCAGCGAACCGGGCAATTCTCCGCACAGCCCGAGCCCCCCGGGCCGTGGCCCGCCGCTCGCAGCGTTCTGGTCGATGACCTCGATAACGACGGACGATTCGACGCGGTACTGGTCGGCGACGAGCAGCTCACGATCCTACCGGGGCGCGGTGGCGCGAGAAATCGCATCGATCTCGCCGGCATGGATTTCCGAACCGCCGCACTGATCGATTTCGACAACGACGGTTGGCTCGATCTGATTCTCGCCGGAGTGGAGAGGGGCGGCTCGGGCGCAGGGCGCCTGATGCTCTGGCGCAATGACGGCGCCGAGGGTTGGCACGATGCGAGTTCAGCGAGTGAGATCGACTCGGTTTCGCTTCCCGAGCCGAAACAGATCGTGGTGGCGGATCTCGATGGCGACGGCGACAGCGATCTGCTGTTGATTACGGCGGACGGATTGAGAACGCTGCGAAACGATGGTGGCAACGCCGGTGGCCAGCTCAAGGTTCGACTGGTCGGAAGCAAGACCAACCCCAGCGGCATCGGTACGCGCATCGAAGTTCGCGCCGGCTCGTTCCGGGCGGTGCGCTCCGTTTCCCAGCTCCCGATCGAGATCGGGCTGGGCGGGAGTCGGTTGCTCGACTCGGTTCAGACGATCTGGACCAACGGTGTCGTGGAGAATGAAATCAGAGTCAAGGCCTCGGCCGAACCGCTGACCATCGTCGAGAAGTTGGTCGAGACCGGATCGTGTCCCTTCCTCTACGCGTGGGACGGTAGCGAGTACCGCTTCGTCACGGATTTGTTGGGAAACTCTCCCCTCGGTCTTTCCATCCGCCGCGGTGTGACGCTCGCGGCGGACCCGGACGAGCTGGTCTGGATCGGTGACTCCGCGAACTTTGCTCCGCGCGATGGCCACTACCTTCTTCAGGTCACGGAAGAAATGCGCGAGGTGCTCTACCTGGACGAGGTACGGCTGGTCGTCGCCGATCACGCACCGGACGTCGAAGTGCATCCGACGGATCGATTGATGCCCCCTCCCTTTCCCCCTTCCGAGCTGTGGGCCATGCACGTTCCCAGAGTTCCGAGAGCAGCGATGGGGGACGACGGCATCGACCGCACCCGAGCGGTGAGCGCCA
>CAXMSF010000129.1:0-3911 GCA_964196055.1 uncultured Gammaproteobacteria bacterium | reverse complement strand
CGCCGCGAACTCGACCGACGGATGCGAGGCGGCGAGTTCCAGGAAGATGGGCAGGCCCTTCTCGACGCAGGGGTTGATCAGCGTGACGCTGCCGCGGTCGTGGCGACCAAGGGCCGGGAACGGACCGGAGCCGAAGACGGGAAGTGACACGGTTTCGGAATCGAGACCCGCGTGCCGGGTGACGTAGTCCTGCAGGAATCGGCTGATCACGACCAGCCGGTCCACAGCCCGCATCCGCTGCTCCTGCTCCGGATCGACGCCGGTCGAGAGGGGACCGAAGGGGAGGTGCACCGCGGTCTGCACGATCATCGCCACACGTCGGCCCGACGCCGTCGCGAGCGGCAGCAGCGAGCGGCCCTTGTCATCCGATACCAGGATCCAGTCGGGATCGAAGGCTTGGATGCGCCTTCGCATGTGCGTCGTCGCCACGTCGGCGTCCGCGAAAATCATCGCGTCGACGGACACGCCCCGGTGCTCGTAGACGTACAACCCCGGTCGCGGCTCATCGACCGCGACCTTCCGCCCGCCGTATCTCCGCGAGCAGCTCGGCCGCGCTCGTGGGTCCCGCGCAAGTGGTGAGCGCCGGGCTCACCACCGCACAGTCGTGGCCGAGTTCGGCGAGACTTTCTACCAGGAGGCGAGTTGCCTTGTTACCGCCGCCCAGTGAAGGAAGGTAGACCTGATCCTGAAGGAGGAGGAGTCGCATCGCGCGTGTGGGTCTTCCTGACGATGGCCGTGCCGAAGGATATCGGGAAATTGATGACGTCGTATCGGTCGTCACGGCTGATTTCTTCGAGCAATTGCGGGACGCCACAGGGCTCCCGGTAGTTTACCGTGTCGTGAAGGGTGATGACGCCGTTGCGGGCGACGAGGGTGCTGTAGAGATCCCAGTCGAGCTTGGCGCCCTCGTAGTGGTGGTCGGCGTCGATGTGCAGATAGTCGATCTTGATGTCGTTCGGCACGAAGAACTCGTGGAAGGCGTCCTGGGTGAGCTGGAAGCGCAATTCGATGTCGGGGTAGTTCTTCCGGAAGGTCGAATCTTCGTCCGTCCAGATCGGCCTGCCCCAGATCTCGCGCCCGGGCTCCGTCACCGAGCCCGCGCCGTCGACGAGGATGGTGCGGCTGCCTTCGAGCCCGAGGTCGCGCTGCGCCTGGCGCAGCAGGCGCGGAACGAAGCCGCCGCCCGAGCCCAGGCAGACGCAGATCTGGGCGCGGTGCGCATAGGCGAGTGCGTAGTAGATGATTCCCGCGCTGAGATCGACCGAGCCTTCACTCGAGCCGTGGCTCTCGGAATAGGGGTCGTCGACGGTGATGCGCGACGTGATGAAGTCGCGGTCGAGAAGTGAATCGGACAAGCGGAGGCTCCTTCGGGACGTGGTGTGGAAGGGGTATGATATGTAGCAATGTCGTCCCCCGCTCGCGCAACGAGCGCAGGGAGTGTGGGAGTCGGCAGACGCGTGCGACGTCGTGATTCGAAGACAGCATCGGCGAGCGCCAGCGATTGCACAAGCTCCGCGCGACGCGACGATCCGGCTCCGGGAGGCCATCGGTGACATCTGAATTTGCGTTCGACATCCGTCGCGTCGGAACGGGCGCTTCGCCCGCACGGCGGCTGGACGAGTGGTCGGTGCTTCGCGAGATCGGCATCGAGTACGCAGGCAAGCGGCAACAAGAAGGCGATCTGCGGCTGCAGCATCCGGTTTCGATCGAGCGCTTGGGAGCCG
Source organism: uncultured Gammaproteobacteria bacterium (assembly GCA_964196055.1). GTDB lineage: Bacteria > Myxococcota_A > UBA9160 > UBA9160 > SMWR01 > JAFDEI01. Next base: position 2,187 of record CAXMSF010000129.1, on the reverse strand, counting down.
ACCGTCATCTGATTGTCGACGAACTCGGTCTCGAAAAGAGTCGCACGGTCCAGATCGAGTGCCGAACGCTCGTCGTAGACGATGACTCGCAGATCTGTTTCGACTCGAACGCGCTCGGAGTGGAAGACGGATACGGCTGCGCGATGGGAGACGGGCGTCTGGCACTGCTGCGGCGCACGACCTGGGAGGTGCTCATCGTCGCAGCCTCGGGCGGCATCGAGTCGAGGATCGACCTGTGTCCGGTGAGCAAGCGCCTGCCGCGCGTCGTGAACTGGACCCCGCGAGGGACACTGCTCGTCGCGTTCGTCGACAAGGTCTTCGAGGTCGACATCGCCGAGTTCGACCTCGGCGGCGGCCTGCTGTGGTCTCTGCCGCGCAACGCCGTGCGGGTCGGCTGTCCGAGCAACCTCTGCCTGTCCGAAACGGGAAACATCCTGGTGGCCGACGATTTCCGGCACACGGTGCTCGAAATCGGCCGTGACGGACACGCCGTGTGGCAGTTCGGCGATCCCAAGCATCCCGCGAACACGGACCGCCACCTCTCGGCCCCGAAGTCCGTCCGGCCCCTGCCCGGGGGGCGCCGCCTGATCGCGGACGCCGGTAACCACCGCGTCGTCGTCGTGGAGGGCGACCGTTGCGTGCAGCGGATCGAAGCGGGCGATGCCGATCTGCGGGCGCCGGCCTTTGCCGAACTCTCGTCGGACGGCGGCCTGCTGATCTGCGACACCGGCAATCGGCGCATCGTGGAGCTCGAATCGGCCGAGACGGGGCAGGGCCCGACGCGTCAGTGGGGGGGCACGCTGTCGCAGCGGCGGGCCTTCTCCTTTCCGCGATCCATCGAGGTTCGCGGCGATCGAGTACTGGTGGCCGACACCGCGCACAACCGCGTCGTCGAGATCGGCGACGGCCACCAGGAAGTGTGGGAGTCGCGCGCAGCGGCCGGCCTGTTCTGGCCTCGCTCGGCGCGGCGCACGCCGAGCGGTTCCATCGTCGTCGCCGACGGACGCAATTCCCGGATCGTGGAGCTCGGACCGGACGGAGACCTCGTCCGCGAACTCAACGCGATCGATGGCGACGGACACATCGCGCTCAGCGATCCCCACGACGTTCGCGCGCTCGCAAACGGCCGGCTGCTGCTTGCGGACTCCGCGCTCGACATCGTCGCCGAGGTCGAATGGAGCGGACGCGTCCACCGCCTGCTCGGCGGGGACGCTCCGACGCATCTCGACGACCCGCACACGGTACAGCGGCTCGACGACGGACAGCTGCTGGTCTGCGACAGCGGTAATTCGCGGCTCGTCTGGGTGGGGGCGGATGGGCGGATCCAACGGGAGCTGACGCGTCTGACCGCAGGCCCGTGCCATAGCCTGCTCAGCCGGCCACGCTTCGCCGAGATCTCTCCGGACGGAACACTGCTGATCGTGGACAGCGGCAACAACCGCGTTCTCGCCGCGGACCTCGAAGGTGAACTGCTCTGGGAACTCTCGGAGATGCCGGACTCGCCGGTTTCGCGATTCGACCAGCCGCGCTGGGCACAGCTTCTGTCCCGCGACGAGGTGGTCGTTTCCGACCACTCGAATCACCGGCTCGTTCACTTGAAACACCGCGCGGGAGTGCAGGCATGAGCGCTCGGCTCGAGCACGCGAACGTCACGGTGGGCGACGTCGACGCCGCCATCGACTTCCTGCTCACCGCGATCCCTGAATTCCGGGTTCGCGGGAGCGGTGTCGGCCCGGAGGGCAAACGCTGGGTGCACGTTGGATCCGAAACCAGCTACATCGCGATCAATGAGGCCGACTCCGAGGAGGATCTACCGTCCGCTGCGCAGTGGCGGGGCGTCAATCATCTCGGCTTGGTCGTCGACGACGCCGAGGCCGTCAAGCGCAGGCTCGTGGCCAAGGGCTACCGCGAGGGATACATCTCCGAGCTCCACCCGCACCGCAAGCGGATCTATCTCCACGACCGCGACGACAACGAGTGGGAATTCGTCGAGTATCGGTCGCAAGACGTCGCGGAGCGCAACGACTACTCGCCGGGTTGATTCGAGCCGACCTCGCCGCCGGGAGCAGCGCCGGCGACCGACCGCTCACTTCGCCAGCGATCGAATCGCCAGCGGATCACCGCGATCACGTTGGCGATGAGCAGGCCCAGCCGCGGCGGGATGCGCTTCAGCCGACCCGCCGAACT
>CAXMSF010000128.1:0-20380 GCA_964196055.1 uncultured Gammaproteobacteria bacterium | reverse complement strand
GCGACGGGCTTTCGCTTCTTCTTGTCGCCGATCGGTGTATTCAAGAACTCGGCGAAGCGCGCCTCGGTGAATTCTCGGCGACTGATCTCCTTGTAGCCGGTGCCGGGTCGCGCTGAGTGGTTGTCGCTCGCGGCGATGAAGCCGAATCGGAAGCGACCGCTGCCGTCGTCACGGCCGGTCCGCCCGAGCGCGAGAATGTATTGGACGGAGCTTCGCGGGCGGTAGTTGAACGACGGCTGGAAGCAGTCGCGGCACTGCCCCGAGTCCTGCCAGTCGGCGAGCACCGCACCGGGAACGACATTGCCGCCTCCGTTGCGATAGGCGTCGACGTAATACTGTCGCGCCGTTTCGGCTCGCTCCGCGCATTCGGCCGTGTCGACGCCCTCGTCGAGGCAGCGCGATTCGATGATCTCTCCCGCGCGCCAGCAGGAGGGCAGATAGCCTGCGTTGGGCGGCGGGCAACTCTTCGAGCCGTCATCGCCGAAGATCACTTCGCGGTAGGGTCGGAATTCCTCGGAATTGCCGTGGCCGCTGAATACTTCGATCAGGCGTTGCCGGTTCGGGTCGTGCATGCCGGGTGCGAGCTGCTTGTCCCACGACGAGCCGAGCGGTGTGTAGAGGCCCCAGGTGGTCCCGTGCGGGATCACCATCGTCTCGTGCCCCCAGTCGTCGAGTTTGTCGAACAGGATCGTCGGCGTCGTCGCGTTCTCCTGGCAGTCGAGCGGCAGATCGCGGACCGGGACGCCGTCTTCGCACGCCACGTTTTCCGCAATCTCGGCAACGTAGCGAGCGAGTTCCGGACCGCCGGTGTTCCACTCCGAGATCGCCATCGCACCAACGAGGGCCGTGGCGGGCAGGACCTCCTGCGCAGTGGGCGTTCCGGGCGGCAGGCCTGCGGTGATCGGGCGGGCCGGGATCGAATCGTCGTCGAGATCGCGCACGATCACGTTCTTGTGGCCGTAGTGCTCTTCGGGAACCCAGCCGACTTGCGTCCACTCCCAGCCGAGGTAGGCGACCGTGTCCGGGTTTCGGGGGTCGCCGGAGACCTGGTTGCACTGGCGGATCGAGTCGACTGTTTGTGCCCAGCGGTCCGGGGTGAGTGCTATGCCGTGGTCGTTGATCGACCAGAAGTCCAGCGCGGCGCAGTGCCGCGCATAATCGCACGCGTCCGCGACCGGGTGTGCCCCCTCGCCCTGCGCCATCGGCAGGCTCATCTGGAACGCGTCGAAGGAGAAGGTGGAGTGGACGTGAAGGTCGCCGAAGAGGATCTGCTTTGGTCGTGCGACGCCGATGTCCACGCCCGCATTCCGAACCCGCTCCGCACGCTCGGCGACGACGACGGGGTCGATCGCGCGCGCCTCGATCGTGCCGGCGTCGGGGCCGTCGGACAGCACGCCGGAACCCGCAATGAAGAGGACCGCGTAGAGCGTGGCGGCGAGTATCGCCACGACGATGAGAGCGCGTTTCAGCATCGTTCACCTCGACCGTAGGAGAAGGGCCGGGCAGGAGCTGCCCGGCTCGTAGCTTGGCACGAAGTGCGACACACGCCAATGGCGAAGTCGGCATCCGGGAGGGGCGGCCGATCCGGCTTGGTATTCTCTGCGGATGAGCGCTCCCTGGTGGCAGTCAGCGGTTGTCTATCAGATCTACCCCCGCAGCTTCTGCGACACGACGGGCAATGGCGTCGGCGACCTCGAGGGAATCCGGCGGCGGCTCGACCACCTGGTCTGGCTCGGCGTCGATGCGATCTGGATTTCGCCCTTCTTCCCATCGCCGATGAAGGACTACGGCTACGACGTCGCGAATTTCTGCGGGGTCGACCCGCTCTTCGGCACGCTCGCAGATTTCGACCGCCTGCTCGACGACGCGCACGCTCGCGGGCTGCGTGTGTTGATCGACTGGGTGCCCAACCACACCAGCGACCAGCATCCGTGGTTCGTCGACGCGCGCTCGTCGCGGTCGGCCGCGCACCGCGACTGGTACGTCTGGCGCGACGGCCATCCGGACCGGCCGCCGAACAACTGGCGCGCGGCCTTCCTGGATTCGCCGGCCTGGAGCTGGGACGAGGCGACCCGGCAATGGTACCTCCATCTGTTCCTGGCGGAGCAACCCGACCTCGACTGGAACAACCACGAGGTCGTCGCGGCGATGCACGACAGCCTGCGGTTCTGGCTGGACCGCGGCGTCGACGGCTTTCGGATGGATGTGATCCACTGCATCGGCAAGGATCCGGCGCTCGACGACCATCCTGATGCGGTCGCGAAGATCCCCGCGTGCGCGCTCAACGACGATCCGCTCACTCATTCGTTGTTGCGTGATATCCGTGCGGTTCTCGAGGAATACCCGGGCGAGCGCGCGATGGTGGGCGAGGTCTACCTGTTGTCGACCGATGCGGTTGCGACGTACTACGGCGACGGCGACGAGTTGCATCTCGCTTTCAATTTCCCACCGCTCTACGCGGCGTGGGAAGCAGGTGCATGGCGCGAGCACATCGAGCGGACCGAAGCGGCGCTGGGCGATCGCAACGCCTGGCCGACCTGGGTGCTCTCGAATCACGACAATCCCCGCCATCGGACGCGCTATGGCAGCGAGGCCCGCGCGCGTGCCGCCGCGGTGCTGCTGCTGTCGCTGCGCGGCACGCCGTTCCTATACGCGGGCGAGGAGTTCGGCCTGGAAGACGCGGTGATCCCCGCCGATCGCCGCCTCGATCCGGGCGGTCGCGACGGCTGCCGTGCACCGATTCCCTGGGACGCCGCCGCCGGGCACGGCTGGGCCCGCGCGAAGGCCTGGCTGCCATGGCCGCCCGACGCCGGACAGCGAAACGCGGCGGCGCTTCGGGCCGACGAGCAATCGCTGCTGCACCTCTATCGTCGTCTTCTTGCGCACCGGCGCACTTCTCCTGCGTTGCAATGGGGAGTCATCGAATGGGTCGAAGCGCCCGACGACGTCCTGGCGTTCCGGCGCGTTTTCGGGGACGACCGTTGGACGGTTCTCGTGAACTTCGCTGCCGAGGATCGCGAGGTCGCGCTCGCGGGGGCGTGGAAGCGAGTCGTCACGAGTGATGGCCATGGCGAGGGGCGGGCGTTCGACGGCGTCCTGCGCGCGAACCAGGGAACGTTGTTGCTCAGTCGTGGAGTTTCGGCTTCCAGATCGCGTCGAGCATGACGCCTTCGCGCAGTCCCCAGTCGCAGACCGTGATCCCCTCGAATCCGGTTTCCTCGAGTACGTTGGCGAGGATGGCTGCGCCGGTCGGGAGGATGTCGGCCCGCCGTGCGGCCATGCCGGGAAGCTCGAGCCGTTGCTGCTGCGGAATCCCGCGCAGCCTCCTGGCGAGATCGCCGATCGCTGCGGTTTCGAGTTCGACGCCGAGCAGGGCCGTGTCTTCGCTCTGGGGGTCGCTCGCGAGCAGCAGTCGGGCGACTGCGCGAATCGTGCCACCCGAGCCGATACAGCGCTCGGGCGAGTGGATGTCCAGCTCGTCGCGCACGCTGCCGAGTCGCGACCGGATATGCTCGCGGAGCTGCTTCGCGGCGTCCTCGGACAGATCGCCGTGTTTGTCCGCGAAGTCGTTTTGAAGTCGCACCGCGCCGAGACGCAGCGTCGTCTCCCAGGCGACGTCGCTGGCGTCGCCGATCGCGAGTTCGAGGCTGCCGCCGCCGAGGTCGAGGCCGAGCGCGGGTTTGCGACCGAGGTCGATCCGGCGGCGGAACGCCGAGAACATCGCGCGCGCCTCGTCGGCTCCCGACAGGATCCGGACCTTCGTGTTCAGGATGCGCCCGAACATCTTCGCGAGCAGCCGGCCATTGCGGGCGTCGCGCAACGCCGCGGTTGCAATCGCGATCAGCTGCTCCGCCTCCGCGGCTTCCGCGACATCGGCGAGGTGCAATACCGATTCGATCGCACGGTCGCAGTCCGCGAGCGGGATCTCCGAGTGCTCAGAGATCAGTGCCCCGAGCCGGAGCATGTCCCGCTCCCTGGTCACGCGCTCGATGCTGCCGTCCGGCCCGACGTCGCCAACGATCAGATGGAACGAGGTGCTGCCGAGGTCGAGCACCGCGATCCGGTGCGGGTCGTCTTCGAGGTTCGGCGGTGGCGGCCGGTATTGCGCGCAGAGATCGGCCGTGAAGTCGCCGTCCAGCACCCACGTCGAGGCTTTGCGCCGTCGGAGCTTCTCCGATCCGCTCTTGATCCTCGGATTCAGTTCCGAGAGTAGTTTGCGGATCACGTCGCTGTGGGTGCATACCGCGGTCGGGGTGTCACCGAACGACCGCAACAGCCCGAGCGCCTTGGTGATGCCGGCGCCTTCCGCGAGGCGGTCGTCGAGCTCGATCTCGAGGTCGCGTCGTTTCGCGAGCGGCTCGAGGGTCTGGACGCAACGCAAGTAGGGGCTGGAGACGATCCGGTCGATCGGCTCTCCGTCCATCGATTCCACCAGGCCGCTGGCCTGCGCGATGCCTTCGTCGGACAACGCGCGCCGCGAATCGTGCTTGGGGCCGCTTCCGCGGGGCCCCGCCTTGGCCCGGCGGATGAGCTGGACTCTCATGCCTTGCTCCGGCACAGTCGGTGCCCGCGCACGTCGATCTCGTCCAACTTGCGGATCATCCGATCCACCGATTCGAGGAAGTGTCGTGTCTACTCTTCGGGGCTTCGAGCGGGAAGATATGCGAGTGTCGGGGAAAGCTCCACCAACCTGCGCTCGGCAGGATGCCGCTCCAAGCGCACCGCGTGAGGGTGGCTTCGTCGCTAACGCATGTGCCGCATGCAGGTGCGGACTTCGTCGACGAATGTTTCGGGTTGCTCGAACGCGGCGAAGTGACCGCCTTTTTCGAGTGTGTTGAAGTGGACAACGTTTGGGAAGCGCGCCTTCACCCAGCGTTCCGAGCTCCGGAAGATCTCCTTCGGAAAGATGCTCGCGCCGACCTTGACCTCGACCGCATCGAAGGGCGGTGAATTGAAGCTCTCCCAGTAGATCCTGGCCGAAGACGCGCCGTTGCCCGGAAGCCAGAACATCATCACGTTGTCGAGCAGTTCGTCGCGGGTGAACACGTTCTCGGGGTGACCGTCGCAGTCCGTCCAGGCGTAGAATTTTTCGAGGATCCAGCCGGCCTGCCCGGCGGGGGAATCGACGAGGCCGTAGCCGATTGATTGCGGCCGCGTGCTCTGCAGCTTCGAGTAGCCGCTGCCGTTCTCGCCGTAGTCGTTGATGCTCGCGAGGGCGGCCTGCTCGAATTCGGTGAGGTTGTCCATCGACTCGGGTGTAGGCGGTGCGATCGGCATGTTGAGATGAATGCCGAGGCAATGTTCCGGATCCTGTGCGCCGATGAGGGTCGTGATCATCGCGCCCCAGTCGCCTCCCTGCGCGACGTAGCGGTCGTAGCCGAGCTTGAGCATCAGTGCGCTGAAGGTCTCCGCGATCTTCGAGACGGTCCAGCCTGTCGTGGTCGGCTTGTCGGAGAAGCCGTATCCAGGAAGCGACGGGCAGACGACGTGGAACGCGTCTTCTGCTCGTCCACCGTGTGCGACCGGGTCGGTGAGCGGGCCGATCACCTTGTGGAACTCGACGATCGAGCCCGGCCAGCCGTGGCTGATCACGATCGGGAGCGCATTCTTCTCGGGCGATCGAACGTGAATGAAGTGGATACCGACGCCGTTTACGTCGGTCTTGAATTGTGCGAACGAATTCAGATGTGTTTCTCGGGCGCGCCAATCATATTCGTTGCACCAGTATTCCACGACTTCCTGCAAGTAGGCGCGAGGGGTGCCCTGCGACCAGTCCGACACGGGTTCTTCGTCGGGCCAACGGGTGGCTGCCAGTCGGCGCTTCAGATCCTCGAGTTCTTCGTCGGTAGCGCGGATCTGGAATGGGGTGATTTCTTCGGACATCGTTGGCTCCTGGTGGGGGAAAGGTCGGTCTGCAAGGGTCGACCACTCGGGGGGCGTCCAGCGGCGCGGGGACAACCTGTGATTGCGGCCGGCAAGCGCCCCGGAACTCGGAATAGCGACGCGCCGAGTTCGAGTGCTTCGGATTGGAGTTCGATCTGCGGGAACCGACGGAACATTCCGCCGATCGCGGCGCGCGCCTCCATGCGCGCGAGATGGGTTCCGAGGCAGAGGTGAGTGCCGCCGCCGAACGCGATGTGGGGGTTCGGATCGCGCGTGATGTCGAAGCGCTCGGCTTCGGGGAAGCGCGCCGGATCGCGGTTCGCTGCGGCGAGCAGCACCATCACCGTGCTGTCCTTCGGGACGACCTGCTCTCCGAAAGCAATGTCCTCGTGTGGAATCCGCAGCGTGAGTGGAATCGGCCCATCGAAACGCAGACATTCTTCCGTCGCGCTCTCGATCAGGCTCGGATCCGAGCGCAGGCGCGCGAGCTCGTTCGGGTGGAGCAGCAGCTGGCGAACGCCGTTGCCGATCAGGCCGATGGTCGTTTCGAAGCCCGCGATCAGGAGTCCGATCGATTGTGAGATGAGTTCCTGGTGGCTCAGAGTGTCGCCATCCTCCTCGGCTCGGATCATCCCGGACAGGATGTCGTCGCCGAGCGAGCCGCGCCGCTCGGCGATCAAGTCCTCGAAGTAGGCGGCGAGCGAGAGGCCGGCTCGACGCGCGCGATCGAGCACGTCGGGTGGCGCAACCTGCGCAGCGAGGCCGTGGGTCGCCTCCGCGGTCCAGGCAGTGAAGCGGTCGCGATCGCCCGGGGGCACGCCGAGCATCTCGCAGATCAACGTCGCCGGGACCGGCAGTGCGAGGTCGGCGATCACGTCGAACTCGCGCCGCGTCGCGATCCGGTCGAGGCATTCCGTGACGATGCGATCGACCGCCGGCTCGAGCGCTGCGACCGCTCGCGGCGTGAACGCTCGGCTCACGAGATTTCGCAACCGGGTGTGCTTGGGCGGGTCCTGTTGCAACATGAAATTGCGCTGATTCTCGAGCTTCGACTCGTCCACGCCCGGCAAGCTGCCGTCCGTGCGGCGTACGCCCACGGGCAAGTCGCGGAGCATGCGGACGCAGTCGGCGTAGCGGGAGAGGCGCCAGATCCCGAGTGGGGTTTCGTGAACGGGCTCGATTTCGCGCAGTCGCTTCAATGCCGGGTACGGGTCCAGGCGGAAGGTCGGGTCGAGCGGGTTGGCTCCGCGCCAAGGATCGCTCGTTGCGCCGTCCAGCGTGCCGGATTCTTCGGATCGAACTTCCAAGCTTCTCCCGATCTGCAGCAGCCTAAGCGGTTGTCAAGACACTCCGGCGTCGTCGATTCGCTTCGACTCGACGTAGAAGTCGTAGCAGTCGTCTTGGATCTTCTTGTTTCCCCGCTGCTTCATCGCATCGCGGGGATGCTGATTGAGCGTTCCGCTGACCCCGTAGATGTCATTGTAGCCCCACTCGATCTCCTGCCGCAGCGGAACGAAGGCCTCCTGGATCGCCTTGTAGACCGGACGCACGTGGAACTTGGGGTTCTTCAGGAAGTTGAGCAGTAGCTCGAGATTGCAGTTCCCCGCGCCTCGACCGATGCCGTTGATCGTCGCATCGAGCAGGTTCACGCCGTCGATGATCGCTTGCTGGGTGTTCGCGAACGCAAGCTGCTGATTGTTGTGAGCGTGGAATCCGAGCTCCTTCGAGGGAGCGTGCGTGCGATACATCTCCACGTAGGCGGTCACCTGCTCGGAGTAGAACGCTCCGTAGCTGTCGACGAGGTAGAGGAAATCCAGCTCTGGGACCTCGTTCACCTGCTTCAGTCCATCGACGAGGTCGGTTTCGATCGCGACCGACGGTGCCATGATGTTGAGCGTCGTTTCGTAGCCGAGGTCCTTGGTGCGCTTCACGAGGTCGAGGCCCTTGTCGATGTCGGCCACGTAACATGCCGTCCGGATCATGTCGACCGGGCTCGCATCGGCGGGTTGGAGGGCTGCGACGTCGACCCGCCCGACGTCGTACATCACGGCCACCGCGGGCGGATTCTCGCTCGGGTAGGAGTCGATCACGGCGCGCAGGTCGTCGTCGTCGCAGAAGTTCCACGGGCCCCACTTGTCGCGGGTGTAGTCGTCACTCTCGGCGAGCTTCTTGCCGAGTTCTACGTAGTCGACGCCGGCGTCGCAGGCAGCCCGGTAGACCGTCTTCACGAAGTCGCTGCTGAACTGGTAGTTGTTGATCAGCCCGCCGTCGCGAATCGTGCAGTCGAGGACCTTGATTTCTTTGCGATACATCGGAGGAATTCCCATCTAGCTTCTCGAGGGTTCGTAGGCGCGCAGGACTATCTCCCGATTCGCCTAATTTCGCCGTGGGGACGGCCATCCGCCGTGGTGCGAGACCACCAGCTGCGGGAGAAGAATTCTCCCTGAAACGAGGGGGCCGCGCAACGTGGGGCTCCGGAGCCTGCCTGAGGCCCGTCAGGAGCCGCGCAGCGACTCGGCGTAGCAGCGGCAGGCGTCGGTCGTGGTGAAGATGCCCGCCATCTTCCCGTTTCGGGTCACCAGGGTCGCGCCCAGGTGGCGCTCCGACATCGTGAGCAGGATCCCGTCGAGGCCTTCATCGACTTCGGCCGAGTAGACGTCGAGCGAGCAGATCTCACGCACCGTGATCTTCGAGCGGATGGAGAGCTCCGCGGCGTTGGGAGTGCAAGCGATGTCGCGATCGGAGACGATGCCGACAAGCGAGTCGGAATCCGTCACCGCGAGGTGTCGAATGCCGTGTTCCATCATCAGCTCTTCGGCGATATCGACTGCTTCGTCGATGTCGACGGCGTAGACGAGCGGCGTCATCACGGATTCGATCGTGGGGATGTTGGGGATCATCTTCGAAGTCCTCGTCCAGCGGTCAAGCGCGTCGGGGTTGTCGGTCGTCGTGGTTCTCGGCTTCGCTCCACCGCGACCACAGCATGCGTTCGGCTTCGAGTGGTGCGTTGGCGAGGTAGCAGTCGCGCCCGAACACCATCGTCGCACGTGTGTTCGCGTCGTATGGCTCCCAGTCCGGCAGCATCGGGTTCGCAGGGCTGCCCGAGCGTGCGAACGCCGACCATGCGTTCTGCATACGTCGCGAGAGCCGCGTCGCCGAAGGCGCCAACCCGGTGAGGGGCGCGGCGATCGGGTGGCTGGTGATTCCGAATACGAATGGGATGTCGATACCGTGGAAGGCGCCGAGCGTCCGGCGCAATGCCGGCGGTCGCCAGGTGAACAGGTACGCAAAGGCGGTACCGCCGGCGTTGCTTTGGCTCTCGGCCAGCACCGAGGCGGGGTAGTGAAAGACCCGCGACGATTGGAACGCACTCCAGACCTCGAATGCGCTGGTCTTGCCGCCGCGCTGGCGGACTGCTTCGCGGTACTGCCAAGCTGCAGCCTCGTGTTCCGGAGCGAACTCGGCCACGGCCGGAAGCAGTTCGCGGAAGCGTTCCGAAAGCGGCACCTCGCCTATGACGGGCACGCCGGAGTCGATGGCGGTGAAGAGCTTCCACTCATCGAGTGTGGTTCCGATCACCAGCGGGATGTCGCGCGTGGCGCCGCGTCGAATCGCGCTGATCGGCTGCTCGGGAATCAGGTCGCCGTCCACTACGGGCAGGAACGACATCATGTCCTTCAGGTTCGCGAGCCGACGATTGACTGCGCCCTGCGCCTTGAGCAGGCGTTCGGCGGGGATCTTCGTGAGTGCGTCGATGGTGCGCGGCGGCCCGCCGAGCTCGCCGAGAAAGATTTCGGCGACTTCGTTGGCGCGCTCGGGCTCGATCACGTTGTGCGCGGCGCCGCTCTGACAGATCCCGCGGTGGAACAACTTGCGCGCTCGGGGAGCGCCGAGCAGCGCGCCGATGCTCATCGCGCCCGCCGACTGGCCGCAGACCGTCACATTGTCGGGATTGCCGCCGAAGCGTTCGATGTTCTCGTGGACCCATTCGAGTGCAGCGATCTGGTCGCGTACGCCCGCATTCGATGCACCCGCGAATTCGTCGCCGCCAAGGCCATTCAGGTGAAGGAAGCCGAACGCCCCGAGGCGGTAGTTGAAGGTGACGACGACGAGGTCGCCGCGTTGGGCGAGGCTGTGACCATCGTAGACGCGCGTCGACCCTGCGCCGATCAAGAAGCCGCCGCCGTGGAGCCATATCAGCACGGGGCGTTTCGCACCGTCGAGACCGGGCGTCCAGACATTGAGATGCAGGCAGCTTTCGGACTGGCGCGCGCCACCCGCATTCATGAACGACATCAGCGGCAGGCTGGCCTGGTGCGCGACCGCACCCGGCCGCGTCGCCTCGAGGGTTCCGGTCCAGGGCTCCGGCGCATCGGGACCGTGGAAGCGCCGTGCGCCGAGCGGTGGACTGGCGAACGGAATCCCGCGGAACACTCGGATCCCTCGCACCTCGGTGCCGGCAACCCGGCCCTGTGCGGTCTCGACTTCGGGTTTCACGCCCATCCTCCGAAGGGGGGGGGCGGACGTGCTCGTCCGCGGGGCCCCCAGAGATTAGGCGATCCGGCTCGTCGTTGCCGTCCGGCAACCGGCGAATTACAGCTTCCGTGTCCGCGATTCGCTCGCGAGCCGGAGCAACCGTGGCACACCGAAGCTCTTGAAATTGCTTCGAAATAGGTGTGGCGTATTCACGCATCTGCGGCGATTCGGGCGGGATCAGGTCAGAGTGCATCCGGAGAGCCCGACAGCCGCGAACAACGCGCTACCCTGCGGAGTCCAACATTCACTGAGCAACCCGGAGGCGACTGCTGTATGCGACACATCATCCATTTCCTGATCACCGTGTCGCTCGCGGTGCCGGCGGCTGCGATCGCAGCGCCCGAATTGGAATCCGACGACGACAAGGTCATTTATGTGATGGGAATTGCGATGGGTCGCAGTGTTCCCCCGCTGGGCCTGACCGACCGCGAAATCGAGATCCTGTACCGGGGCCTGTCCGACCAGCTTGCCGGCCGCGAACTCGCGGTCGAACCCAGCGAGTACGGCCCGAAGGTTCAGGCGCTGGTAGAAACCCGGCTTGCGGTGGTGGCGAGCGCAGAGCGCGATGCTTCGAACGATTTCGTGAAGCAGGCCGCTGCGGTCAAAGGCGCGCGCACGACGGAATCCGGCCTCATCTATCTCGAAGTCAGCGAGGGCACCGGTGAGAATCCGGCCTTGACGGATTCCGTATCGGTCCACTACACGGGGACGTTGCGCGACGGCAACGTCTTCGACAGCAGTCACAAACGCGGCGAGCCCGCGAGTTTCGCGCTGAATCGGGTCATTCCGTGTTGGACCGAGGCGCTTCAGCGGATGAAGGTCGGCAGCAAGGCGACGATCGTGTGTCCGTCCGACATCGCCTATGGCGACCGCGGAGCGCCCGGCGGGTTGATCAAGCCCGGTGCGGCACTGAAGTTCGAAGTCGAGCTGCTGTCGATCGATCAATAATCGTTTCCCCCCCGGGGTTCGCGTGTCGGAGAGGCTTGTGGCGCGAGGCCTCGGACCGGATTTCCATTGATTTCCGGGAGGTTGCAAGCGGCTGGACGGCACCGGGCCGCGGTCGGTAGAATGGAGCCTTGGCGGGTCGTCAGGAGGTAGCGGGCATGCGAGAGACACATCCGGGAGACGAGCTCTATTTCGAGTCCCGTGAATCGCGCGTCGGCGCCAGCTTCGACGCTTCGCTGCTCCACGAGCCCGTGAGCGTGCTGCGCTCGCGCCAACCCCTGGTGCTTTCGATGACGTCGACGGTCACCGAGGGGATGCGAGCGATGCAAGCCGATCACAGCGGTTGCGTCGTGATTACGGACGACGGCACGATCAACAGCAAGGTGAACGGAGTCTTCACCGAACGCGACGTGCTGTTTCGGATCGTCGACCGCGGCCGCAATCCCGCACAGCTGCCACTCCAGGAAGTGATGACGCCGAACCCCGAAACGCTCTCGGTTCGTTCCACCGTTGCCTATGCGCTGAACAAGATGTCGGTCGGCGGCTTCCGCCACATCCCCGTGGTCGACGACGAGTACCGCCCGGCGTTCGTGGTCTCGGTTCGCGACGTGGTCGAGTTCCTCGTCGAGTACTTCCCACGTGAAGTCCTGAACCTGCCGCCGCTCGATGGCGTGAAGCCCCAGAAGGCCCGCGAAGGAGCCTGAGCCTGGTGGCAAGGCTCCGCGTAAGCCACATCGGCATCTGCGTGTCCGATTGGCGGCAGTCGCTGCGCTTCTATCACGACGTTCTGGGCTTCCGGTACCTCCATGAACTCGAGGTCTCGGGCGAGCACGCGAGCCGGCTACTGCAACTCGAGAAAGTCGAGCTGCGAGCGGTCTATCTCGAACGCGAGGGCCTGCGGATCGAACTGCTCCACTTCGAGCAGCCCGTCACGGTCTCCGGGCCCACGCCCCGACCGATGAACCAGCTGGGGTTTACGCATCTTTCGTTGCGCGTCGACGACCTCGACGAGGTGGTGCGGGAGCTGCGCGAAGCCGGCGTCGAGATCCGGGATGACACCCGGATCGAATTCCCCGCTGCGCACACGAAGGCCGTATTCATTTCCGACCCGGACGGCGCGTTGATCGAGTTGGTGGAGCAGCCGGGCGATTGAAAGAATTTCCGACGCGACGTCCCCTCGCTGCCGCGGGACGAGTCGGGATGCCGCAATGAGCGCAGCCGCTTCGAATGCCGCGATTGCGATCGCCAGCTTGTCCGAGGCAAGCCGCGAGAGTACGGCCCGGGTGCTTGCCCGGGCGTTTCGCGACAATCCGCTGAACGTCGCGGTGGTCGGCTCGGCCGAATCCGCTCGCAGGCTGCGTTGCAACCTGCACGGTATGCGGGCCTCGCTCGCGTCGGCCATTGGCCACGGTGAAGCGCTCACGGCCAGCCTGGACGGCGGGGTTGCGGGCGGGCTGATCGCCGCGCCGCCCGGCGCCTACCCGCTGCCCGCTCCCGGCCTGTTGCGCCAGCTGCGCTGCCTGCTGGGCCAGGGCTGGGGCGTCGCGACTCGCTGGGGAGAGGTCTTCGAGGCCCTCCAGGCGCACCATCCCGCCGCACCGCATTGGTATCTCGGCACCCTCGGCGTCGACCCCCCGTTGCAACGCCGGGGCGTCGGGGCGGCGCTGTTGCGGGCCTGGATCGAAGGCGTAGACGGCAGCCGGATGCCCGCCTACCTGGAAACGGACCGCGAGTCGAATCTGCCGTTCTACGCGAGCGTCGGTTTCGAACTGGCTGGTCGCATCGAGGTCCTGGATGTGCCGATCTGGCGCATGCACCGCCCCGCCGCGGTCGCGATTTCGAACGGGCCGCGAGCGCAGTAGACTCGCCGGGCGGACCTGACCCGCCTGAGAGGAAGCGCGATGTTCGGACGGCGCCCCGACGCCACCCTGGTGAAAGAACTCTCGACGATGCGTCGGTTCATGCCGTACGTATCGCCGCGCCGGAACGACTCCGTCTTCTACATGATGCAGGAGGTCGAGGTCGAGGCGGCACTCGAATTTCTCGCGAAGAAGAACGTCGACCGGCCGCCCGACCGGCCGATCACGCTATTTCACCTGTTCCTACGATCGCTTTCGCAGGCGATGTACCTGCGGCCGGGGGTGAACCGCTTCGTGAAGGCCCGGCAGTTGTGGCAGCGCGATGGCGAGTGGCTCACGTTCAGCGCGAAGAAGGAGGTCAAGGACGGGTCTCCGCTGATCACCATCAAGAAGCGCTTCCACCCGACGACCGAGACACTCGAAGAGATGGTGGATGGGATCTACGACAAGTTGCAATTCGGTCGCTCCGGAAAGAAGACGACGAGCGACAAGGAAATGGGATTGGCGGTGCGGCTGCCGGGCTTTTCGATCACCTTCGTGATGGCCCTGATGGCTTGGCTCGACAATCGGGGCCTGATGCCGCGATCCATGATCGATGGCGATCCGTTGTTCACGTCGGCCTTCGTCGCGAACCTCGGCTCGATCGACTACCCGGCCGGCTTCCACCACCTCTGGGAATACGGGACGGCATCGATCTTCGGCGTGATGGGACGGGTCGAGACCGGCGCGAACGGCCGTCGCAAGTTTTCGCTCGCATGGACCTACGACGAGCGGATCGAGGACGGCCTCTATTCGTATCACACGCTCGAAGGCATTCGAAAGCGGATCGAGGATCCCGAGCAACTCGTGGTGACCACCGGCGAGCCCAGCTGAACGATGGCCGACGCCCCCCGAAAAGACCCGTACTCCGTGCTCGGAGTGTCGCGGGACGCCGACGTCGACGCGATCCGCCGCGCTTACCACAAGCTCGCGCGTGAGTTGCATCCCGACGTGAACCCCGACGACAAAGTCGCCGAAGAGCGCTTCAAGCGTGTTTCGGAGGCCTATGCGGTGCTCTCCGACTCGGAGAAGCGCAGCGCCTTCGATGAGTTCGGCGAGATCGCGCTCGATCCGAATTTCGATGCGGAGCGTGCGAGGCAGGCGAACCAGGCCTTCGGCGGCGGTTTTACGGGTGGGGCGCCCGGTGGCGGAGGGATCGAGGACCTCTTTTCGAACCTGTTCTCGCGCGGTGGCGGGCCCGCGGGCTTTCGCGGCGGTCCGTTGCGGCGCGCCGGGCCGGACCTCGAGGCGAATCTCACGCTCGACTTCAGCGAGGCGGCCCTCGGCGGCGAGCAGCGCCTCACGATCAACCGGCCGACCGCGGACGGTGGCAGCCGAACCGATACGGTTGCGGTCCGTATTCCAGCCGGCGTCGCCGACGGCGGTCAGATCCGCTTGCGCGGCAAGGGGGGGGAGGGCCATGGTGGCGGTCCCCCGGGCGATCTGTTCGCCCGGATCCGGGTGCGGCCTCACGCGCTGTTCCGGCGCGAAAAGCGCGACCTCTACATCGACGTGCCCATTACCGTCAAGGAGGCCATCCTCGGCTCGAAGGTCGATGTTCCGACGCTGACGGGGCGGATTACGGTCTCCGTCCCGGCAGGAACCGACGGCGGGACGAAGTTGCGCTTGCGCGGCAAGGGGGTTCCGAGCCCATCCGGAGGGCAGGCCGGCGATCTATTCGCAGTGATCCAGATCAAGGTGCCCGACGATCTCGACGACGCCGCGAAGTCACGACTCGAGTCGAGCAGCGAATTCGACATCCCGGATCTCCGCAAGGATTTTGATTAGCAGCTGTAGGGAGATTTTCCCTTTAAAATTAGACAGTTGAAGCCATTGTCAGCTGCGGATGACAAAGGCGGAAAATTTTGCGACCTTGTTCGCACAAATGTCGGATTCCACGCTCGAAACCCCCGCCGTCCGCAAGTCCAAGGCTCCGCTCCGCCCCGACGACGGCCGCCTCGCGCGCGGCCGTCGCAGTCGCGCGCGGATTCGCGCCGCCGCACGCGAGCTATTCCGTGAGTCGGGATTCGACGGCGCCACCCTGCGAGCCATCGGGGCGCGCGCGGGCATGGGTGCGAGTTCGATCTATCGCCACGTCCAGAGCAAGCACGAACTGTTGATTCTCGAACTCGCCGATACGCAAGAGGAGGCTTGGGCCCGTTTCCGCGAACAGGACGATCGCGCTGCTCCGACCCGGGAACGCATCGCCAGTTTCTTCGCGGTCCAGCACGAGATGCTCGCGCGCGATCCAGATCTCACGGTGATCGCGCTGCGCGCAACGACCTACCCCGAAGCGCGTGTCGCGCGTCGCGTGCTGACGCTGAACGATCGTACGCTGGGGCTGTTGACCGAGATCCTCCAGGTCGGCCGCAAACGCGACCTCGCGCCCGACCTCGACGTGCTCGCCGCAGCTCGCGCGATCTTCCACATCGCGAGCGGGGTGCGGCTCTCGTGGGCGAATGGACTGGCATCCGAGGCGGCCTGCCGCAACGCAATCGAGGCCTCGGTCGCGCTGCTGTTCCGAGGCCTCGAACCCCGCTCCCCCCCTCTCTAGCAGGGTCGCGACTCGCGCGACCCGTCGCCCCACTGCCGGCCCGATCCGCGTCCCAGCTCGAGCACCCAGACCCACCCTGGCACCGAACTAGCGATCGCGGTCCGTGTCCACCTCCGCTTGTTTCGCTGCGCGCCAGGCCTCGAAATCCGGGCCCTCCCAGGCGCGGAATTCGCCACGGCGCGTGGCCTCGGCGTTGTAGTGGTAGAGCCAGGCGTTCATGCGGTTCGCGCGCGCGCTGTCGCGTTCACCGATCAGTTTCGCGGGCACGCCGGCGATGATGGAATTCGGGGGGAAGACCTTGCCTTCGGTCACCATCGCGCCGCCGGCGACGATCGACCCCCTGCCGATCACGGCGTCGTCCATGATGACTGAGTTGATTCCGACCAGGCAGGCGTCCTCGATCGTGCAGCCGTGAATCGTCGTGTGGTGCGTGATGGAGCAGAAATCGCCGATTCGTGTCGGTGACTCGTAGCCGACGTGGATCATCACGAAGTCCTGGATGTTGCTCAATCGTCCAATCGAAATCGACTGACATTCCGCGCGTGCGACGACGTTGTGCCAGAGCGACGCACCTGCGTCGATCGAGATCCTGCCCGTCAGGTGTGCGGACGGTGCGATCCACGCGTCCGGGTGGACTTGTTGAAGCCCCGTGGCGTCTTGCGGGGGGAGTTCAGGTGTCATTCGGTGCATCCGCCTCGAACCAGCTGCGCGAGCGCTTCTGGAGGTCTTCGTCACAAAGAAAATCGATTGCAGTCATCGCAAGCGCCTTTGCGCCGTCGAGCGCGGCCGAGTCACCCATTTCCGATCCGGCCCATTTCGTGAATTCGGGGTTGTGGATCGTGCAGTGAATTGGTGCAGCGGCGATCATCGGGTGGATCGACGGAAGGCGATAACTCACGTTCCCCATGTCGGTGCTTCCCCGAAAGTTCGACGGGAACTTGTCGATCGGAAAGAAATCCCGCCCGAGCTGCTCGGCGTTTTCTTGAAAACGCTCAGCTAGCGGCGCGTTGAAGCGGATGTCGCGGTAGTCGACGTCACACCAGTCGATCTCCAGCTTCGCTCCGGTCGCGGCGGCGCCCGCCTCGAAACAGCCCTCGAGGCGTCGCTTCAACGCGATCAGTCGTTCGGCGTCGGCTGCGCGCGCGTAGAAGCGACCGACGGCGAGGTCGGGCACGATGTTCGGCGCCTGGCCACCGTTGCTGATGATTCCGTGCAGTCGCTCGTCGCGCGCGATGTGCTGTCGCAACGCGCCGATCGCCTGGTATGCGATCACCAGGGCGTCGAGCGCGTTCACGCCGCGCTCGGGCATCGCCGACGCATGTGCAGCAGTTCCCCGGTAACGAACCTCGACCTCCGCCATGCAGATGCACGGCATGTTGACGAGGTTCACGCTCGAGGGGTGGATCATCATCGCCGCGTCGACCCCGTCGAAAGCGCCGTTGCGCGCCATCAGTTCCTTGCCGCCGCCCGTCTCCTCGGCCGGCGTGCCGAGAATACGAACCCGCCCCGGAAGCGCTTCGCCGAGGCGCGCGAGCGCGAGTCCGGCGCCGACACTGGCCGTGGCGATCAGGTTGTGCCCGCAGGCATGGCCGATGCCGGGCAGCGCATCGTATTCGGCCAGCAGCGCCACGCAGGCGCCGTCATCAGCGCCGAAATCGCTGCAGAAGGCCGTCTCGAGTCCGTAGGAGCCGCGTTCGACTTCGAGTCCGGCCCGTTCGATCGCATCGGACAGCAGCGCAGCCGCCTGATGCTCCTCGAACGAGAGCTCCGGATTCGCGTGGATGGTGTGGGAAAGATCCAGCAGCTCTTGGCGCATCGCGTCCACGGCATCGCGGGCATCGCGCTTCAACTTCACTGCGTCCATCGGGAGCTCCGATCCGTCTCGGCGATTCGCGGTCCTGGTCGGCACAGTCTACCGTCCGAAACGGCTAGAATCCCGCCGTCCACTCGAGCCGAAAGGAAGCTCCGATGCGCGCAGTCACCGTCGATCGTTGGCTGGAAGCCAGTGAACTCAGAGTCGCCGACGTGCCGGAACCCGAGCTTCGCCCCGGGACGGTCTCGATCGAGGTGCACGCCGCGGGCTGCAACTTCTTCGACATCCTGATGATCCAGGGGAAATATCAGGTCAAGCCACCCTTCCCGTTCATTCCGGGCGCCGAGATCGGTGGGATCGTGCGCGCAGTCGGTGAGGGCGTCGAAGAGTTCGCAGTTGGCGACCGTGTCTTCGCGTCGAACGGTCTCGGGGGTTTCGCTGAGGTCGCGTTGTCGCCTGCGTCGTCGACGTACCGACTTCCCGACGGCATGTCGTACGCCGAAGGTGCCGCGCTCCCGATCGTCTATCCGACTTCGTATGCGGGCCTCGTATATCGCGGCAATCTGCAGCCGGATGAAAACCTGCTCGTGCACGCGGCGGCCGGCGGCGTCGGCCTGGCCGCGGTCCAGATCGGCAAGGCCCTCGGAGCACGCGTGATTGCGACTGCGGGTGGTGCGGAAAAGCTGGAGATCGCGCGCCAAAACGGCGCAGACGAACTCATCGACTACAACGAGGAGGACTTCGTCGAACGGGTGAAGGAGCTGACCGACGGCAAGGGTGCCGACGTGATCTACGACTCAGTCGGCGGCGATGTCTTCGACCGATCGCTCAAGTGCATCGCTTGGAACGGTCGTCTGGTCGTGATCGGATTCGCGAGCGGTCGCATTCCCGAGGTGAAGGCCAATCGGATCCTGCTGAAGAACATCTCGGTGACCGGCCTGCATTGGGGCGCACACGCCGTGAACGATCCAGCGCGGATGATCGAGACCTTTGACGCGCTCTTCGCACTGCACGCCGAGGGAAAGATCAAACCGGTGATCTACAAGACCTTCAGCCTCGACGACGTATCGGTGGCACTCGACGCGCTGGCATCCCGCAAGACCTACGGGAAGGTGATCGTTGCGCCGTAGATCCGTCTTCGTTCGCTGGGGAGCGGTCGCTCTGCTCGTCGCGCTCGTGGCGGGGGCGGCTTGTCAGACCAAGCCGCCCCCGCCCGTCCATACCCGGATTCCTCATACGGGCATCAGTTTCATCATTCCCGAAGAATTTCGTCTGACCGAGGAATTCCCGGGGCTGGTCGCGTCCGATCGGGTTTCCACGGTGATGATCACCGAGGTGGCGCGATCGACCGAATACATGTACGCGGCGATGTCGCCGCAAGCGCTTGCCGATCGCGGGCTGCGGACTCTGCGTTCCGAAAACGTCGTAATCGACGGTCGCACCGCGCTCTTCGTGCACGCGATCGATCAGTCCTCTTCGCGGGGGACGATTCGGCGTTGGATGCTGGTTTTCGGTGCCGGCGACTATTCGGTCGTGCTGACCGCTTCCACAACGAAGGAATTGTCGCCGAGCGTCGGCCCCGCGCTCGAGCAGATCCTGCTCGGCGCACTCTGGGATCCGCGAGTCATCACCGAAATATCTACGGAACTCGGCTTCATCATCTCCGAGACCGAATTGCTCAAGGTCTCCGATCGCCTGCCGCAGATGATCGTTCTCACCCAAGGTGGACATCGCGAAGTGCTCGATCCCGAAGAGCCGCTGCTGCTCGTGGGGTCGACGAAGGCAGCGGGCAAGCCGGTCGACCTCGCGGCGTTCGCGCGAACGCAGTTGGTCGAGATGCCGGAACTGAGCGACGCACGGATCGTCTCGGAAGGCCCGATCGCGCTCGGAGACATGGGTGGGCATGAAATCGTCGCGACGGCCGTCGACCGCGAATCGGGAACCGCGATCGATGTCTACCAGGCGTTCGCGAGCGATGGTGCGCGCTATTACCTCGTTCAGGGGCTCGTCGGCACCGCGGCTGCCGACGAATTCATGCCGCAGTTCCGCGAGGTCGCGGCGAGTTTCGAGCGGACCTCCGTGTCGGACCGCCCGTAGCAGTCCGGTCGAGCCCCCCGCTGCGCGTTGGCGACTTTGCGCTCGAGTCTCCGCGTCGTCGCGCGAAATGCTTCGCCTTCACGCTGCTAGCCGTCGGCCCCGAGCAGCAAGGCGCTCGTCGGCACACCGGTGCCGGCGGTGACGACCATGTGCTCAGCACCGTCGATCTGGTTCACCGCTTTGCCCCGGAGCTGGCGCACCGCTTCGGCGATTCCGTTCATGCCGTGAATGTATGCCTCTCCGAGTTGACCGCCGTGCGGGTTGGTAGGCAGGCTGCCGCCGGCACCGATGTTGCCGTCCTTCACGAAATCCTTCGCCTCGCCGCGCCCGCAGAACCCGAACTCTTCGAGTTGTGCCAGCACGAACGGTGTGAAGTGGTCGTAGATGATTGCGGCCTGCACATCCTTCGGGCCGATTCCCGCGGTCGCATAGAGCTGCTTCGCTACCAGCCCCATCTCGGGAAGTCCGGTGATGTCGTCGGTGTAGAAACCGGTCATCATCTGCTGTTCGTTCGTCGCTCCCTGCGCTGCAGCGCAGATTCGGACGGGCCTGCAGCGTAAATCGCGGGCTCGCTCGAGGCTCGTTACCACGATCGCGACGCCACCGTCGCTCTCCATGCAGCAATCGAGCATTCGGAGCGGTTCGACGATGAAG
>CAXMSF010000127.1:0-12937 GCA_964196055.1 uncultured Gammaproteobacteria bacterium | reverse complement strand
CCTCCCGAAAGAGCTCATCGCCGAGCGCTTCCGCCTCGCAATGGGCTCGATCTTCACACTCTTCTCGGGAAACTCCGAACTCGACTTCATCCCCGGCCATTCGCCGCAGGTCATATCGATCGAGGAGAAACTCGAATCTGTGATTGCATTCGTATCTGGGGGCATCAGTGCCCCCGCCTCCGCCCGCCGCGCCCCGGGCCAACGAGCCCTGGAGAACACCCCGTGAGTCAGGAAGCCCGAACACGAAGCACCCCTGTGAAACTCCGCGCCGCCGCCGCCTTCGACATCCTGAAGCGCTACCCCAAGGTGCTGTTCCCGGTGCTCGTGCTGACCATCGGCCTGCTGATCGGTGGTGGAATGGTGATGGCGCGTCCGAGCGTCGCGACTCGCACGCCGTCGCAGTCGACGCCGATGGTGCATGTAATGAACGCGCAACCGGAGAGCGTTCACCTGAAGGTCCACTCCCAGGGCACCGTCGCGCCGCGCACCGAGAGCGACCTGATCGCCGAGGTCTCCGGGCGCATCACCTGGGTTTCCCCGAGCCTCGCCGCCGGTGGCTTCATCGAGCAGGATGCACCGCTGATCGAGATCGACCCGCGCGACTACGAGGTCGCGATGACGCGCGCGAAAGCATCCCTCTCGCGCGCTGAGAGTCAGTTCGCACTCGCGAAGCGCGCTGCGGAGCGGCAGCGCAAGCTCTCTCAGCGCGGCGTCACGAGCCCGGTCTCGCTCGACGATGCCGAGAACGCATTGCTGGTCATGGAAGCCAACCGGCTGGAAGCCGAGGCCTCGCTCACCCAGGCTCGCCACGACCTCCAGCGGACCAAGGTGAGGGCGCCGTTTGCTGGCCGCATCCGTACCAAGCACGTCGACGTCGGCCAGTTCGTGAACCGCGGCAACCCCGTCGCCCGCATCTATGCGGTCGACTACGCCGAAGTCCGGCTGCCGATCCCGAACGACGTCGCTGCTTTCGTCGACCTGCCGATCGACTACCGAGATGAAGGCGGCGAAGCCCCGCAGCCCGAGGTCGTGTTGTCGGCTGATTACGGAGGCCAGCGTTTCAGCTGGAACGGTCGGATCGTCCGCACCGAGGGCGAACTCGATCCGCGCACCCGCATGATCCACGCCGTCGCGCGAGTCGAAGACCCTTATGGCCGCGGCGACGATCCCGATCGCCCGCCCCTCGCGGTGGGACTGTTCGTCGAGGCCGAAATCGAGGGGCGCCTCGTCGACGACGTCTACTCGCTTCCGCGCAGCGCATTGCGCGGAAATAATCGCGTCTTGGTCGTCGACGCCGAGAGCCGCGCGCGCGTGCGACCGATCAGGCTGCTCCAACGATTGACGGACCGCGTGCTCGTCGCCTCCGGGCTCGAGCCCGGCGACCGCGTCGTGACCTCGCCGCTCGCGCTCACCATCGAGGGCATGCCCGTCGAAGTCAAACCCGATCTCGCCAGAGCCGAGACCCCGTGAACGCGGCCATCACATGGTTCGCGCGCAACCACGTCACCGCGAACCTCTTGATGCTCATGCTGATCGTCGGGGGCCTGTTCGCCCTGCCGTCGATCAAGCGCGAGATCTTCCCCGAGATCAGCATCGACGTCATCAGCGCCTCCGTCGAATATCCGGGTGCGTCGCCGACCGAAGTCGAGGAGGCGATCTGCATACGGATCGAGGAAGCGCTCCACGGGCTCCAGGGCATCAAGCGAATCAAGTCGACGGCTTCTGAAGGACAGGGCAGCGTCAGCGTCGAATTGATGGTCGGCGAAGACGTCCGCCGACGACTCGACGAAGTCCGCAACCGGGTCGACCGCATCGAGAGCTTCCCGGACAACGCGAAGGCACCGCAGGTCACCCAAGCCGAGCTGCGCGTTCCGGTGCTCGACATTGCGATCGCGGGACAGGTCGACGAGCGCGAACTCAAGACCCTCGGAGAGCGCATCCGCGACGAACTGACGAGCCTGCCGCAGATCAGCGATGCCAAGCTCGCCGCGACCCGCGACTACGAGATCTCGATCGAGCTCTCGGAGCGCGACATGCAGCGCCATGGCCTGGGCTTCGACGACATCGTCGCAGCGATCCGGCTTTCGTCGCTCGATCTGCCCGGCGGTACCATTCGCACCGACAGCGGCGAGATCCTGCTTCGCACCAAGGGACAGGCCTACCGCGGCGGCGACTTCGAACGCGTGCCGCTGATTTCGCGCAATGACGGCACGCGGCTCACCCTCGGAGATGTCGCAACCGTGGTCGACGGCTTCGAAGAAGCCGAGCTCGTCTCCCGCTTCGACGGCCGCCCGGCGGTGTTGGTGCAGGTCTACCGAGTCGGCCAGCAGAGCGCACTCGAAATCGCCGCCACCGTCGAGAGCTACCTCGAGCGCACCGAAGCCACGCTACCAAAGGGCATCACCCTCACGATCTCACAGAACGACGCACGATTCCTGCGCGACCGCCTCGACACGCTGCTGGGCGCCGGCAAGACGGGCTTCGTGTTGGTGTTGATCGTACTGGCGCTCTTTTTGCGACTGCGACTCGCACTCTGGGTGAGCCTCGGCATCCCGCTGTCGTTCCTCGGCGTGCTCGCGCTGATGCCGAGCCTCGATCTGTCGCTCAACCTGATTTCGCTGATGGCCTTCATCGTCGTGCTCGGGATCGTCGTCGACGACGCGATCATAGTCGGTGAGAATGCCCACACCGAGCAGGAGCGCAGCGGCGACGCGCTGTTGGGCGCGATCCGGGGCGCACAGGGAATCGCCGTCCCGGTAATCTTCGGCGTACTGACCACCGTCGCGGCGTTCGCGCCGATGTTCTTCGTACCCGGGCCGATGGGCAAGATGGTGATGGTCATCCCGATGATCGTCGTGCTGTGCCTGCTCTTCTCGCTGTTCGAGTCGCTTCTCATCCTGCCCGCCCACCTCGGCCATGGCGCTCAAACCGACCGCGCTCCGGCGAACCCCGTCTCTTCCGCATGGCGCCGATTCCAGGATCGCATCGCCACCGGCCTCGCGCGCTTCATCGATAGGCGATACGGGCCACTGCTGGACCGCGCGATCGAGTGGCGGTACCTCGCGACCGCTTGCGGAATCTTCACCCTGCTGCTGACGATCGGGCTGCTCGCAGGCGGGTGGCTGCGCTTCCACTTCCAGCCCGAGGTCGAAGGCGAAGCCACCGTCGCCTACCTCACGATGCCTCAGGGAACACCTTCCAATGTCACCGGTCTCGGAATCAAGCAGCTCGCCGATGCCGCGCGGCGCGTGGAAGCCGACCTCGGCGTCTCGATCTTCGCTCACCTGCAGACGACCGTCGGCCAACAGCCCTACAAGTTCAAGCAGGCTGAAGGACCCGCGGCGTTCGCGGCGGCCTGGAGGAAGGCCGGCAACATCGGCGAGGTGCTCGTCCAGGTGGTCCCGGCCGAGGATCGCGACCAGAGCGTCGCCGAGATCACGCGACGCTGGCGCCAGGAGGCCGGAGCCGTCGCCGGAGCCGAAGAGCTGACCTTCAGCTCATCGATCATGAGCGCAGGTTCGCCCGTGATGATCGAACTCAGCGGCCCCCGTCTCGACGAATTGCGCGAAGCGGCGCGCGCAGTCCGAGTCCAACTCGGCCAGTTTCCCGGCGTGATCGACATCCGAGATACCTTCCGGGGCGGCAAGCAGGAACTCGAACTCGAGATCCTTCCTTCCGCCGAGGCGCTCGGGCTGACCGCACGCGACCTCGGTCACCAGGTGCGTCAGGCGTTCTACGGCGAGGAGGCCCAACGCGTGCAGCGCGGGCGGGACGACGTTCCCGTCATGGTCCGTTACCCCGAGAGCGACCGGCGCTCGCTCGCAGATCTCGAAAACATGCGCATCCGGACCGCTGACGGAACCGCGGTACCGTTCCGGAGCGTGGCACGCATGAAGCTCGACGTGGGCTTCACATCGATCTCCCGTGTCGACCGACGCCGCGTCGTGAACGTCATCGCCCAGGTCGATGACAGCACGACCAATGCCAATGAGGTACTCGCCACGTTCAAGACCGGTTCGCTTCCGAAGTTCTACGAGCGATTCCCGTCCGTCTCCGTGTCGTTCGGTGGCGAGCAACGCGAGCAGAGCGAATTCCTCGCCAGTCTCGCCAAGGGCTGGATGATGGCGCTGCTGGTCATCTACGCACTGCTCGCCGTTCCGCTGAAGTCCTACAGCCAGCCGCTCATCATCATGTCCGCCATTCCGTTCGGCCTCGTCGGCGCGGCCTGGGGGCACGTCCTGATGCGGTACGACTTCAGCATGATGTCGGTGATCGGGCTGGTGGCTCTGTCGGGAGTCGTCGTGAACGACAGCCTCGTACTCGTCGACAAGGTCAATCATTTTCGCGCCGACGGAATGACGATCCGCGAAGCGCTGGCCCAGGCGGGTCGCTCCCGTTTCCGTGCGATCATGCTGACGTCGCTGACGACCTTCGCGGGCCTCACGCCGCTGCTCGCCGAAACCAGCATCCAGTCCAGGTTGTTGATCCCGATGGCCATTTCGCTGGCCTTCGGCGTACTGTACGCCACGCTGATCTCTTTGCTGGTCGTTCCGGCCCACTACATGATCCTCGAGGACCTCAAGGGCGCCTTGGACCGACTCCGAAAACCGAACGCCACTCCCGAGAAGCAGGCAATCGTCTCCGATCCGGACTTCGAGGGTTCCGACGCCGCGGCCACGACGAGCGGTTGATCGCGACGCTTCACCCTGTGTCGATTCCCCCAGGCGGAATACGGAAAACTCGTCCGGAATTGTCCATTTCGATCACCCGCACGCTGTGGCACGCTCGTGCCCGCACGCGCCGGCGGGCGCCGCCCAGGCGCGGTGTCTCGACCGTCCGCTCTCCGGGGAATTGACGAATGGATGATCTCACAGGCAAAGTGGCGTTCGTGACTGGCGGTGCATCGGGCATCGGCCTGGGGCTCGCGCAGGGTTTCGCGCGCGAGGGCGCCAAGGTCGTCCTTGCGGACATCGAAGTCGGCGCACTCGAAAAAGCCGAAGAATCACTCCGCGCCGATGGAGCCGAGGTGATCGGAGTTCGATGTGACGTCTCCGACCCGGAGTCGGTCAAGGCCGCGGCCGCGCAGGCCGTCGAAGCGTTCGAGAAGATCCACATCCTCTGCAACAACGCGGGCGTCGCACCCTCGGGTGCAATGGACGAGACCACTCCCGAAGACTGGAAGTGGTGTCTGGGCGTGAACCTGATGGGCGTCGTTCACGGTGTCCAGAGCATCGTGCCCCTGATCAAGCAACATGGAGAAGGCGGGCACGTGGTCAATACCGCATCCGTCGCGGGACTGATGGCGTTGCCGACTCTCAGTATCTACACCGCAACCAAGTACGCCGTCGTCGGAATCTCCGAAACGATCCACGGCGAGCTCGCCCCGTTCAATATCGGCGTCTCGGTGCTGTGTCCGTCCTTCGTCAAGACTCAGCTGCACACGAGCCATCGCAATCGCCCGGCCGAATACGGGGCCGGAGAACCGGACGCCTTCATGACGCAGATGCTCGCGACCGCAACCGAGCCGAGCGAGATTGCCGAGCGTGTCATTCGTGGCATCAAACGCGGCGACCTCTACATCCTGCCCCATCCCGAATTGAAAGCAGGCTTCCAGGTCCGCGCGGATGGAATCCTCGCGGCCTTCGACCTCGACTGACCGTCCGCGCGGAGCCAAGGCGCGAACAGGGAGAAGCACGTGTCGAAGCAGCGACCGTTCCGCTTTGGTGTGCAGTCGTTCAGCGCGACATCGGGTGATGCCTGGCGCGACATCGCGCGCCGAAGCGAAGCCCACGGCTATTCGGTGCTGAATCTCGCCGACCATTTCCTCGGCCCCGGCCCCGCACAGGAGGCGTCCGGCCATCCGCCGCAGGAGATCGCCACGGTTCCCGCGATGGCCGTGGCGGCCGACGCGACGACGACGCTCCGAGTCGGCTGCCGGGTCTTCTGCATCGACTATCGCCACCCCGTCATGCTCGCCAAAGAGGTCGCCACCCTCGACCTGTTCTCCGAGGGCCGGATCGAAATCGGTCTCGGAGCGGGTTGGCTCGAGAACGAGTACGCCGCGGCCGCGATTCCCTACGACCCGCCCGGCAAGCGGATTTCGCGCCTCGGCGAGGCGGTCGAACTGATCAAGCAGCTGATGGCCGATGGACCGGTCGACTTCGCCGGCGAGCACTTCCAGGTGAGCGGCTTCGAGGGCCGTCCGAAACCACTGCAGCGGCCGCATCCGCCGCTGATGATCGGCGGTGGCGGCAAGCGCGTCCTCTCGCTTGCGGGCCGCGAGGCCGACATCGTGAGCTTCAACTTCAACAACCGTTCCGGAAAACTCGGCCTGGATGGTCCACAGAACTCGACCGCCGAATGCACCGCCCAGAAACTCGAGTGGGTGAAACGCGCAGCCGGCGACCGTTTCGACGCGATCGAGCTCGAAATCGGCGCGTACTTCACCTTCGTCGGCGACCAGGGCGACGCTATGGCCGAAGGCATGGGTGGAGCGTTCGGGCTCACTGCCGACGAAATGCGGGCACACCCGCACGGTCTATTCGGCTCGGTCGACAGCATCTGTGACGAATTGCAGCGTCGGCGCGAGCGCTACGGAATCAGCTACGTAACCGTGGGCGATGCCCAGATGGACGACTTCGCACCCGTCGTCGCTCGGCTCGCAGGAACCTGAATGGAGGCCGACATGCCCGAAGGCGGACCCTTGAAACCGGACGGCAGCAAACGACGCGTGGTCGTAGCGGGCGCAACCGGTTACCTCGGAAAATTCGTCACCCTCGAATTCAAGCGACGCGGTTATTGGGTTCGAGCACTCACCCGCAGTACGCAGCGGCTAGAAGAAGCCGGTCCCTTCACTGCGCCGGGAATCGCTCCCGAAGAGGTCGATGACGTCTTCGTCGGCGAAGTCACCAAAGCCGAAACCCTCGACGGCCTGTTCGACGGCATCGACGTGGCCTTTTCGGCGGTTGGAATCTCGCGCCAGCGAGACGGTCTCACTTTCGAGCAGGTCGACTACCAGGCGAATCGCAACCTCATCGACGCCGCAAAGCGCGCCGGCGTGCAGAAATTCGTCTACGTCTCGATGCTCGGCGAGGACCAGATCGCCGATCTCGCAATCACGAAGGCTCACGAGAAAGTGGTCACCGATCTCGAGGCGTCCGGGCTCGACCATGCAATCGTGCGGCCCTCGGGCTACTTCAGCGACATGGGAGCCGTACTCGACATGGCGAAACGCGGCCGGGTGCTGTTGGTCGGCGACGGCACAAACCATTTCAATCCGATCTTCGGCGGTGACCTCGCGGAGGTCTGCGTCGATGCGGCCGAAGGCGACGCGCGCGAGGTCGAAGCCGGCGGGCCCGACAACCTGACGCAGCGCGAAGTCGCCGAACTCGCATTCGACGTACTCGGCAAGCCCGCCAAGATCACGGTGATCCCGATGTGGCTCGCGCGCGGCCTCGCGCGCACGATCGGGCTGCTGAGCACCCAGTTCGGAGACCTGGCCGAGTTCATCGTGACGGCCGGGGAGGTCGATGCCGTAGCACCCGCGCGCGGCAAGACGACGCTCCGAAGCTACTTCGAGAAGCTCGCCTGACGGCAGCGAGCCGAAAGGGACTCGACTTGCGCAAGGTCCTGCTGATCCTGGCGATCTTCGCCTGCCTGGCCGCCGGCGTCGGTTTCGCGCTCGGACACGGCTGGCTGGGCCAACGGCACGGAGCCGGCGAAGTCACCGAACAGCCCGTGCCGGAGGCGTGGACGCAGGCGAAGAGCCGGAGCGGACGTGCGGTGGCGAAGGCGCTCGACGCGCCGGTGGACCGCCAGATCCTGTTCGGCGATCTGCACGTGCACACCAGCTTCTCGTTCGACGCCTTCATGCTGAGCCTGCCGATGTTCCAGGGCGAAGGCGCGCACCCCACCGCCGATGCCTGCGACTACGCGCGCTTCTGCTCGGGACTCGATTTCTGGTCGATCAACGACCACGCCGAAGGACTCACGCCATTCCAGTGGGAGGAAACCAAGCGCTCGCTACGCGAATGCCAGGCCGTGGCCGGCGACCCCGAATCACCGGACCTGGTGAGCTTCCTCGGCTGGGAGTGGACCCAGATCGGCGCCACTCCGGACGACCACTACGGCCACAAGAACGTGATCCTGCAGCATCTCGAAGAAGAGAAGGTCCCCGCCCGACCGATCTCGTCGCGCTACCAGCTGTTTCCTCCGGGCAGCGGAACCCAGGGAATCGGCCCGGCACTGCGTCTGCTCATGATCGCGGGCGCGCCGGGCAATGCGGGCCGACAGCCGTACCTCGATGCGGCGCGCTTCCACCAGGACCGCGACGAGATCCAGCCGTGCCCGACCGGTGTTCCGGTGCGCGAGCTGCCGCTCGATTGCCAGGAGGGTGCTCCGACTCCCGGAGAGCTGTTCAGCAAACTCGACGAATGGGGCTTTCCGTACTTCGTGATTCCGCACGGCAACACCTGGGGTTTCTACACGCCTCCGGGTACGAGCTGGGACAAGCAGCTCGCCGCACACGACGACCCGGAACAGCGCGAGCCGCTGTTCGAGATCTTCTCGGGCCATGGGAACTCCGAGGAGTACCGCGACTTCCGCGCAATCGAATTCGACTCCGAGGGCAGAGCCCTTTGCCCTGAGCCGAGCACAGACTACCTGCCGAGCTGTTGGCGCGCGGGCGAGATCATCCGCGACCGCTGCATGGACGCGGGGGAGAGCGTCGACGAGTGCGAGCGTCGAGCATTGATTGCACGCCAGCACTATCTCGAAGCGGGAACCACCGGCGCAGTCACCGTGCCCGGCGCGACCGTCGAAGACTGGCTCGACGCGGGTCAGTGCCGCGACTGTTACATGCCCTCTTTCAATTACCGGCCGGCGAACTCCGGGCAGTATGCACTCGCACTCACCAACTTCGACTACCCCGAGCTCCCGAAGCGCTTTCGTTTCGGCTTCATCGCGTCGAGCGACGTCCACACCGCGCGGCCCGGTACGGGTTACAAGGAGATCGACCGACGGCTGAATACCGATTCGGCGCTGGGACAGTTCGCAAGCTTCATCCCGCGAAGCGAAGCAGCCGAACCGAACTCCGTCGCGATCGACTCCGGAGTGATTCCGCTACCGGAGTTCGAGCGCTTCAGCTCGTTCTTCGGCACCGGCGGCCTGGTCGCGGTGCACAGCAGCGGTCGTGACCGCAATTCGATCTGGGATGCTCTCGGCCGGAAGGAGGTCTACGGAACCAGCGGCGACCGCATCCTGCTGTGGTTCGACCTGCTGCGCGATTCGGGTGCGAACCTGCCGATGGGCTCGGCAACCACCGACTCCGGGACGCCTCACTTCCGGGTGCGCGCCGCGGGCGCGTTCCAGCAGAAAGCCGGCTGCCCCGAACACAGCGTGGCCTCGCTGTCGGCGGACCGGCTGAATCACCTCTGCCGCGGCGAATGTTACAACCCTTCCGACACCCGCAAGCGCATCACGCGGATCGAGGTCGTCCGTATTCGACCGCAGGTCACACCAAACGAGCCCGTCGCCGATCTGATCGAAGACCCGTGGCGCGTCCTCCCCTGCTCGGGCGGAGGCGAAGGCTGCACGGTCGAGTTCAGCGACCCGGAATTCGGCCCCTCGGCACGTGACGCTCTCTACTATGTGCGCGCGATCCAGGCCCCCACCCCCACCATCAACGCCGACGCGCTTCGCTGCGAAGACGACCCGGCGGGCGTATGCCGCGCGGTCGACCCGTGTTACGGCGGCCCGAAGACCGACTACGAGGAAGACTGCACATCCGAAGCGGAAGAACGCGCCTGGTCATCGCCGATCTACCTCGAACACGCCCCCAATCGAGGCACCTGAACGAAGGCCGGGGGTACGAATCGATGCAGACGGACCGCGATCACAGGGTAGACTCGGCGTCATGAACCGCCGCTCCCCTTCCCCGCACCCCGACGACATTCCGATGCCGCCCCCCGGCGCGCCGGTCGAAGATCGATTCGAAAGCGCACTGCTTCGGGACGACCCCTTCGAACTCCAGGACCTGATCGCCGAGGTCGCACTCGAATCGGACGCACGCGTGTGGGCGGAGTGCAGTTGCGCGCAACTCACCAAGCACCGCAGTGCAGAAGTTCGCGGAACGGCGCTGCGCGGCTTCGGCCACCTCGCGCGCCGCTTCGGCATCCTCGACCCGAACCGCGTGCGTCGGCTGATCGAAAACGGCCTTCACTCGCAGCACGAGTTCATACGCAGTGAGGCGGAATCAGCGGCCGACGATGTCGAAACCTTCCTCGCGTGGCGTTTCGATCGGCCCGCGAAGCCTTGACCGGCACCCCACGAGCGGGGGTCAACGCGCGCGTCGAATCCCGAGCTTCTTCCTGAATTCGCGGATCACGGGCATCTGCTCGATCCACGGCGACGCATCGGCGCGCGCCGGGTCGACCTCGCTCACCTCGCCCACGAAGCCTTCCGGGATCTGGCTATGGAGCACGGGCGGATCTTCGCTGTCATCGTAGAAGTGGTACTCGTAGCCCGGAACGCACAGGTCTTCCGGCGCGTTGGCGTCGACGGTTCGCACGCCGTAGCTCGAAAGCTCGGTCGTGAGTGGTTGCGGCGGGATGATCCAGACCTGCCGCGGCCCCGCGATGAACTGATACTGGACATTTCGGTTCGTCGACAGAATCCGGAACTTCCGCACGGCCCCGCCGTAGAGATTGCTACCCGAGTCGCTCACCGCGACGACGCCGCGTTCGAAATCCGGCTCGAAGCCGGCGACGAAACGCAGTGAGGTCGGGTCGTTCTCGCACTCGAACACCGCGATATCGCGACCGCCGTTGATCCGACGGCGCGGATCCGCCATCGCCTTCGCGCGCGGCCCCGAGAAATCACGGTACGGCTCGAATCGGCCATCCGGGGCGCTGCGCAGCACCCACTCGATTGCACGGCGGTCGCGTCGCGCACGGCTGCGTCGACTGACGCTGTCGAGCGCCGACTGCATTTCGAGCGGAAGGTTCGTGGTTTCCTCGGCGCTGTACTCGATCTCTTCACCGTTCACGACCATCCACTTCAGATCACCCTTGCCGATCCAGTTGTCCTCCTCGGAACGGATCGAGTGTGTGGGCGAGCGCCAGACGAGCGAGGAATCCTTGTAGAAGATTCGCGGATGGATCACCGGCCTTCGCGGCCGCCCGCCCCGCCCCGGCGCGAGCAGTACATAGGCGACGAAGAAGCGGAAGTTGTCATCCAGACGCATGTTGGTGAGGTAGAAAGTTGCATCGAAGAGTTCGACCCGGTGCTTCGGCGTGTAGCCGCCTTCGAGCAGCCGCTCCGGGTGATCGCGCACATCGCCGACTGCGCGCAGTTCGGCACCGTCATCGAGCAGCTGTAGAAATTCCGTGGCAACCTGCCGAGACGAGAGCGGCGACGGCACCACGGGCTCGGCAGCCACACTTCGAGATCGCCGCTTCATGTCATCACACCCCGCTGCCTGTACCGTCCGGCGGCTGCCGGCGGGTCGAGCCTTCGCGCACCCTCACGATGGATCGAAGATAGCGTTACAGCCGTCGGGCGCAGCGGCGTGATAGCATGCGGCGGTGCTCGAGAAATGGGGTGCCGTGGCGACGAACCAAGCCGCCGCGACCGGATTTTGGATGCCGGCGGACGTCGGCGTCATGAGGTGAAGCATGGGATTGACCGTTCGACAGGGGATCTACGCAGCACTCGCGGTCATCGGATTGATTGCGACCGGCTACTTCAATCTCCAGTTCATGGCCGAGCAAGGCAGCTTCGACGTCGCAACCTTCATCGCGGGCGGCTATGCGAATCCCGCCGCTGGGTCGATCAGTGCCGACCTCTCGGTCGCCTTCGTCGCATTTCTGATTTGGCTGCCCGCCGAGGCGCGTCGCGTCGGCGTTCGGCACTGGTGGGTCTATGCGCTACTGAGCTTCACGGTCGCATTTGCCTGCGCGTACCCGCTGTTCCTATTTGCTCGCGAACGCAAGCTCGCCGCCCAGGCGGCCTGAGCCCAACGGGCGCGGCTGCACACCGCCCGTCGAGGAGAATCGAGATGAGAACATTCGACGGACGCGTCGCGATCGTGACCGGCGCGGCCAGCGGAATCGGACGCGCCACCAGCGAGCAACTCGCCCTCGCCGGCGCCGCGGTCGTCGCCGTCGATCTCGACCGCGAGGCTTTGACCTGGACCGATGGCGCTGACGGCATCGCTCCGCTTGTCGGCGACGTGACGTCCGCCGATGACAATGCCGCTGCGGTCGAGCTCGCGCGCCAGCGCTTCGGCGGACTCGATGTGCTCGTGCTGAATGCAGGCCTCGCGAGCGCGGGCTCGATCGAAGCACTGCCGATCGAGACCTTCGAGCGCGTCGTGGACGTCAACCTCCGCGGCAGCGTGCTCGGCCTGCGTGCGGCGATTCCCGCGCTCGCGGAGTCGGACGCCGCCGCCGTGGTGATGACCGCCTCGGTTTCCGGGCTCGCGGGCGACCCGGGGATGTGGGCCTACAACGCTGCCAAGGGGGGCGTCGTGAATCTCGTCCGCGCGGCCGCGATCGACCTCGCACATCGCGGAATCCGCGTGAACGGGGTCTGCCCCGGTCCGACCCGAACCGGAATGACTTCAATGATCGAAAATGCTGCTCCGGAAATGTACGAATCACTTCGGCGTCACGTTCCACTTCAACGTTGGGGCGAAGCAGGCGAAGTCGCGAGTGTGATCAGCTTCCTCGCTTCGCCGGCTGCGTCCTTCGTGACCGGCGTACTGATCCCGGTCGATGGTGGCGTCACCGCGAGCACAGCCCAATTCCTGCCACCCGAGCTGCCCGGCTGAACAACCGCACGGGGGCGACGCGGCTCCACGGGGGCGATTTCGAGGTCGTGCAATGTATCAGTCTGATATGATTGCGATCGCTGCCCGGCGAGCGACGAGGCTCGCTCG
>CAXMSF010000126.1:0-7224 GCA_964196055.1 uncultured Gammaproteobacteria bacterium | reverse complement strand
TCGATCTCGCTGAGTTCCTGGTTGATGCGCACCGGGAAGATCGCCGCGCCGTCGTCGATGATCCGGGTCGAAAGTGAGAGGAGGTCGGTCATGGTGCAGTCTTTCGCATGTGCGCCGGTGTGGCAACGTCGACTGCTGAATCCGGCCGGAGCGTCGCGTCAGCTACCGAAGTCGATCGGGCAGTTCTTCGCGCGGTCGAACAAGCAGATCGCCTCGCTGTCGACCAGTTCCGGCACCAGGTGGGCGCCGGGCGGCAGGAAGTCGAGCGCCGCGTCGATGCTCAGGCCGTGCTTCCGCGCTCTGTGCGTATCCGGTCGATGAGAGCCAACGCGCCGACGACATACAGGACCGCTACGAGGATCTGGCCGATCCGCAGCATGAAGCTGCCGCTTACGTCGTCACCGAAGGGAGCGATGCTGCCGCCGACGAGCAGCAGCACGGTCGACAGAACGGTCGC
This sequence comes from uncultured Gammaproteobacteria bacterium, assembly GCA_964196055.1. GTDB lineage: Bacteria > Myxococcota_A > UBA9160 > UBA9160 > SMWR01 > JAFDEI01. The sequence continues at coordinate 6,767 of CAXMSF010000126.1, read as the reverse complement.
GTACACGGGTGCCTCGGGTCGCTCCGAAAAGATCCGCGTTCCGATCACCAGTGTGGTCAAGGCCGTGAGCGCGACGAAGAAACCGAGTGTCGGCGCGGCGACCAGCAGCTGGTAGAAGAGCATGGCGGCGAGACCCCCGGCGAGGTTGCCGAGGATCAGCGCGCCGCCGGCCTTGCGGCCCGCGGTCAGGCTCGGCTGTTGGGCGAGGATTGCGATGAAGATGAGGATCAACAGCTCGCTCATCAATCCGAACGAGTAGAAGGCCAGTGCGGCGGGGTAGACGACGCAGGTGGTGACGGTCGCACGCGCGTCGCGTTGCGCTGCGTTCGGGGCGCTTGGCTTCTGTGCTTCGGCCGCGGTTTCGGTCCCGGGTGCTTCCGGGTCTGGGACGAGTGCGTGTGCGATCCAGGTGAAGCCGACCGCCGCCGCGCCGCCCATCAACATTCCCTCCGCGACCGTCTGGGCCATCTCGAGCGATTCCTGCGCGATCATCGGGAGCAGCAGAACTGCGATCAACAACCACAAGATCAGGAACGGCGAGGTGCCGCCGTAACTCGCACGGAAGATCAGGAACAAGAAGAGGCCGATCGCGACTGCGCAGACGAGCGGGTAGTGGATCGCGAGCGGTGCAACCACGGCGAGCCCGAACAGCGCTGCCGCTGCGATGACGACGACGAGAACCGCGCCGGTGCGGAGCGACGGGCACGGCGCGCCCGAAGCGAGCAGGCTTGTGGCGAGCACTGCCGTCAGGAACGAAAGCGGCCAGCCGATTCCGAGCGCTACCGCGGACGCGAGCGTGATGCCGACGACGAGTCGCAGGATCCGGATGCTCCGTGCATCGCGAAAGCCCGCGTGTGCGACGAGGCCGACCGCGGCGTCAGTAGACAAACGAGAGCAGCCCGAGGAAGCGGATCCACAGCCAGGCGAGCGGGTTGAGCACGAAGTTCCGGCCCGTGTAGATCACCACGTCGGCCTGCCCGCCGGCCCGGCGCAGACCGCGCGAGGAATCGTCGTCGAAGCGAATGATCACAGGGAAACGCTGCGGATCCCGCAGCCATCCGCTCTGGCTTCCGACGCTCGGAAGCGCGCCGAGCGGGTCGCGACTGGTTTCGACCCCGTAGCCGATACTCGCCACCGTGCCCTGGAAGATGCGACCGGGCGCCACGTCGAGCAGGATTTCGGCCGCATCACCGGCTTCGAGGTTGCCGAGGCTGTTCTCACGCAGGTTCGCCACCACCCAGACGTCGGAGGCCGAGATGAAGGTCATGAGCGGCTGCCCCGCGCTCGCGTACTGACCGACGGTGATCGCGAGGTCGGCGATGCCACCCTTCGAAGGTGCGTAGAGCGAGGTGTGCGAAAGATCATCGCGGGCGCGCTCGAGAGCGGCCATCGCCGATTGGACCTCGGCGTTGTCGCGGCCCGTGTCTCCGAGGCTCTCCCTGGCCTTCTCGAGGTCCGCCTGCGCGGTCTTGAGTTGCGCCTCACCGCGAGAGAGGGACGCTCGCGCGCGGTCGGCCTCGGTCTTCGACGCCACGCCGAGTCCCTCGAGGGTGATGCGGCGGTCGGCTTCCACGCGGTCGTGAGCCAGCTGTGCTTTCGCGTCGGCGAGACGAGCCTGTGCGGCCGCGATGTCGGCCGTGCCCATTCCGATGGTTTGGCCGGCTCTTTCGAGATCCGCCTCGGCAGCCTTCACCGCGAGTTCGTATTGGAAGGGGTCGATCTCGAGCAGCAGGTCGCCGGCTTCTACGATCTGGTTGTTTCCGACTACGACATTCGTCACCCGCCCCGAGACCTCGGGCGCAATGGGCACCACATAGCCGTCGACGCGTGCTTGATCGGTGCTGGGTGTCCAGCGATCTGCTGCCACGTACCACAGGAAGAGCAGCGCGCAGACGATTGCAACTCGGTGGACCAAGCGGCGCACCGGGTCGGGAGCGACTCCTTCGGTTGTCATCGGTCGATTCCTCCGGATTCGCCCATGTCGGAGCTCCTCGTAATGGATGTCGGCTTGGCGGTACCGTAGCGCGAACCTTGCGAGTTGTTCACGTCGCCGCTGTGTATTCAACAAGGATTTGTTTCAGAAGAATGCCGGAAGGCTGCTGCAGCTTTTCTGTTGCATACGCCCGGGCTAGGATCGGCTCAGCCGAGGGAGGCTCATCGGATGGAACAGCGGCACTTCGAGCGCGGTGAGGTCATTCTGCGAGAGAACGAACTCGGTGAGACCGCCTTCATCATCGAGAAAGGCCTGGTCGAGGTGACTCGCCGGGTCGGGAGCGAGCAGATACACCTCGCGACCCTGGGCCCGGGCGAGACGCTCGGCGAGATGAGCATCGTGGACGACAAGCCGCGAAGCGCGACCGCGGTTGCGCTCGAGCCGACCGTCGTCAGCGAGATTCATCAGGACGAACTCTACGAGTCCCTCCAGACCGATCCGAAGCTCGCGGTCATGCTGCTGAAGTCGCTGTTCGAGCGGTTGCGAGAAGCGAATGCGCGGGTCTATCAGATTCGTGCGGAGCAGACGGGCGTGACCTTGCCGGTGGCTCCGTCGGAACCCGCTCCGACCCCGGCGCCAGTTCGTGCGCGGCCCGTGCTGAGGCTCGAAGCGCTCAGCACGGAGGCGGCTGCGGCGCTGCCCGGCGAGGGCCCGCTCCGGATCGATCAATTCCCCTTTCGCATCGGGCGCGCGAGCCACAATCCGCTCGTGCATAACGATCTCGAACTGCGCGACCAGATTCCGTGGCAGATCTCGCGCCACCACCTCGCGTTCATCGTCGAGGAGCAACGCGTCGGAGTCGTGGACCGGGGCAGCCGGCTCGGGGCCAGCCTCGACGGAATGCGCTTTGGCGGCTCCGGCGATGATCCGGGCCCCGTGTTCCTGCAAGGAAATCGCGCGGAGCTCGTCGTCGGTAGTGTTGAATCCCCTTACGAGTTCGAACTCACGCTCGAACCGTCCTGAGGCTGAGTGCTTCCGGCGCGCGGCCGCGCGCAGACCGCACTGAGATCGCAAGAATTCAGGACTCACCGCGGCTGCTTTCCGGCTCGACGGCTCGGGTAGCGGCCTATGACCTCGATCATACTACCGACCTGCTCGACTCGTGCACCTTGGAGCTTCGGCACGCCCGGCCCTCCGTCATCCCGGGAGCGTTCGATGTCCACTCCGAAGCTCACGCCCTTCTTCGAACCCCTTCGTGCGATGGATCGGCAGTTCCTCGCGATGGAGGACGCCAACATCCACATGCACGTCTCCGGATTCAGCGTCTACGAGCTGGAGCCGTTGCGCAGCGAGCTGGGTGGCGTCGAATTCGGAGTCTTTCGGGATGCGATCGCGGCCGCACTCGATCGCATCCCGCGTTATCGGCAACGACTGCACTCGACGCCGATCGAGAAGATTCCTGTCTGGGTCGACGCGGCGGAATTCGACCTCGACGACCACTTGTACCATCTGTCGCTACCGTTGCCCGGGAACGCTGCCCAGTTGAAGGAGACGGTGGGCTGGATCGTTAGCCAGCCCCTAGACGCCTCGCGCCCGCTCTGGGAGATGTGGCTCGTCGAGGGCGTTGGCGGCGGGAAGTACTTCGCGGTGGTGACGAAGATGCACCACTGCATGGTGGATGGCGGCTCCGGCGTGAACCTGATGCAGGTGCTTCTCAGCGCGAAACCCGAGCGGAAGATTCGCGCGCCGAAGCCCTTCGCGCCGAGGCCGCTGCCCGACGCGGTGGACCTGATCGCATTCGAGATCTCGCGGCGCGTCGGAGCGCCGCTGCGGCTCTTCGGTGGACTGAGGGACTTCGCGGTCACCGGGCCGGGGCTGTTTGCGAACGTGCGGCAACGGGCGGGGGCGTTCGTCGAGCTGCTCGAGAACGTGCTGCCCGCGTCGCGGACACCGATCAGCCGCGCGCCGCTCGGGCCGCGCCGGCGGGTCGACTGCTTCGAGTCGCCGCTCGCTGAATTAACCGCGCTGCGGCGGCGCCTGGGCTGTTCGTTGAACGACCTGGTACTCGCAATCATCGCCGGTGCGGTGCGTCGCTATTTGAAGCGGCATGACGTCGAACTCGAGGGGCTCGACTTTCGGGTATCGATTCCGGTGAACGTCCGGCTGGAGGCCGATTCGGATGAAATGGGCAACCGGATCTCGTCCTGGATCGTTTCGCTGCCGCTCGCGGAGCCAGAGCCGTTGAAACAGCTCGCCGCGATCGAGCGCTGCACGCGTGCGCTCAAGGGCTCCAAGCAGGCCGTTGCTGTCGAGATGCTGATGGCCGTCGCCGAGGAGATTCCCGCGCTGCTCGACCTGAGCGCGGCGGCGATGAAGGGCCAGATCAGCATGATCGTCACCAACGTGCCCGGCCCACCGATCCCGCTGTACCTGCTCGGTTGCCGAGCACTCAGCATGCAGCCACTGGTGCCGCTCTTTCCAGGGGTCGGCATCGGTGTCGCGGTGCTCAGCTACGACGGGACCCTGTATTGGGGGTTGCAGGGGGAATACGATCTCGTGCCGGATCTCGAGTGTTTTGCGGAGGACCTTCGCACGGCCCGAGCCTCGCTCGCCGAGAATGCTCCGGAGGTGACGCAGACTGCCTAGGAGCCTTGCCGATGCGAAACGCGGGCTAGGCGGGGAGTGCCGTCAGATGCACGAGCGCCGCGTTTGCGAGCGCGGAGCCGGCTACGAGTTCGCTCCCGATTCGGTAGTCGTCGCCGATTCCACGGGTGGGCCCGCGCTCCGCCGGCGTGGCAGCGAGTGCCTCGAGGAACTCCTCGGGTGCTTCGAAGCGCGCTCCATCGGCGCCGTCGCGGTCATCATTCTCCGACTCCGCTCTCGCGTCGATCACGTAATTTCGGAGCATCGCATCGAAGTTGGAGCGGAAGACATCGGGTCGGCCGATGGCTTCGGCACCGACGACTCGGCTGCCGATGCAGGCGACGAAGCCGATCTGACGAGCGATGGGGTGGAAGTGCTCACGGAGCGATTCGGGAAAGAATCCGCGACGATTGGAGGATTTCGCGTTCGAGCGCGGTGATGAAAATGCGTTCGCTGCGCGTTGGCCGCTTCGCGACCAATGCTTCCGCGGCGTCGCGTGTTTGGGGCAGGGAGTGTCGAGAAGCCGCACGTCGTCCGCTCCGGCCCCGAAAGGTCCGCTGCGGACCCACTCGGATATGCTTCTGTACGGGAGAAAAGAGACGGGTCCGTCGTTCCGCTGGATGCAGGCGCTACAGCTCTCTACACAGCGGTCGGCTTCAGGACACGAAACGTCGAGCACCGCTTCGTCGTGCGCACCGATGAGAAAGCTCGCGTTCGCGATGCGGTTCTGCTTCGCGCCGAGAACCTTCTCGCCGAACAGGAACAGGGTAGCGACGCTGCCCGTATTGCTGACTCGGACTCGCCGGAGGTCGCCTGAGTCGGCGACCTCGTCGATCCGGAGCATGCCACGTGCCAGCGCGGTGCTGCGGGCGACGTACTCCGGGCCTTCCGGGAGCGAGATCGCGTCGTTGAGTACGAGCGGCCATAGGCTGAGGGACTTTCCGGCCTGGGCGGGAGCGAGGTGTACGTTGTCGAGGAAGGCGGAGATCGGTTGTTCTGCCGAGGTTGTCATGGGGGATTGTCCTGATTGGGCCGGTCCGGCGTTGGCTCGTGACAGATTTCGAGGTCTGGTTGTTCTGCGTAGAGCCGTCGAAGTCACTCGCGATTCCTGGATTCGAATCGACCAAGCGATAAGGCCGGAGTCTCTGTCCGGCGGTCATGATAACACAGATCGGTTACACGATCGTGTTATCTTTTCCTTCGCCATTCCCTGAATCGGGTAGATGCGACCGACGAGAAGGCCTCACCCTCGTCCATGCCCCGTCCGGAAATTGCGGCCCGCGAAGCCGCGCTCGTCGCCGCGGAAGTTCACATCCGATCAAGCATCCTCGAGTTCGAAGGTCACGCCCGCGTTGAGGGGCAGGCGCGCGAGCAGTGCGTCGCCCATCGCGGACGCGGGAGTGACGAAGCCGCCGCCGACTTCGAGAGCGTCCTTTGCCAGGCAGACCGCGCTCTCGCCGAGCATCTTCGAGGTCGAACCGTAACCCGGGTCCCGGTCGCCGCGGATTCGCGCACGCAGGTGCTTCTCGGGATCGCTCGGGTGCGCGGCGAACAGTCGCAGATCGAAGTAGCCCTTTTCGCGCTGCTCGCGTGTCGGTCCCTCGCCGGGCTGCGGCAGATGTCGTACGACGGCACGGCGGATCGGGCGGATCGCCAGGCCGACCAATACGCTGCCGAGTCCCGCCGCGAGAGCCGCGGCCTTTGCGGCACCGATCGGGCCGCCGCCAGTGAGGATCGCCTCGTCGTAGCGAAAGTCCTCGCCGTAGGCGTGGTCGAGCAGTGCATTGCTGCGACGAACGACTTTGCTGTTGAGGGCCGCCATGATGAACGGCGCCGTCCACTGCTCGAAGTCCGAATCCCAGGCGGGGATGACGCGGTCGGTGCCGTCCGGGCCTCTCTGGCCATCCGGGTTCAGTGCGTAGGGGTCCGCCATGGCACGTCGGACTTCGGGGTCGTGGAGCACCCCCTCGATCATCGTCTCCATGCTCGCGATGGTGCCGCCGCTGGCCGCACCGCTGAAGCCGACGACGCGCAGCTTCACCTGCTTCGCGGGCACGCCATGCCGTTCTCGCATCGAGCGCTGCACGAAGAACACGCCGAGATCGGACGGAATGCAGTCGAAGCCAGCGCTGTGAACGATGCGCGCACCGCTCGCGACCGCAGCCTGCTGGTGGGCGGCGATCATCGCGCG
>CAXMSF010000125.1:0-20958 GCA_964196055.1 uncultured Gammaproteobacteria bacterium | reverse complement strand
CGCGAGCCGTTCCAACAGGTCGATCACGGGCAGCGGGTCGTCGTCGACCAGCACGAAGGCGTCCTGGCCACTGCGCTCGATCTCCTCGACGGGGATTTCGACGATGCGCTCCACCTTCGCGATCGGGATCGCGACGATCTCGCTCCCGATTCCGAGCAACAAGACCCGCTGAACCGCCGCCGTGATCGGCACTACGAGCGTCATCGTCGTGCCGAGGCCCCGTTCGGTGCGCACGTCCACGTGCCCGCCGAGTCCTTCGATGGTCGCGCGAACCGCATCCATCCCGACGCCTCGACCCGAAACGTCGGAGATCACTGCCGCGGTCGACAATCCGGGATGAAAGATCAGACTCGCCACCTCGTCGGGCGGGAGATCCTCTGCGAGATCCGCGACGATGACACCCGCCTGCACCGCTCGCGACCGCAGCTCTTCGAGGTCGAGACCGGCGCCATCATCCGAAATCGCAATACGGATCACGTCCTTCTGGCGGCGTGCGTCGACCGCGATCGTGCCGGTCTCGGATTTGCCGGCCGCGAGGCGAAGGTCGGGTGCCTCGATGCCGTGGTCGACCGCGTTGCGGAAGATGTGGATGAGCGGGTCGCTCAGGCGGTCGAGGATCGTACGGTCGAGCTCGATCTCGGTGTTGCGAAGCACGACGTCGATGCGCTTGCCGGCACGCCGAGCGATTTCGCGGGCCATCCGCGGCAGCGGCCCGACGATCCGTTGGAGCGGCGTCGTGCGCATCTCGAGCGCGCGGCGTTGGAGTTCGCCCACCGCGCGGTCCATCCGATCGAGCCCGACCGAAACGCCGGGCGTCGATGGCGTGCCATCGACCGTCGACGCAGTGCGCAGTTGGCTCGAGCTCAGGATGACTTCGCCGACGGTCCCGAGGAAGCGATCGAGGGTTTCGGTATTGACCCGCAGCGAGGGCGGCGGGGCGAGACTTGCGGAAGCTTCGTGGTGCTCCGGGGCAGGAGCGCCGCTCACCTCCGCGTTCAGCGAGTCAGGACTTTTTTTTTTGCTGAATGGGCAGGGTCCGCGCTCGCAAGCGCCCTGCTGGCTTCCAGAAAGGCGACCGCCGCCGGAAAGCTGGGCGGCGGTGACTCACCGGTCTCACGAACAATCGCGATCATCGCCTCGAGTGTCTCGAGCCCGCGGAACAGCAGCGCCACTTCTTCGCCGGCCCCGAGTTCGCCGCCGTCGCGGATCAGCGACATCCGGTCCTCGAGGCAGTGCGAGACCTCGGTAATCGATCCGTATTCGAGAGAAGCCGCCATCCCCTTGATGCCGTGCGCCATCCGGAATATCTGATCGATCGCATCGGAGCTGGACGAATCCTTTTCGAGTTCGAGCAGCGCGCTGCTGATCTCGGAAAGGTGCTCCGTTGCCTCTTCGATGAAGAGGTTGCGGTACTTGTTCAGATCCAAGCTCATTCTTCCTTTTCGATCACGCGCTTCAGCGTCGCGAGGACGGAATCCGGCTTGAAGGGCTTCACGATGAAGTCCTTCGCCCCGGCCTCCATGGCCTCGGTGACCAGCGTCTCCTGCCCCAGCGCACTGCACATCACGATTCGCGCACTCGGGTCGAGTTCGACCACCGCACGGACCGCGTCGATACCCGAACGCCGCGGCATCACGATGTCCATCGTGCAGATGTCCGGATGCAGCTCCTTGAACAGCTCGACCGCCTCGATTCCATCCGAAGCTTCACCACAGACCTCGTAGCCCTCAGCCTCGACGATCTCGCGGATCATCTGACGCATGAAGGACGCATCATCAGCCACAAGAATTCGCGTCATATCGTTGCCCCTTTCCAGTTCTGTTGGGACGGGTCACACGGGGGATCCTCCCGCGCGGCTCCGCCGCTTCCATTGCCTAACTCGCCGTTTCGAACCTTCCTTCGATCACTCCGGCGGCCCGAGCGACCAGGCGCGCCGGATCGAGAATCTTCGCGACGCGACCATCCATGGACCGCCGCTCCGCAACCGGGTCGCTGCCGCGCGCATTCACACGCGGCCCATCCACGAGCCCCAGAATCTCGTCGACAGGCAGGCCCAGGCGAGCCTGTTCGCTCGGTCGGTCGGTAATCACGATGATCTGCATCGGCATCTTCGGTTCGGCACCGTCGACCCCGAGCAGTGCACGCGCGAGCAGCACCGGCAACGCGTCACCATGAAAATTGATTACGCCGCCGACTTCGGCGGGGAGCGTTGGAATCGCGGCAATGTCGTCTTCGACTTCGGCGACCTCGACGACTCCGGAGATCGGGAGCGCGTACAGCGACTGAGCGATCTCGAAGGTGAGCAAGCGTTCGTTGCCGGAATGCTCGGAAGTCGGGTTCACGACTGTCCCTCGCCTGCGCTGCTCTCCAGACTCGGCTCACCGGTACGAAAGCGCCGCAACGCACCGCGCTGCTCCTCCGCCAGATCCACCATCGATTTCGACGACGACACCATCTCGGTCATCAGCTTCACCTGCCGCTGCGTCGAAGCCACTACGCCGACGATCGCCTCCGCGTTGCTCTCTGCGACACGCGCGATCTCGTCCATCGAACTCACCATCCGCTCGACGTCGTGCGTGTGGCTGTCGGCCCCGTTGAATATGTCCTCGGCGCGAGACGCGGCCTCACTCACCGCAGCCCGGATGTGGCTCAGCGAGCTCGCGATGGTGTCGACATCGTCGCGCCCCTCGCCGATCACCATGCTCGATTCACGCATCTCGTCGGCAACCTCCGCCGTGTCGCTCTGGATCTCGTGGATCAGCTTCGAGATCTCTTCGGCGCTGCGCCCGGCACTCTCGGCAAGCTTTCGAATCTCGTCGGCGACGACCGCGAAGCCGCGGCCCGCTTCTCCCGCTCGCGCCGCTTCGATCGACGCGTTCAGCGACAGCAGATTGGTGCTGTGCGCCACGCTCGTGATGAATTCGGTGATCTGCTGGACGTTCCGGGTCTTCGCCTCGAGTTCGAAGACCCGCGCCACGCTCTTCTCGACCCGCTCGAAGACCGTCCTCATCTTCTCGATCGCGAGGCGCGTGACGTCGACACCGGAGTTCGCCTTCTGGTTCGCCTCGGCGGCAAAGCCGAAAGCCTCACGAGCGCTCTCGGCGTTGTGCTCGATGGTCGATGAAATTTCGTGGATCAGGCGGTTGGCCTCCTGCAGCAACTTCTGCTGCTCGGCCACGCTGCCCGCCAGGCTCGCAACCGAAGTCGAAATGTCGGAGTTTTCGACGTCCAACTGCTGCGCGGAACGCGTGAGTTCCTGGGCCGCGCTCGAGACGCGGTTGCCCGTGCTCTGGACGTTTTCGACCAGCTCCCGCAGGCTCGCCGCCATCGCGTGGATGCTGCGCGCGAGATCGTCGGTCTCGTCCGGCACGCGCGACGCCGCGACCAGATCGCCGGCGAGTGTGAGGTTGCCGTTGCTGATGTTCTCGGTCGCGCGCCCGAGCGCCTGGAACTTGCGCGCGAGGTCACGCGACAGAAAGAAGCCGATCGCAGCCCCCGCCCCGAGCGCGATGAGGGGCGACACCAACGGCACGACGACGACGCCACTGCTCCGAAGCAGGTTCGGGAGCAAGACCACCGCCGCGCCGACGATCACCGATCCGATGACGAACTTATACTTGAGCGCAACTCGCACGCATTCGTTATCGGAGGGTGGCTGTCGTTTCTTGACGCTTCCCGGCCGGCATCAACACTTCAGCAACCGGCAACTCGGCCGGGTGACGGGAGGTCGGCTCAGAAATGTCGCCAGCCGGGCGGTAGGGAGCTCCTCGGAGCGCCTCCAGCGGGGACCACGCGGCCGATCTCGCTCACCTCGACGCCGAGCCGGCGGCTCAGCGTCGAGACGCTCGGAGTGGCTCCTCGGACCGCAAACAGCAACTCGTAGTCCTCGCCGCCCTCCAGCAGGAGGCGGTCCGGGTCGACGCCCAGGCGCGCGCAGGCCGCGGCGAAGCGCGCTGGGCGCGGTACAGAGACCCTGTCGATCGAAGCTTCGAGCCCGCGATCCGCGAGCAAGTGGCCGGCGTCGGCGAGCAGCCCGTCCGAGATGTCGATGCACGCCGTCACCGTGGCGATCCGCGCGAGCACCCCGCCGGCGTGCAGCCGCGGCACCGGCAGCTGCCGAATCTTCCCTCCGGCCCGCGCGGTCTTCGCCAGAGCGAGCGCGGCGGCGCCGAGCCGGCCCGTGACGCAGAGACGATCTCCCGCGCGTGCCCCGCCACGAGTGAGCGCACGGCCCCGCGCGACCGCACCGATGACCGTGAGCGTGAGCGAGGTCTCGCGGGCGGCGCTCACGTTGCCGCCGACCAGCGGGCAGGCGTACTCCGCTGCCTCGATCAGCAGGCCTGCGAGCAGATCGTCCACGCGGCGCAACGGCAGATCGGCGGGAGCGGCCAGTGCGAGCGTAAAGCCGAGCGGCCGAGCGCCCATCGCGGCCAGGTCGGACAAGTTCGCGACCAGCGCGCGGCGCCCGATGTTCCGACCACTTTGATTCTCGAAGCGAAAGTGGACCCCTTCGACCGCCGCATCGGTCGAGACCACCACGTCCTCGCCCGCGCGCGGCCGCAGCACCGCCGCGTCGTCTCCGATCCCGATCACCACCGAGCGAGACGTCGCCACCCGCCGCGCCGCCAGCTCGATCCGATCGATCAGCCCAAACTCACCGAGATCCCCAAGCCGCACCCGAGCAAACTAGCGCAAGGGCGAATCCCCCAGGAACACAATGCCCGAGCCGCGAGAAGCCAGGCCCAGACTCAAGAACGTCGGAAGTGCCAGAGATCCGCGGCCCCCGGAATACCGGAAGGCAGGAAGATCGGAATATCCGGAAGAACGTCGAAAGTGCCGGAGATCCGCGGCCCCCGGAGCGAAGGTCGCCGCAGGCGTGCTCCCGTACGCCGAGGACGGCCGGACTGAGGAGGTCGCGGAGATTCGGTGCTAGCGGCGTTCGCGCCAGATCAAGGCTTGGTCTTGAGGTAGTTTTCGGCGGTTCCGACGGGCTGAGTGGGTGGAATCGGAGCGAAACTGCTGCGACCGATCGGCGGGTTCTCGAGCGCGGCCTGCAAAACCTCTTCCATGGTCTCGACCGGGATGAATGTGATGCGGCGCTTCAGGTCCTTCGGGATGTCGTGAAGGTCCTGCACGTTCCCTGCCGGCAGAATTACGCGGCGGATTCCAGCGCGCAGCGCGCCGAGCGCCTTCTCTCGGATGCCTCCGATCGGCAACACACGGCCGCGCAGCGTCACTTCGCCCGTCATTGCAACATCGGCCCGGACCGGTGAATGAACCGCGAGCGAGATCAATGCCGTTGCGATCGCGATGCCCGCGGACGGGCCGTCCTTCGGGATTGCGCCCGCGGGAACGTGTACGTGGACCTCGTGGCGCGAGAACAGGCCTTCGTCGAAGCCGAGCGCAGCTGCGCGCGTGCGCGCGTACGTGAGTGCGGTCTGGCCCGATTCCTTCATCACGTCGCCGAGTTGCCCGGTCAGGACGAGCCCCTTTCCGCGAGTCATGTTCGCCTCGATGGTGAGCACTTCACCACCGCTCTCGGTCCACGCCAGTCCGTTCACGAGGCCGATCTCACCGTGTGCGGACGGTTTGTCCCAGCGATTCGGCGGCGGACCGAGGATTCGTCCGAGCGTGCGTCGTGTGATCGCGAACTTGGCGTCGGCACCCTCTGCGATACGCCGCGCATACTTGCGGCAGATGGTCGCGACACGACGCTCGAGATTCCGTACACCGGCCTCGCGCGTGTAGTCCGTCACGATGCCCAGCACCGCCGCGGGCGACCAGCTGAGAGTCCCTTCGGCCAGGCCGTTCTCGCCGACCTGTTTCGGGATCAGATAGGAACGCGCGATCTCGACCTTTTCTTCGGGCGTGTAGCCCGCGATCTGGATCACCTCCATGCGGTCGCGGAGCGGCCGGGGGATCGGATCGATTTGATTCGCCGTCGCAATGAACATGACCTTCGACAAGTCGAACGGAACGTTCAGGAAGTGATCGCTGAAGGCCGAATTCTGAGCCGGGTCGAGCACTTCCAGCAGCGAGGAAGACGGGTCACCACGGAAGTCCGAACCGAGCTTGTCGATCTCGTCGAGCATGAACACCGGGTTGTTGGTGCCCGCCGTCTTGAAGCTCTGAATGATCCGGCCCGGCATCGCACCCACATAGGTTCGGCGATGACCGCGGATTTCGGCTTCGTCACGCACGCCGCCGAGGGAGATACGAACGAACTCCCGCCCCATCGCGCGCGCGATCGAGCGCCCGAGCGAAGTCTTGCCGACGCCGGGCGGCCCGACGAAGCACAGGATCGGCCCGCGCGAATCGCTTCGCAGCTTGCGGACGCCCAGGTATTCCAGGATGCGATCCTTGATCTCGCGCAGATGTGCGTGGTCCTCGTCGAGGATCGCCTGCGCGTTTCCGAGGTCGAGGCGATCCGAGGAACTCGTGTTCCAGGGCAACTCGACCATCCAGTCGAGGTAGTTGCGAACGACCTGGGCCTCGGGGCCGTCCGGGTGCATCCGTTCGAGACGGCGAACCTGCTTCGTCGCCTCGGCGTTCGGCTCCTCGGGCATCCCCGCCTCTTCGACTTTGACTCGGTATTCGTCGACCTCTTCGACGCGTGGGTCGGACTCACCGAGCTCGGCCTGGATCGCGCGGAGCTGTTCGCGCAAGAAGTGCTCGCGTTGGCTACGCGTCATTTCGTCGTGCGCCTGCGACTGGATCTCGGCCTGCACGGTGGTGACGTCGAGTTCGCGGCGCAGCAGTGCGTCGACACGCCGCAAGCGTGCGAGCGGGTCGCGGATCTCGAGAATTTCCTGGGCTTCCGACGCGCGTAACTTCAAGTTCGACGCGACGAGATCGGCCAGGCGGCCCGCCTCGTGCACGTTCGCGGTGATCGACAACACTTCGGGAGGCAGGTTCTTGAGCGGCAGCAGTTCCTCGACGCGACCGCGCACCGATCGAACCACCGCTTCGGCCGCTACGCTCCAATCGGTCTCGTCGTCTTCCGGAACCTTTGTAACCTGAGCCCAGATCCCACGCTCATGATCGACGAAGCCGTCGATCGACGCCTTCGCGAGACCCTGCACGAGTACCTTCACGCGGCCGTCGCCCATCCGCAGGATGCGCATCACCATCGCGACGGTGCCGATCCGGAACAGGTCGTCCGGTTCGGGATCTTCGATGTCGGCGTCGCGCTGCGCGGTGAGCAACACCAGGCGATCGCCCGCCAGGGCATCCTCGACCGCCGCCACCGATCGCTCGCGCGCGATGAAGAGCGGCAGAACCATGTAGGGGAACACCACCATCTCGCGCAGCGGCAAGACCGGCAACTCGTTCGGAATCATCAGGTCGGTTCGAGCGTCGTCCATCCATCGCTAAACGGCTCGAAAAGAGCGCAACTTGAGACGAGCCGGAGCGCGGGGACGAGAAGGTCTGAGGCGGGCTCAGTTGACCTGTTTCATGCGTCCGTGTTCGATGCTGAGCAGGAAGGGACGCTTTTGCGCATTGCCGTCGGTCGTCATTCGCATCACGCCCGAGGCGCCCGGATAGGCCTTGAGTTCGAGCACGCCTTCGCGAATCGCCTCGCGAGAGTCGCGGCCGCGGGCGAGCTGAACGATCACCAGATTGGCCGCATCGAAGGCCTGCGCGGTCAACGCATCCGGCTCGCTCGCGAAGGTCGCCGCAAAGCGCTGTGTGAAATCCTGGACGAAGGGCACGGTGCTGTCGGCGTAATAGTGTGACGTGAACAACGCACCCTTGACGTGGTCGCGACCGATCTCGACGAGCCCCTTGTCGTACCAACCGCTCGCCCCGAGCAGCTGCACACCGACGACTTCGTGGAAGGCGAGCTGTGGAGCGATCAAAACGACCTTCTCGTGCGACTCAGGGATGAACAGCGCGTCGAAATCGACGATCGGCGGCAGCGGCATGCCGTCTTCGGTGGTGAGCGCCAGCGCCTCCTCGCGCAGCACCGTCGCCACCTCCGGGGGCATGCGGTTGGCGCGCCGCCGCAGATCCCTGCGCACCTTCAGCACTTCCTTCTGCTCGTCCGTGAGCAGGCGAAAGCCGACCAAATTGCGGATTGCGCTCGCGAAATCAGTGGCATCGGGGTCGTAGGAGGCCACCCCGACGACGGTGCCACCGCGCTCCTCGACTGCGTCCCAGAACATCGCGCGCAGGCCGAGTCCATAGGCGTCACGCGGGTAGAGGATCGCGAAGCGCTGGGCGCCGACCTCGTTCACCACATGGTCGGCGAGCACCTGGATTTCCTGAATCGGCCGCGTCCGAACGCGAAACACGTGCGGGCGCCCCTGTGCAACCTCGGAGCGAGCGGTCAGCGCGACCAGCGGGATCCCCTCGCGCTCCGCCGCGGTCGCAGCAGCTTCGGCCTCGCCCTTGAGCAACGGCCCGATGATCGCTCGCACGTCGGGATTCTGTGCAAGTTCGCGCACGGCCTCGGCGGCCCGCTCGGGGCGGCCAGCGGTATCGCGCACGATCAGCTTCACGTTTGCGCGCTCGCGGTCCTCGGGCAGCCCGTCGAACACGCCCGCTGCGAGCAGAATGCCCTTCAGCGATTCGTTGCCGAAGTGCGCAAACGAGCCGCTCAGCGGCAGGACCACGCCGATCGTGCCTCGCGCGCCGTCCGTCGAAGGAACCTGCTTACGCTGGATTTCGGCGAAGGTCGGCATCTGGAGCACGTCGCCGGGCCGCGCTTGCCGAATTGCGATGCGCTCGCCGAGCAACTCGAACTCACGCTGAACCTCGGCTTCCTTCGGCATCGACGCGGCCTTCTTCCATGCCCGCTGCGCGCTATCGATATCGCCCTCGGCAAGCGCGATGCTCGCCCGCCTCAGCTGCAGGCGCGACGCGGGAATATCGCTGCCCATCTGATCGATCGCGCGCTCGAGAACGTCCGAATCGAGCGAGTAGATCAGGCCGTCGATCTCGGCGTCGATCGCGGCGATCTCGTCGCCCGTCGTGAGGGGGCGCAGCCGGGCGAGCCAGCGCAGCTTCGCGACCGGGTCGGCGACCGCGCTCGCGAAGGTGCGATAGACCGATCGTTTGTTCTCGACGGACAGGCGCGAGGTCCGGATCTTCGCCAGTACCGCGGTCGCACCGTTCGGATTGCCGCGCGCGAGTTCGATCTCGGCGATGCGAATCCGTGTCGCATCGCCGATTTCCGAGCGCGGATACTTGCGCAGCAGACCGTAATAACGATCGAGCGCGGCCTCCTGATCACCGCGGTCGTACGCGATCTCGGCGAGCTTCGATTCTGCCTGCGGCGCCAGGCCGCTCTCGGGCCAAGTGAGGACGAACTGCTTCAGGTCGCGCTCCGCGGCCTCCGGGTCGGCCTCGAACTTCACCTTCGCGGCGTGGTAGGCACGGCGCTCCGCGTCGGTAACCGGCAGCTTCGTCGGGCCCGCGCATGCAACGATCAGGACGAGCAAGCTTGCGATCGCAGCAAACTGGATTTGTCGTACGGAAAGAGTCATTCGAACAGATCGCGCAACTTGTCGAGGAAGCCCTTGGTGACGGGCGAAACCCTGGTATCGGACTCTTCCGCAAATGCCTCGAGCAGTTCGCGCTGGCGAACGGTCAGCTTCGTCGGCGTTTCGACGAAGATGTGCACCAGTTCGTCGCCGCGGGTACTCGATCGGAGTGTCCGCACACCCTTGCCACGCAGGCGCATGACCTTTCCGGACTGGGTTCCGGGCGGAACCTGGAACTTCACCTTGCCTTCGATCGTGGGCACTTCGATTTCGGCTCCCAGGGCGGCCTGAACGAACTGGACGGGAACCTCGCAATGCAGATCGGAGCCGTCGCGTTCGAACATCGGGTGCGGCTTGAGCGAGATGACCACGTAGAGATCGCCGGGCGGCCCGCCGCCGACGCCCGCCTCGCCCTCCCCCATCAGACGCAGGCGCGTGCCTTCGTCGACTCCGGGCGGGACGCGAACGCTGATGGTCTGATCGCTCTCGGTTCGTCCGGCGCCGCGGCATTCGCTGCAGCGGTCGCGAACGATCTCGCCCGCTCCCGCGCAGACATCGCAGGGCCGGCTGATCCGAAAGAAACCCTGCTGCATGTCGACCTGACCGGCGCCATTGCAGCGCCCGCAGGTCTCGGGTGAGGTGCCGGGACGAGCGCCGGAGCCCTCGCAGGTCGCGCACGAGCGCATCTTCGGGATCTCGATCTGTGCCTCGAGGCCCTCGAGAACATCGCTGAGTTCGATTTCGAGATTGTACCGGAGATCGGCCCCGCGCTGCCCGCGGCCGCGCCGCGATCCGCCGCGGCGCCCGCCGAAGAGATCACCGAAGAGGTCGCCGAAGACCTCGCCGAAATTCCCGAGATCGCCGAAGTCCTGAAAGCCACCCGGCCCACCCGCGCCGACACCCGCGAAACCGAATTGGTCGTAGGCGCGCCGCTTCTCGGGGTCGGAGAGCACCGCGTAGGCCTCCGAGGCTTCCTTGAAGCGATCTTCGGCGGCGACGTCCCCGGGGTTGCGATCGGGGTGGTCGCGCATCGCGATGGCCCGGTAGGCCTTCTTGAGTTCAGCCTCGTCCGAACTGCGCGAAACGCCCAGAACTTCGTAGTAATCGCGCTTTGCCAATGAATAGGCCCCGAGATATGCCGATGGCCGAGAACTCGCTGAACAACCGCCTGCTGGGGATGCCGAGACCGGAGGACGCTACTCGGCGTCTTCGCCCCCGAGCGCGGCGTAAAGATGCTCGGTCATCTTGTAGGTGAGAGCGGAAAGTTCGTCAACGGCGGCGCGCAGAGCCCCGGAATCCTCGCCTTCCATCGCCGCCCGAACAGCTTTCAGGGCCTCGAGAATGGGCCCGGATTCACTTTCTTCGATGTTCTCGGAGAACTCCTCGAGGGTGCGCTCGGTCGAGTAGACGAGGCCGTCGGCGCGGTTGCGCTGCTCGACCAGATCTCGGCGCTGACGATCGCTGTCGGAATTCTCCTCGGCTTCGTCGACCAGGCGCCCGACCTCCTCCTCGGTCAACCCACTCGATGCCGTCACGCGAATCGCCTGCTTCTTGCCCGTGCCGAGATCCTGCGCGGAGACGTTCACCACGCCGTCCGCGTCGATGTCGAAGGTGACCTGGATCTGCGGCACGCCGCGCGGTGCCGCGGCAATTCCGAGCAGCTCGAAGCGGCCGAGTGTCCGATTGTCCTTTGCCAGCTCGCGCTCCCCCTGAACGACATGGATCCGCACCGTCGTCTGCGCGTCCTCGGTGGTCGAGAAGACCTGACTGTTCGAGGTCGGAATCGTGGTATTGCGCGCGATGATCGCGGTCGAAACTCCGCCCTGCGTCTCGACGCCGAGCGACAACGGCGTCACGTCGAGCAGCAACACGTTCTCGACTTCACCGGTCAGCACAGCTCCCTGAATGGCCGCACCCGCGGCGACGACCTCGTCGGGGTTCACGGCCTTGCTCGGTGCCTTGCCGAAGATCGCCTCGACCTTCTCCTGGATGATCGGCATCCGCGTCATACCGCCGACCAGGATCACCTCGTCGATTTCATCACGCGAAAGCTCGGCCTGCTGCAACGCGACTTTGCAGGGCTCGACGAGTCGGTCGATCAGGTCGGCGACCAGCTCTTCGAGCGTGGCGCGCGACAGCGTCGCGGTCAGGTGCTTGGGGCCCGACTCGTCGGCCGCGATAAACGGCAGGTTCAAGTCGGTTTCCTGGCTCGACGACAGCTCGTGCTTGGCGCGCTCCGCCGCTTCCTTCAACCGCTGCAACGCCATGTTGTCGGCTCGCAGATCGATGCCGTGTTCCTTTTCGAACTCGTCCATCAGCATGTCGACGATGCGGCGGTCGAAGTCCTCGCCGCCAAGAAAGGTGTCGCCGCTGGTGCTGAGGACCTCGAACACGCCGTCGGCGATATCGAGGACCGAGACGTCGAAGGTGCCGCCGCCGAGGTCGAAGATCGCGACGCGCTTGTTGTCGGTCTCCCCGATCCCGTACGCGAGCGCAGCCGCGGTCGGCTCGTTGATGATCCGCAGTACGTTCAGGCCCGCGATCTTGCCCGCATCCTGCGTGGCCTGGCGCTGCGAGTCGTCGAAGTAGGCGGGTACGGTGATCACCGCGTCCTCGATGGGTTCGCCGATGAAGTCGGCAACCGTGTCCTTCATCTTGCCGAGAACGAGCGCTGAAATTTCCTGCGCCGAATAGGCGCGATCTCCGACGAGCACCCGAGCATCACCGTTCTCGGCGGCTTCGACGTTGAACGGCGCCATCTCGGCGAACTCAGTGACTTCATTGCAGCCGAACTTGCGCCCGATCAGGCGTTTGACGGCAAAGATGGTCTGCTCGGGATTCGTGACGGCCTGGCGCTTGGCAATCTGGCCGACCAGCGTTTCGCCGGACTCGGTAAAGCCAACGACGGACGGGGAGGTGCGGGAGCCCTCTGAATTGGAGATGATTTCGGCTTCGCCGTTTTCGAACAGGGCGACGCAGGAATTGGTCGTGCCCAGGTCTATGCCGATGACCTTCCCCATCGAGCGGTCCCCCCCCTCATGCTGCGGGAGACCCCGATGTTCCGAGTGTCAGTCGGAAGTCTCCCCGGTTTTTTCCTTCCCGGCTTCGGGCGCCTTGGCCACCATCACACGGGCGGGCCGCAGCAGGCGTTCTCGAAGCTGGTACCCCTTCTGTAAGACTTCAGTCACGGTGTTCGGTGCCACACTTCCGTCCGGTACCTGCGCCATGGCCTCATGAAGCGCGGGATCGAACGACTTTCCGAATGCTTCGACCTCGCTCACCGAGTGTTTCTCGAGGATCCCGAGGAACTCCCGCTGGACCAGCTCAATGCCCTGCAGAAAGGTCTCCAAGTCCCCGCCCCCACTCTCGCGAGCGTGACCGATGGCTCGATCGAGGTTATCGACCGTCAAAAGCAGATCCTTGACGAGATTTTCGTGCCCATACTGGTAGAGATCGTGCCGCTCGGAGAGCGCGCGGCGCCGGAAGTTCTCGAAATCAGCCTGGAGCCGAATCAGTCGATCACGGCTCTTGGCGAGTTCCTCGGCGGGGTCGCCGGCTTCCTCAGCCTCCTTCTCGTGGCTTTCCACCGACTCGACGGCCTCGCGCAGCGCGTCTTCGAGCTCGGGGTTGGTGGGCAGCTTGGCGCCCGAATCGTCATGTTTTTCGTTGGCTTCGCTCACGCCGAGAGCTTCTCCGTGATCGCGTGGGAGAGGTAATCGACCAGCGGAATCACGCGGCCGAAGTCCATCCGACTGGGTCCGATCACACCCAGTACTCCAATCGGCGCATCGGCGCCGTAACTGGAGGCGACCACCGCACAACGGTGTAGCCCCGGCTCGTCGACCTCGTCGCCGAACGCGACACGCGTGCCGCCGGCTTCGAGCATCCCGTCGAGGATCTCGACCAGCCGTTCCTTGGTCTCGACCGTCGCGAACAGGTCGCGGATACGGTCCGAGTCGTGAAACTCCGGCTGCTCGAGCAGCGCCAGGCGAGTACCGAGAATCAGGTCGATCGGGCCGTCTTCGTCCGCCGCGACCGCGAGCGTGCCGAGCTCGAGCACGCGCTCGAGCCAGCGGTCGGCTCGATGGCGCAGCGCGCGCGCCTCGCGTACCAGCCCCTCGCGCGCTTCGACGAGTGTGAGGCCGACGATGCGTTCGTTGAGCATCGCGGCAATGCGGTCGAGCTTCACCTGGCCGTCGTCGCTCGCGTCCGCGATGACGCGTCGGTGCGTCGCCCCCGACTGCGAAACCAGCACGACCAACACCTGGTCGGTGGTGAGCCGCACCAGACTCACGTGTCGCAACAACACGCGATCGATGCGCGGCGCAACCACGAAACCGAGCTGGCGCGTGCGCTCGGAGAGCAGCTGCGATGCGATCGCCGCGAGCGAGCCGGCCTCCGCCCCGTCGAGGCTGTAGGCGATCGTTCGCCGCTCGTAGGCGGCGAGCTGATCCGCGTCGAGCAGCTGATCGACGAAGAGGCGCAAACCGCGATCGGTTGGAACCCGGCCCGCCGACGCGTGCGGCTTCTCGACGAGGTCGAGCGCCGCGAGCTCGGTCAGCGTGCTGCGGATGCTCGCGGGCGAGAGATTCATGGGCAGGAGGTGGGAAACCGTCCGCGACCCGATCGGTGCCGCTTCGCCCACGTAGGCCATCACGATGGCGCGCAGCACGGCGGCCTGCCGCTCGCTCAGGTGGCTCGGCTCCAGCGCCTCTAGCGGTCCGCTCGGGTCCACATAACCCTCAGTAAATCCTGAGGAAATTGGGTAACACCCGACGAGCCGGTCGTCAATCGTCTGGCTCCACGAAATGCGCAAAGACCGTGTCGGAAAGCCGCCGGCCGCGCCCGGTGAGGCGTAAGCCCCCAACCTCGTCCTCAGCGAGCAGCGCCTGCGCGACCAGCGACGTGATTTCGTCGGAATAGAAGCCACGCGGCGGGCGACCGAACTCGCCTTCGAAAGCCGCCGCGTCGAGGCCACTCCGGGTGCGCAGCGACAAGAACAGCGCTTCCGCGCGCGCGGTCTCGAGCGAGAGCGCCTCGGCGGGCTCGGCTTCGGGCGACTCACCGGCCTCGATCCGCTCGAGATAGGCCTCCGGCGACCGCAGGTTCGACCGCCGCACGCCGAAGGGCGTGTCGCCCCCGCGGCCCGGCGGGTCGTTCGAGAAAGCCCCGACCCCCAGACCGAGCACCGGCAGGCGCCGCCAGTAACGCTGGTTGTGCACCGCCTCGAAGCCCGGACGCGCGTACGCGGACAGCTCGTAGTGGACGTAGCCGGCACCCCCGAGCCGCTCTTCGATCAGATCGAACATCGCGAGCGCCTCGTCCTCGCCCGCGCACGCGAGTTGCCCGCGCTCGGCCGCGGTCGCGAAGGGCGTTCCCGGCTCCACGTTGAGTTCGTACACGGAGACGTGCTCCGGCGCGATCGCGAGCAGCTCGTCGAGGTCGGCTTCGAGCTGCTCGAGCCCCTGGTCGGGTGCCGCGAAGATCAGGTCGCACGACAAGGCCTCGAAAGCGGCCGCACGAGCCGCCTGCAGCGTGAGACGCGCTTCGTCGGCGCGGTGGGCGCGCCCGAGGCGCTTCAGCGTCGCGTCGTCGAAACTCTGGATTCCGAGCGACAGACGGTTCACGCCCGCGTCTCGGAAACCGGGCAGCCGCTCGCGTTCCACGCTGCTCGGGTTCACCTCGAGCGTGACCTCGACCGGCCCCCGGACTTCGAATGCGGCGCGTGCGGCCCGCACGATGCGATCGAGCGACTCCGGCCGGCACAGCGACGGCGTGCCACCACCGAGGTACAGGCTCGCGAGTTCGCGATCCGCGAAGGCCGGGCGGCGCAGCTCGAGTTCGCACAGCACCGCGTCGACGTAGCGGCGCTCGACCTCGGCCGTGAGCGTTCGCACGCCCACCACCGCAAAGTCGCAATACGGGCAGATGCGCTCGCAGAACGGGACATGGACGTAGACACCGACGGTCGCTGCCGACATTCCACCAGGGTAGTCCAGGCCGCGATGCGCTCGAATCGGTGCTCCGTTACCCTGCCCGAGCTTTGAGCCAACCCGACATCCGCTGTGAAGTCATGCCCAACGGCCTGACCGTGCTGCTGCAACCCGCCCACCTCGCCCCGGTGGCCGAGGTACAGATCTGGGCGAACGTCGGTTCGGGCGACGAACGCGCCCACGAATCCGGGCTCGCGCACTTCCACGAGCACATGCTCTTCAAGGGGACCGCGCGGCGCGATGTGGGCGAGGTTGCGGGCGAAGTCGAGGGCGCCGGCGGCCGGATCAACGCCTACACCTCACTCGACGTCACCGTCTACCACGCGACACTACCGGCGGCTGAAATCGCGACCGGCATCGACGTGCTCAGTGACGCGGTGCTGCACTCGACTTTCGACCCGGTCGAGATCGAGCGCGAAATCGAGGTCGTCCTCGAGGAGATCCGGCGCGGCGAGGACTCACCCGGCCAGGTATTGAGCGAGGCGGTCTTCGGCGAAGCCTACCGTGTCCATCCCTATCGTTCGCCGATCCTCGGAACACCGGAAAGCGTCGCGAGTTTCGATCGCGACCGCGTGCGCGCGTTCTTCGAGCGCTGGTACCGTGCGGACAATCTCAGCGTCGTCGCCGTGGGGGATTTCGAGGCCGAAGCGGTGCTCGACCAGGTGCGCGCCGCGTTCGCGAATGCGGAGCCGGGCGCCGCGCGCCGAGAACGCCCGAAGGAGCCGGTCCAGAGCGGCCTGCGCAGCGGAATCTGGGCGCGCCCCTTCGAACGCGCGAACATCGAACTCGCTTACGCGGGCGTGAGCCTCGACCACGCCGACTGCCCCTACCTCGACCTGCTGACCTTCATCCTCGGGGGTTGCGACAGCAGCCGTCTGGTCCGGCACGTGAAGGAACGCGAGGGCCTCGCCGACCGCATCGACGCCGGCTCCTTCACGCCGCGCGACCCCGGGCTCACCTCCGTCTCGATCGAAACCGCCGTCGACCGCGCCGCGCCGTCGATCGAAGCCACGGTGCGTGAGATCGAGCGTCTGCGCTCCGAAGCCGTCTCCTCGGAAGAACTCGAGCGCGCGCGCCTCAACTTCCTCGCGAGCGAGCACTTCGAGCGCGAGAGCGTGACTGGCATCGCGTACAAGCTCGGCAGTTTCCAACTCACCGGCGGCGACTACCGGATCGAGGCCCGCTACCTCGACGCGATCCGCCACGCGACCGCCGGCGACCTGCACCGCACCGCGCAGGAATACCTGCGGCCGGAGCGGCTGACCGTCGGCGCAGTCGTGTCGGAAGCGTCGGCCGATTCCATCGGCAGCAGCGACATCGAAGCGGCCGTCCAGCAAGGCATCGCGAGCAACGCGCGCATCTTCTCGGCACCGCGTCCAAGCGCGACCCGGGCCGACATCCACAGTTACGAGCTCGGCGACGGTGCCGCGCTGCACGTGATCCCGCGCCGCGAGGTGCCCGTGGTGGCCGGGCGCGCGGCCTTTCTGGGCGGACTGCTGTCCGAAAACGCCGAGAACTCGGGGCTCACGCACTTCCTGATTGCGATGTGGCTGCGCGGAACGGGCAGCCACTCGACCGCGGACTTCGCACGGGCATCCGAAAACGTCGCCGCCGAAGTCGACGGCTTCTGCGGTCGCAGCAGCTTCGGCGCGACCTTCGAAACCCCCGTCGAGGCACTCGAACCCGCGCTCGAACTGTTTTCCGAAGTGCTGCTCGAGCCCGCCTTCGACGTCGACGAGATCGAACGCGAGCGCAGTGACACCCTCGCTGCCATCGAACGCCGCGAGGATCGGCTCGGCCAGAAGGCCTTCCAGTTGTTCGCAGAGACCCACTTCGCGCAGCACCCCTACCGACAGACGCTGATCGGCACCGCCGACAGCGTTTCGTCCTTCGACGCGGCGCAGGTCGCCGCGCACCATCAGCAGCTCGTGCGCGCTCCGAACCTCTCGCTCGCGATCGCGGGCGACGTCGACCCCGACGAAGTCGCGGTACGCTTGTCCGCGCACCTCGGCAGTCTGCCGGGCGGCGGCGACGAAGTTCCCGCGCCGCCCATCGAGCCGCCTCCGCGCGAGATCCGCGAGGCCGAGCTTCACAAGGATCGCGCACAGGCACACCTCGTGATCGGCTTCCGCGGCCTGAGCGTGTACGACGACGAACGCTTCCACCTCGAAGTGCTGTCGCACCTGCTCGCGGGCCAGGGCGGCCGGCTGTTTCTCGATTTGCGCGACCGCCAGAGCCTCGCCTACTCGGTGAGCGCAATGAACGTCGAAGGCGTCGCCCCCGGTTACTTCGCGGTCTACATCGCCACCGCGCCCGAGAAACTCGACGCAGCGCGGGCCGGCCTGCTGACCGAACTCGAAAAGATCATCCAATCACCCGTGAGCCCCGGCGAACTCGACCGGGCCAAGCGCTACCTGATCGGCAACCACGCCATCGCCCAACAGCGCAACGCCGTGCAGGCCGCGCATGCGGCATTGGACGGCCGCTACGGCCTCGGCCCCGACGCGATGCGCCACTACCCGGAGCGCATCGCCGCAATCGACGCGGACGACCTGCTGCGCAGCGCACAGCGCATCATCGACCTCGACGCCTACACGCTCGCCGTCATTCGCCCCTGAGCCGGGAGCGGGAAACAGCGAGTGCTTCCCGTGAAGTCGCTACGGACCGGCCGCGAGGCCGTCGCGGCGCGGATCGCTGCCCCCGTAGTGCCAGCCGCTCTCGCCGTCGACAACGATCGCCTCGGCGGCCGACCAGTTGCGCTCGGAGACCTCGACCGTGTGACCACGACGTTCGAGCCCGCGCACGACATCTCGCGCGATCGCGGGCTCGACGAAGAGCTTGTCGGGCACCCACTGCTGGTGATAGCGCGGCGCCGACACCGCCTGCTGCACGTCCATGCCGTAGTCGATCACGTTCAGCAGCGTGAGCAACACCGTCGTGATGATGCGCGGACCGCCCGGGCTGCCGGTCACCATGAAGAGTTCGCCGTCCTTCGAAACGATCGTCGGCGTCATGCTCGAAAGCGGCCGCTTTCCGGGCGCGATCGCATTCGAGCCGCGCGTGTCGATCAGCCCGTAGACGTTCGGCATATCGGGCGCCTTGGCGAAATCGTCCATTTCGTTGTTCAAGATCACACCCGTGCCCGGCACCGTGATGCCCGAACCGAAGGGCGTGTTGATCGTCAGCGTGATCGCGACCGCGTTGCCCGCGTTGTCGGTGGTCGATAGATGGGTCGTGCCCGAGTCGTTCAGCGGCAGGCCCGGGCCGCGCAGCTTCACCACCCGCTCGCGCCGCCCCCAGGTCCACGGCGCGCGGCGCCAGAACGGTGGGTTGATCTTGGCGCGCAGCCTGGCCCCATACTCCGGTGCGGTCAGCGCTGCGACCGGCACATCGACGAAGTCCGAATCACCGAGGAAGGCGGCACGGTCCGCGAACGCAAACTTCATCGCTTCGGCGATCCGGTGCACGCTCGCGGACGATCCCGCCCCGTAGCCCGCGAGATCGAAACCTTCGAGGATGTTGAGCATCTCGATCACCGCGACACCGCCCGACGACGACGGCGGAAACGCATCCACGCGGTAGCCGCGGTAGGCACCGCTCACCGGCTTGCGGAAGCGCACCTCGTAGCCGGCGAGGTCATCCGCGGTCAGGAGCCCGCCGCGTCGCTGCACATCGTCCGCGATCGCCTTCGCAATCGCGCCCGTGTAGAAGCTGTCCGGTCCTTCGCGCGCGATCCGGCGAAGCGTCTGCGCGAGATCGGCCTGTACCAGCCGCCAGCCGGGCTCGGCCGGCTCGCCCGCGGGCGGAAACTGGATGCGCCCGGTCTCCGGGAAGGCCTGCTGCACGCCATAGCCGCGCATGCGCTCGAGCATCTTCGCGTGATAGGGCCCGATTTCGTAGCCCTGCGCGGCGAGCCGGATTGCGGGCTTCAAGACTTCGGCCAGCGTGAGGTTGCCGTATTCCGCCAGCGCAACCGCGAGCCCCTGCACCAGCCCGGGAGTCGCCACCGCGAGCGGCCCCGCGAGCGACGCGCGCTCGTGCACGCCCGGGCGGACGTACATGTCGCGGTCCGCGTCCGCGGGTGCGGTCTCGCGCGCGTCGATCGCGATCACCTCGCCGCTCGACCGCCGAATCAGCAGAAACGCACCACCGCCGATCCCGGCCGAGAAGGGCTGCGTCACCCCGACCGCAAATGCCGCCGCCACCGCCGCGTCGATCGCATTGCCGCCCGCCGCGAGCATCGCGACCCCCGCACGCGTGGCCGCCACCTGCGACGTCACCACCATGCCCTCGCGCGCCTGCGCGGGTGCCGCCGAGGCGCCGCGCGCAGGCTGCGGCGGAAATGCGGTGGCGAATAGCAGTACAGCCGCGAGCACCCGGCTGCCGATGAATACGAAGGAATGGGTCCGACGAGAACTCATTCGCAGAACGCTATCACACGCCCGGCACGGCCCGCGGGCCTCTTGACAGCGACCTCGCGCTTGCTTTCGTAGCTTCGATTTCATGATGGGGAGAATCACGATGCGTTCGATCTTGCTGTTGCTGTCCGCGGCACTGCTATTCGGCGGCTGTGGCGCCGAGGAAGCCCCTTCGAAGAGCGCTGCGAACAGCCGATCCGCCTCACCGGAGCAGCTCACCGAAGCCGACATCTCCGACGGCCCGCACGACATCGCCGTGCTGACCATCAAGGACCTGGGCGAGATCCGCTTCGAGCTGCTCGACGAAATCGCTCCGAAGACCGTCGCGAACTTCAGCAAGCTCGCAGGCGAGGGCTTCTACGACGGCACCCAGTTCCACCGCGTGATCGCGGGCTTCATGGTCCAGGGCGGCGACCCCAACACCAAACAGCCCGACCCGCGCCGCTACGGCAGCGGCGGCCCCGGCTACACCATCGACGACGAGTTCAGCGCCCTGCCCCACGACCGCGGCATGGTCTCGATGGCAAAGACCGGCGCCCCGAACTCGGGCGGCAGCCAGTTCTTCATCCTTCACGGCGACGCCCCCCACCTCGACGGCAAACACTCGATCTTCGGCCGCGTCACCTCGGGCATGGAAGTCGTCGACGCCATCGTCGCGCTCCCACGCGACGACTTCGGCCGCTACGGCCCCCGCAACCGCCCCTACCCGGACCCCGCTCTGATCGAAACCATCGTGATCGAGCCGGCCCCCGCCGGATAGCCACAGAATCCAGGAAGTCGCCAAAAGCGCACCGAATACCAGCCCCCGCCGCCCCCGAAAGCGACTCCGGGCGGCTAGCCCGCCGCCCGCCGAGCGGCTACCGTCTCGATCCCGTGGCCCGGTAGCTCAGTTGGTAGAGCACTTGACTGAAAATCAAGGTGTCGACAGTTCGATTCTGTCCTGGGCCACCACTCCCACCCCTTTCACTACACCCCTTTTCACCCGGCCAGTTGGTTCCCTCGGTCGCTCCTCGACCCGACGGCTATTTCGTTCTGCGGAAGCGGCGAGTGGAAGACTCGTGG
>CAXMSF010000124.1:0-6759 GCA_964196055.1 uncultured Gammaproteobacteria bacterium | reverse complement strand
GGCGCCAGACTCGACGCCGACGCGTTGCGCGAGCGCCTGCGCGAAGAACTCTCTGCCTACAAGGTACCGCGCCACCTCTTCTTCTACGCCGACGGCGAACTCCCCTTCACCGACAGCGGCAAGATCGACAAGCGCCGCCTGACCGCGATGTTGAGCGAACGCATCGCGGCGACGTCGGGCTCCTCTCCTAGCTAGAGCTTGCGCGTCACCCGCTTGACACTGCGGCGCATGAAGCCCGGGGCGAGCGCGCGCACCACGTAGCCAGCAGCGATCGAGCGCGGAAAGGTCAGCTCACGTTTTCCGTTCGCGAGCGCACGCACGATCGCATCGACCAAGGCCGCCGGTTCGACCATCGAGCGCAACGCCACTTCGGGCATCACGGCCAGGTCCTCCTCGCCGAAGAAATCGGTCCGAATCGCGCCTGGACAAACGGTGAGAAGGTGCACACCCGAGTCCTCGACTTCGAGCGACAGGGCCTCGGCGAAACCCACCAGCGCGAACTTCGTCGCCGCGTAGATGGCCTCACCCGGTGTCGCGATCCGGCCTGCAACCGATGCCATGAACACCACCCAGCCCCGCTCTCGTTCGACCATCGCGGGCAGCAACGCCTTCGTGAAGTAGAGCGACCCCAGGAAGTTGACGCGCAGCATTCGCTCCATTTCGTCGATGTCGCTATCGAGCACGGAGCGGTGTGCACCGAAGCCCGCATTGTTGACGAGCAGTTCGATCGGGCCGAACTCCGAAGTCGCGCGCTCGGCGGCCGCGAAGACCTGCTCGCGGTCGGCCACGTCGCAGGGAAGCGCGAGGGCTTTGCCGCCACGCGCGCGGATTTCACTCGCAAGCGCGTCGAGTGCGTCGACCCGCCGGGCCACCAGCACCACGCTCGCACCGAGATCGGCGAAACGCTCCGCGAGCAGTCGGCCGATTCCGCTCGAGGCACCGGTCACGAGCGCGGTCATCCCGTCGTAGTCCGATAGCTTCCGCATACGCTCAGCTCACTTGATCGCGCCGACCTCGCGTAGCTTGGCGAGTTCGTCCCCGCCGAAACCCCAGTCCGCCAGCGCTTCGTCGGTGTGCTGTCCGCCGTGTGGCGGCGGCCCGGAGATCTCGGCTTCGCTGCGGCTGAAGCGCGGCGCCGGCCCCGGCTGCGTGCTGCCCGCGACCTCGACAAAGGTGTTCCGCGCCTTCATGTGCGGATGCTCCGGGGCCTCTGCCATCGAGAGAACCGGCGCGAAGCAGACGTCGCTGCCCTCCATGATCTCGCACCATTCGTCGCGGGTCTTCGACTTGAAGATCTCCTGCAGCCTCGCCTTCGTGGGGCCCCAGCCCGAGCGATCCATCTGCCTCGGGAGTTCCTCACCCGCGAGTCCGGTCTTCGCGAGAAGTTCGGCATAGAATTGCGACTCGATCGAACCGATCGACACGTAGCGGCCGTCCTTCGTCTCGTAGACGTCGTAGAAGTGGGCACCCGTGTCGAGCAGGTTGTTGCCGCGCTCGTCCTTCCACCAGCCCGATTGTCGCCCGCTGTGGAAGAAGGTCATCAGCGCCGCTGCACCGTCGACCATCGCGGCATCGACGACCTGGCCCTTGCCGGATTGCGTGCGTTCGAGCAACGCACACACCACGCCATACGCGAGCATCATGCCGCCGCCACCGAAGTCTCCGACCAGATTCAGCGGTGGATACGGCGCCTCGCCCCGGCGGCCGATCGGCTCGAGCGCGCCCGCGAGCGCGATGTAGTTGATGTCGTGACCGGCCGCCTGCGCGAGCGGGCCTTCCTGGCCCCAGCCCGTCATGCGGCCGTAGACGATGCCCGGGTTGAGTTCGAGGCAGACGTCCGGACCGAGCCCGAGCCGCTCCATCACGCCGGGCCGAAATCCCTCGAGGATCGCGTCGGCCCGCTCGACGAGCCGCAACACGCTCGCCACGCCCTCCGAGTGCTTCAGGTCGATGCCGACGCTGCGACGACCGCGCGCGAGGAAATCGAGCGATGGAAGGTCGGGATCCTCGCCCCTGACCGTCTGCACGCGGTCGATGCGGAGCACCTCGGCGCCCATGTCCGCGAGCATCATGGTCGCGAACGGGCCCGGACCGATTCCCGCAATTTCGATGATCTTGATGCCGTTCAAGGGTCCCACGCGTCGCTCCTGTCGTCGTCGGAAGCGGCGAGAATACCGCAATCGCGGTCGCGGCCGGAAGCGCTGCTGGAAATCGGGGCGCACACCGGCGGCGGCTCGCGAGCTCTCACGATCGAGTACCATCGCCGCGATGTACACCGTACACGGTTCGGTCAAGCCCGGCTTCGAGCCCGTCGAAGCGGCCTTCCGCGAAAACTTCGAGCGCCGAGGTGAAGTCGGCGCGAGCGCTTGCGCGTGGTTCGAAGGCGAAAAGGTCGTCGATCTATGGGGCGGGCTCGCCGACCTCGAATCCGGCCGCTCCTGGGACGAAGACACACTCGCCATTACGTTCTCGGTGACGAAGGGCTTGGTCGCCCTGTGCCTGCTGATGCTCGCCGACCGCGGCAAACTCGACTACGAACGCCCCGTAGCGGACTACTGGCCCGAGTTCGGCGTGCGCGGCAAACAGGCGATCACGGTCCGCGACCTGCTGAACCACCGTGCCGGGCTCGCGATCGTCGACGAAGCGCTGTCACTCGAAGATTGGTGCCGCGCCGAACGCGTCGGTCCCGTACTCGCCAAGCAGCGCCCAGCCTGGAAGCCCGGAAGCGACCAGGGCTACGGAGCCATCAGCGCGGGCGCCTACGCGGCCGAGCTGTTTCGCCGCGTTGCCGGATGCAGCGTGGGGCGTTTCTTCGCGGAAGAAGTCGCTCGGCCGCTCGCTGCCGACGCGTTCATCGGCCTCCCCGCCGATCTCGAAGCGCGCGTCGCGACCATCTACCCGGCGAAGTTCGGCTTGCGACAGCTCGAGTTGCTTCCGGAAATCCTGACAGGACGCACCGTCGAGGGGCGAATCTTCCGAGCGCTGCTCAACAGACGGTCGTTCACGCGCCGCGCGTTCGGCAACCCGCGCCTGGGACGCAAGGGACTGCTGCGCTTCAACGATCCGGACGTCCACGCGCTGGAAGTGCCTTGGGCGGGAGCCATCGCGAACGCTCGCGGCCTCGCCGAAGTCTACGCGACACTGGCTCACGGCGGAACGCACCGCGACGTGTCGCTATGCAGCGCCGATAGCATCGACTCGCTACGCAAGCGTCAATCGTGGAGCGATCGCGATCGTGTGATGCAGAAACCACTCGGCTTCTCGCAGGGTTTCCTCAAGGACGAGCTTCACGTCTTCGCTCCCAGCGACGAGGCCTTCGGGCATCCGGGAATGGGAGGGGCGCTCGGCTGGGCCGACCCGAGTCGAAGGCTCGCCTTCGGCTATGTGATGAATCAGATGGACATCCGGGTGCGATCGCCGCGCTGCCTGGCGCTGTGCCACGCACTCTACGGCTGTATCTGACAGCGGGAGACGAAGGGCTTGGATACCGAACGACTACAGGGAAAGGTAGCGCTCGTGACCGGCTCGGCTTCCGGGATCGGGCGCGCGACTGCACAGCGTTTCGCGGAAGAGGGTGCGCAGGTCTTCTGCAGCGACGTGCAGTTCGAAGCCTGCGAGGCGACCGTCAAGTCGATCCACGAAGCGGGCGGCAATGCGATCGCCGTCGCCTGCAACGTCACCCGATCGGAAGAATGCAATGCCGCGGTCTCCGCGGTGGTCGAACAAGCGGGCGCGCTCGACGTCCTCGCGAACATCGCGGGCATCGGGCTCTACCGGCATGCGACCGACTACACCGATGACGATTGGCGGCGGGTCATCGAGGTCAACCTCAACGGCAGCTTCTTCATGTGCCGCGCAGCGATCCCGCGTTTGCTCGAATCGAAGGGGAGCATCATCAACATGGCCTCGGCCGCGGGACTGTCCGCCACCCCCTACGGCGCCGCGTACTCGGCATCGAAGGGCGGTGTGGTGATGCTCACGAAGTCTCTCGCGATCGAATACGGACGGCAGGGGCTGCGCGTGAATTGTGTCTGTCCGGGCGGCGTCGACACGCCGCTAACGCGGAGCTTCAGTGTACCCGGCGGCGTCGACCCCGCCTTGATGGCGCGCCTGAACTTCCTGGGAACCCTCGGCGAAGCCGGTGAGATCGCGGCACTGGTCGCCTATCTCGCGTCGAACGAAGCGCGCTACGTGAACGGTGCGGCCATCTCCATCGATGGGGGACAGACTTGTTGAGCCGGCTCCTTTTGGCGAGCGACTACGCGGATCGGGTCAGGGGCGCCTTCCGCGCCCTTTTGAACGGTTGCGGAAGGCGCCCCCGACCCGATCCGCTTTTGCTGGGGACGGCGGACCGGACTCATGCGCCAGGAGGGGGGCGCCGTCCTCCTCGGCTGCGGTGAGGGCGGCGGTTAGGGGACGGGACTTGTCCAGGGTTTCGGTCCATTCGGCGGTGGGGTCGGAGTCCGCGACGATGCCGCCGCCTGCGTGCACGTAGGCGCGACCGGCCTTGACGAGCACCGTTCG
The DNA here is from genome assembly GCA_964196055.1 of uncultured Gammaproteobacteria bacterium. Lineage (GTDB taxonomy): Bacteria > Myxococcota_A > UBA9160 > UBA9160 > SMWR01 > JAFDEI01. Next base: position 2,235 of record CAXMSF010000124.1, on the reverse strand, counting down.
GATCACGACCGAGAGATCGAGCCCGCCGCGCACATCGAGATAGCCGATCGCACCCGAGTAGATGCCGCGGCGCACGGGTTCGAGCCGCTCGATGATCCGCATCGCGGCAAGCTTTGGCGCGCCCGTCATGGACCCGGGCGGAAACGCTGCGCGAATCAGATCGATGCGATCACGATCCTCGCGCAACCGCCCGCGCACGGTCGATACCATCTGGAACACCGCCGCGTAGTCCTCGATCGCCATCAGATCGGGGACCGCGACACTACCGACTTCACACACGCGACCGAGGTCGTTGCGCACGAGGTCGACGATCATCAGATTCTCGGCACGGTCCTTCGCCGAGGTCGCGAGTTCGTTGCGCGTTGCGCGATCGGCACTCGCATCCGCGCCGCGCGGCCGCGTCCCCTTGATCGGACGGCTCTCGGCCACACGGTCGGGTGCAAGCCGCAGAAATCGCTCGGGCGAGCTGCTGACGATCGCGACCTCAGCGAGATCGAAATAGCTCGCGAACGGCGCCGGATTCAGTTCGCGCAAGCGTCGGTAGAGCGACCACGAATCGGCCGCGAGGTCGCGTTCGACGCGATGAGTCAAACAAATCTGATAGGCGTTGCCGGCCGCTATTTCCTGCTTGGCGAAATCGACCGCGTCTGCGTAGGACGCGCGGTCGAAGAACGCGAACGGTGGGCGCTGCATGCGCTCGGCGGGCACGGGCACGGGCGAAGCCTGGGGCGTTTCGAGTCTTGCCCGAAACTCGTCGGCGGCAGCGTTCGCACGAGCACCGGCCTCGCCGGGATCGTCGGCGAATCCCAACGCGTGAACCGCGAGACGATTCGAGACGGGGTCGAACGCGACCAGGCGGTCGACCAGCAGAAAGTACAAATCCGGCAGCGCGAGGTCGTCCTTGCTGCGGAAGTCGAGTTCCTCGATCTGCGCGGCGAGTTCGTAGCCCAGGTAGCCGACCGCGCCGCCGACGAAGGGAACGTCCGCATCCGCACGCACCGCTTCGGCAGGGCACAGCGCACGCAGCATCTCGAGCGGGTCGCCCTCGAAGCGACTGATCCCGAGCGGCATTCCGGGCCGCACGGCGCGGCGGACCTCGACCTCGATCGCGGTTCCCGTCGCACGCACGAGCGCGTACGGATCCGCCCCCGCGAACGAATGTCGCCCGAAGCCACCCACCGGCAGCGCGCTGTCGAGCAGCCACGGGAAGGAGCCGGTGCGCAGACGCTCGAAGAGCTCGATCAGGTCGTTGTCGGGGGAGAGCTCGCGCGAGGCGCTCGCGATCGCTCCAGAGGAGTGGTACACGGGGGGCCTCCGGATGCGCAAAGGTACCGCAGGCCAACAGGCGATGACGACCCGGACCGCACACTCGCACGAGAGTCAGCCGCGAATTTCGCGGTTGCCTGCGAGCCCCGAAGCTGGGCTACATTCGTCGGCGTGAAACGCAATCTCGTCTTTCACGCCGGCTGCCCGGATGGCTTCGGTGCCGCCTGGGCAGCGTGGCGCGCCTGGGGCGACGAGGCACGATACATCGCACGTGGTCACGAGGACCCCTTCGATCCCAGCCGCTTCGAAGACCAACTCGTCGTCTTCGCCGACATCTCGTTGCGCAACGAACGGCTGCTTGCGTTGAGCGAGGTCGCGGCGCAGATCGTGATTCTCGACCACCACCTGAGCGCGCACGACCACTTCCATTCCGACCCGGGCATCGAAAACTCGCTGGTCGAGAACGGGCACGTCGCTCACTTCGACCTCGACCACTCGGGTGCCATTTTGTCGTGGCAATACTTTCACCCCGGCGAAGCACCCCCCGACCTGCTGAGCTACGTCGAAGACCAGGACCTGTGGAACTGGAAGCTGCCGCAGTCCGAAGAAGTCAACGCGGCCATCGGTTCGTACGATCGCGATTTCGGTGTGTGGAGCGAGCTTGCGGCGCGCACCCACAGCGACCTCGCGCGCGAGGGAGCGCCCATCGTTCGCGCAAACAAGATCGAAGTGCGACGCGCGCTCACACACTCACACCCCGTCGCGCTCGAAACCGAGCGCATCGAAGCGGTGAACGCGGTCGCGAACCGGGCTTCGATCGGCCACGAGCTCGCAAAACGCTGCCGCTTCGGCAAGGCTTGGGGGCTCGTCTACCGCATGTCGGGCAGCCACGTGGACTGCTCGATCTACTCGACCGGCGACCTCGACGTTTCCGCGGTCGCGACGCGTTACGGCGGCGGTGGCCACCGC
>CAXMSF010000123.1:0-6167 GCA_964196055.1 uncultured Gammaproteobacteria bacterium | reverse complement strand
TCACACGAGCTTCGAAACAGCGCCGGCGTTGAGGCAGCGGGTGCAGGCGCAACCAGGCGGATTCGATCACACCGAGCACCCCGAATGAGCCGGTATAGAGCTTCCCCATGTCGAAGCCCGTGACGTTCTTCACGACGCGTCCGCCGCAGTGCGTTCGTTCGCCACTCGCGAGGGCGACCGCGAGGCCGAGCACCGCACGACGGGGCAGGCCGTGGCAGAGAGCGCGTGGGCCGATCGCAGCGGCTGCGAGCGCTCCGCCCACGGTCGTGCGCGCGCCCGGCGGGTCCAGCGGAATTTCCCAGCCCGCTGCGTTCACGAGTGCGCGCAACTCGTCGAGCGCGGTTCCCGCGGCGACCCGGCACACGCCCTCGGCCGCTTCGAACTCGATCATCCCCGTCAGTCGATCGGTCGCCAGCAGCACATCAGCACCCCGCAGCGCGTTGCCGGACTCGACGCGACTCCCCCCGCCCAGCACGAGCGCACACCGGCCATCCGCGCCGAGTTGCGCGAGCACCGCCGCGAGCGCTGCGCCGTCGCCCGGACGTAGCGTCACCCCGAACTCCGAACCCGCGAGCGCAAGGGCCGCGTGTTCCTCCACACCGTCGTCACCGAGCAAGTCGCGATAGCGAGCGAGGTCGCGGGAAGTCATCCGTCGAGCGGCACGCGGTCGTAGCCCCGCGCCTTCGGATTCGACTCGACGCAGAATCGCGTCGTCGGAAGGACCTTGCCCGGATTGCAGAGTCCGTCGGGGTTGAAAGCGTCGTGGAGCCGCCGCATGGCGTCGAGGTCAGCGTCCGAGAACAGCAGGCCCATGAAGTCGCGTTTCTCGCTCCCGATGCCGTGTTCGCCCGTGATCACGCCGCCCGCATCGACACAGACCTGCAGGATCTCGCCACCCGCCGCGATGACGCGTGCGAGTTCGTCTGCGTCACGGCGATCGAAGGAGATGTTCGGGTGCAGATTGCCGTCGCCCGCGTGGAAGACATTCGAGAGCGTGAGCCCGTAGCGGTCGCCGATCGCGCAGACGGCGGCGAGGACCTCCGGCAGCGCAGACCGCGGCACCACCGCGTCGTGAACGTAGAGATCGGGAGCCAAGCGCCCCATCGCACCGAACGCGCCTTTGCGCGCGCGCCACATTCGCTGTCGCTCGTCGTCGTCCTGCGCGATGTCGACCCGTGAGGCGCCCGCACGCGCAGCGATTTCGCGTATTCGCGCGACCTGGTCGGGCAAGATCACCGCCGGCCCGTCGAGCTCGACGAGAAGCACCGCGCCCGCGTCCGTCGGAAGCCCCGCACGATAGACGCTGGCCTCGACCGCAGCGATCGTACGCTGGTCGATGATTTCGAGTGCGGCCGGAACCAGACCCGACTCGATGTTCTCGCCGACGCTGTGACAGGCGGCGACCACGTCGGGGAAGATTGCGAGCAGCGTCTCCACCCGCTCGGGCAGCGCTTCCAGTTTCACCGTCGCGCGCGTCACGATCCCGAGCGTGCCTTCGCTCCCCACCACCGCACCGACGAGGTCGAAGCCCGCTACCCAGCCGGCGGTCGATCCGAGTTCCACGACATCGCCGCTCGGAAGCACGAGCTCGAGCGCGAGCACGTGGTCGCTCGTGGTGCCGTACTTGAGCGTGTGCGGCCCACCGGAATTCTCCGCCACGTTGCCCCCGATGGTGCAGACCTGTTGGCTCGATGGATCCGGAGCGTAGAAGAGCCCGGCAGACGCGGTGGCCTTCGAGAGATCCGCGTTCACGACGCCCGGCTCGACGATCGCGTAGCGGTCTTCCGCGTTCACCTCGATGATGCGATTCAAGCGCGAGCACTCGATCACGACACCGCCGTCGGCGAGCGCCCCGCCCGACAGCCCGGTCCCGGCGCCGCGCGGCACGAAGGGCACGCCGTGCTCGCGACACGCGCGAACGACTTGCTGCACCTCGTCGCGCGAGCGGGGCAGCACCACCGCGAGCGGTCTACCCGAATGCAGGGTGAGCCCGTCGCACTCGTAGACGAAGAGCTCTTCGGGGCTGCTCAGGCAAGCGTCGACGCCCACGATGGAACGCAGTGCCGGTAGGAGCGCGGACATGGGGCCTTAGTGTAGACGACCCGGGCCTGAGCCTCAGGCGAGTCCGAGTCGCTCGAGGTCGTCTTCCGACAGCCCGAGGTGGTGCCCGACTTCGTGGCGGACGGTGATCTGGATCTGGTCGATCAGGTCGCTGCGATCCTGGCAAATCTTTTCGAGGTTCTTCTTGAACAGGATCACGCGCGTCAGATCCTCGGGCTGGTCGGTCACCAGGCCTTCGGTCGCAGGAACGCCCACGTATAGGCCGAGAATCTGCGGGGACACGTTTTCGCGGCTGAGCATTTCGTCGGGCGGATAGTCCTCGACGAGAATCGGCACGTTCTCGACGTATTCGCGAATCGACCGCGGCAGGTTGTCGAATGCCTCACCCGCGGCCTGCTGGAAATCGGCTTCATCGATCTCGACGGGCAACGGGTAGTGGAGGGGATCGAGCGCGTTCGCGCGTGCGAATACCTCGGCGGCCTCCTCGGCGGCGCCGAGGCGCTCGAGCACCAGCGCGAGGTGATAGATCGCGTGACCGGATTCGGGATCGAGTGCTGCGGCGATCTCGAGCGACCGCCTTGCCTCGACGAAGCGGCCGAGTTCGAACAGGATCTGGCCTTCGAAGGCCCGATAGATCGGCACCTCGCCACCGGTCTTGAGCGCGCGGCGGACCAGGAAGAGCGAACCTTCGAGGTCATCGAGGTAGAAAGCCGACTTGGCCTTCAGGTAGTAGACCTCCGCCTCGCTGGGGCGGTCGAGCCGCGGAAAGTCCGGGTTGCCCGCAAGCATCTCGTCGCAGAGGGAGGTGGCCTTCTGGAACTCACCCATGTCCTCCACGAGCAGCTCGACGCGATTCAGATGGGCGGTGATGAATTTGGGGTCGGCGTTGAGCGATCGCTCGAACTCGTGCAAGGCCTCGTCCACGCGACCCTCGTCCCAGAGGATCTCGCCGCGTCCGTTGTGAGCCTCCGCACCTTCCGGATGCGCGACCAACGCCTCGTCGAGCCACGCCAGCGCCTCATCGGTGCGGCCGCCGTGCGATGCCTCCATTGCCTGATCCAGGCAATCCCAATAGCGATCGATATTTTTCATGGCCTCGTGCTGGAGAATCGGTGGGGGGGGAGCCCAGCCCGAAATTTTCGGCCAGCATAGCAGACGAGTCTAGCCCGAGGTGCGCGCGCGCTCCGTCGGAGCAGGCGCGGAACCAACCGAAAACAAAAGTGTTTTAAGAAAGTTCCCGAGTCCTTCGCGGCGCCGGAGTCGGCCCGCAGCTCCCGCTTCAAACCAGTGTTTCAGAACGAGTTTCCGAACCGAGGGGGGAGCCCCCCGCAGATTGCACCATGTCGGTGTGAAGCAGGATCCGCTTGCAGTTCTCGCAAGTGATGAGTCGCTCACCTTTGATGATCTCGAGATAGTTCTGCGCGGGAATCCCGACCCGGCAGCCTTCGCAGACTTCGCCCGAGACCAACGCGAGTGCGGGGCGTCGCCGCGCTGCAACCCGCTCGTACACCGCCAGCATCTTCGCGTCGAGCTGCGGGCCGACCAGCGCGCGCTCCGCTTCGAGTGCCGTGAGCTCGGCTTCGAGCTTCTGCTGGCGCTCGGCGAACTCGACCCGGTCTCGCTCGACATTCGCGCGTGTATCACGCTCCTTGCTTTCAGCGTCGGCCAGGGTCCGGCGACCCGTCTCGATCGCTTCCATCTCTTCGAGAATCCGGGTCTCGCACGCCGAGATGGCTTCCTTGGCGTGCTCCATCTCGGAAAGCAGCGCGGTATAGGCCGTGTTGTCCTTCACCTGGAACTGCTGGCCCTCGAATTTGTGGAGCAACGCCTCCTGATCCTGGAGTTCGCTCTCGGCGCTGCGTTGGTCGAGTTCGACGGATTGAAGCTTTTCACGCGCGGCTTCGAGCCCCGCCGCCGCGGCCGCGAGCGACTCGTCGGACTGCTTGCGTCTGGCGGGCAGGGCCGCCAGCACTTCCTGGCGTTTCGCGATCTCGCTGTCGAGCCGTTGCAGCTCGAGCAGATGTTGCAGGCCTTCGAGCACCAAATTCCTCGCTGTGGGCGACAGGATGAAGCGAAATAGGAGCGGAGAGTAACGCGGCTCGAGGCCCGCCGCCCCGGCCGGGGCCCGGGGCCCGGCCGCGAGACCACCCCGGGGGCTGGGTAAGGGCTGGGCAGCCTTGCCCAGGCGAGCGGCAGCCGCGGGCCTTCCGAAGCCTTCGGCGCCGCTAGAAGCCTTCCTGGGGCCCCCAGCTGCCATGAGGTTTCGGAACGGCTCTTGCAAATCGACTGGGCAGATGAGCTTTCACGAAGAATCTGGAAAGCCGCGCGACGGCCTCGAAGAAAACGGGCTCGCGGAACTCGAGCGGCACGCGCAAAGCGCCAACGGCGGCCTGGCGCTGCCGCTCAAAGACTGGGTCGCCCTCGCGGAGGCCTGGCGGATCGCCCAGGCGCTACGCGAAAGCCGCGGAAACCGCTCCGCGGCCGCCCGTGCGCTCGGCATCGGCCGCCGAACCCTGTACTCGAAGATTGAGAAGCTCGGGCTCGAGCCCTCCTGGAGCGTGACGGGACGGCGCGTCGATTCAGTCCACCGGCCGCTGGAAGTTCGGGAAGAACGACACGGCTGAGCGGTTTGCCCGAAAGCCGAGAGCAGACGGCGCTGGGCGCGCACAAAAACCAGGGGCGCGGCGCGCGAAAGTTCGCGCCGCGCCCCTTTACTGCCTTGGGACTTCGGTTCCGCTACGCGGAGCCGAAGTCCCTCGAACCAGCCGGCCTAGAATTCGTAAACGAGTTCCACGCCGGAGGTGACCTGGTTGCGCTTCAAGTTGCCCTCAGGTCGGCCAAAGAACTCCGCTTCTCCCTGAGGATCGCCACCGGTTCCACGAGTCGTGTCCCAGCGCACTTCGCCGCGAATCATCAGGCTGTTGGTGAGCGCGTAGTCCGCAGTTCCGGTGAGGGAGAAGACGTCCGTCGTGTCGCCCGTATCGGCCCCGGCATTCCAGCCCGCATAGCCGTCTTCGTCGGCGAGCCATTCGAAGCGGGTGCTGAGGCCGAAGCGCTCGGTCACCGCGTAGCGACCCGCAACGCCGAGGCCAATGGCCTGCTGGTTGTAGCCGCCCGCATCCCGCCAGCCGTAGTCGAAGTTCAGCCAGGTCGAGACCCGCTCGGTCGGATCCCAGGTCAGCACGAGGTCGACCAGACCATTGGAGCGGTACCTGCTGTTGTTAAAGGAATCCTGACCCCAATTCACCGTGGTCGCGGCCCCGAAGGTCTCGCCGCTCCAACCGAGCTGGGCGATGACCGCCTTGCCCTTGTGCCAATCCGGGTCGGAGCCAAAGTCGTTGATACCGCTGTTCGCGATCCCGACCGCGCTCTTGAAGCCCGACTCACCCCACTGATTTTCGAACAACACGCCGACGTGATTGACCGGCTGCATGACACTGAAGAGCAGGCCACGCGTGATGTTGTAGTTCGCAGTCGCTTGCGCCACTTCGGCGCCCACCAGCGTCTCGAACTTGCCGGCCTTCATCGTGATGCCGTTCGCGGTGAACGGGATCAGGTACTGGATGTACGCCTGGTGGACATACATGGCGCTGGTGCAGTCGCTGCTAAAATTGCAGCGTCCGCCCCCGCGAATACCGGCATTGCCGAGAGACGAGGCGGTCGTGCCGTAGACGAGGTCGAAGCGAAAGCCCGCGCGATTCTCTTCGTCGATCGGGTGCTCGAGCCCGAACCAGACCTGGTCGACCTGGAAGGAGTTGTGCGACCCGTGGTAGGGGTAGATGTTGTTGCTATCTCCCGTGTTCGCGAAAGGATTTACCCCGTCATCATCAGCATTGATGTGCGGGTTGTTGAAGTTCCAGAAATACGATCCCGCGACATGGCCGTCGATCTCGAGCCGCTGCAGGAACGACACGATCCCCGAAGCGCCGAAGCGTGAATCGTCTTCGCGCGACTGATCGAGACGTGCGTCGCGAATCACCTCGCCCTGGTGCTCGATCTGCTCCGACTGCGCTTCGACCTGGCCCTGCAGCTGCTCGACGATCGCCCGCATCTCGGCGAGCTCTTCAGTCGATTGATTAGCGACCGCCAGCGGCGCTCCCATCAAC
>CAXMSF010000122.1:0-4372 GCA_964196055.1 uncultured Gammaproteobacteria bacterium | reverse complement strand
ACTGGTATGGGGTTGGGGCTTCTCGATACGGACGTAGCTCACGTTCTCTCCTGGTGGTCGAGGCCCGATCCTTTCGGCCTCCAGTTACGAGGTGTACCAGATCGGCGGACGCCCGGCGCGGCGCTGCGCGTCGAATCTCGGCGGCCGCCCCGAGTTCCAACTATCATGGGGCCGAGTCGAGTTCTTCTTTGCTTGATTGAGTGCTCGTCTTGCCATGCGGCGTCCTCCCGCTCGAGGAGGCGCAGTGCAGCAGCACGACAGCCGAATGCGGCGGCCACTGCCGGCCGGATCGCCCCTCGCACCGGTGGACCGCAGCCGCATCGCGGCATTCAGTGCCGCCGCGGTGCTCGCTTGCGTCACCGTACTCGGGTTGCGGGCTACAGGCTTCTTCGTTGGTACCGAGCTTGTGGTCCAGGACCGGTTGCTTTGCCGCGCAGCGCCTCGAGCCCACTGCCTTGCCGCGACTGTTCCCCAATCGGGGTCTGCCGTATGTGGTAATGCGGCGCTGTCGCCGGCGCAGGGGCCGTGAGGCGCGTTGCGTGATTCCCGCTTCCCTTCAGCAGGGGATCGAGTGTAGAGTGGCGAGGATCTGAGTCGTCTACGGGTCGAGGGGTACCATGAAGATTCGAGTGAGTTCGATCGCGCCCATTGCACTGCTCTTCGTCGTGCTGGTCTCGGGGCGGGGAGTCGCCGATGAAGCCGGCGGGGGCTCCGCCGCCATCGGGCTTTCGGGCCCGGGTGATGGCAATGGAAGGAGCATCACGGCCCTCGGGCGTCTCGAGCCCCAGGGCGGCGTGATTCAGCTCGCGGGCCCCGCGCGTGCGGCGGTCGTGATCACCGAGCTGTTGGTGAAGGAGGGCGATCGGGTCGAGGCGGGGCAGCGCATCGCCGTTCTCGATTCCCACGCGCTCAACCAGGCAGAGATCACCCGCCTCGAGGCGATGCTCGCGAGTGCCGAGCGCGAATTGGCGCGCGCGAAGCGGCTGGCAAGAGGGGGGGTGTCGTCGGACGCCCAATTCGACGTCGCCCAGACCGCGGCGACCGTCGCGCGCGCGCAACTCGCGCGCGCGCAGGCCGAGCTCGACCTGTCGATCGTGACCGCTCCCTTCGCAGGTGAGATACTCGACATTCACGCCCGAACCGGCGAGCGGGTGGGGCCGGACGGCATCGCGGAGTTGGGCCGCACCGACGAGATGTACGCGGTCGCGGAGGTCTACGAGACGGACATCCGCTTCGTGGCGGTCGGTCAGCGCGCCACCGTGAGGAGCCCGGCCTTTGCCGAACCGGTGAACGGCAGCGTCGAACGCATCGGCCGGAAGATCGGGAAGAACGACGTGTTGAGCGACGATCCCGCGGCCAGATCGGATGCCCGTGTGGTCGAGGTGCAGATCCGTCTGGACGACAGCTCCGTGACGTCCGGGCTCACGAATCTCCAGGTCGAGGTCGAGCTGGAGCTCTGAGCTTCGGCTCGCAGAGGAGGCGCGCATGGCCATTCCGTTGGCCTGGCTGCAGATCACTCGCGAAAAGCTGCGCATGACGGTGGCTCTGCTGGGCGTCGCCTTCGCGGTGGTATTGATCTTCATGCAGCTCGGCTTCCGCGAAGCCCTGTTCGAGAGCGCCGTGCGCTACCACGGCTCCTTCGACTACGACATCGCGCTCTTCAGCACCAAGAGCAACTTCATCGTCCAGCCCGAGCAGTTCACGAAGCGGCGCCTCTACCAGGTGCTCGGCATGCCGGAAGTGCGGGATGTGAAATCCGTCTATGTCGGCCAGGCGATCTGGCGGAACCCGGCTGCACGCGCCGAGACCCGCTCGATCTACGTCGTCGGATTCGACCCGACCGAATCGGTATTCAAGATCCCCGAGGTCGTCGCCGGCCAGGACCGGCTGAAGCTGCCCGACCTGGTCTTCTACGATCGCACTTCGCGGCCCGAGTACGGGCCCGTCGCGCAGATGTTCGAAGAGTCGGGCCCGGTCGTGGGGGAGATCGCCGGGCGCACGGTGACGATCGGCGGCCTCTTCACGCTCGGAACCTCCTTCGGCATCGACGCAGCGGTCGTGACCAGCGACCTCAATTTCCTGCGAATCTTCCCCCATCGCGACCCGGCGTCGATCGACATCGGTCTGATCAGCCTCGAACCCGGGGCGGACGTGATCCGGGTGCGCGACGAGATGGGCGCGAACCTTCCGCGCGACGTTCGCGTCTACACGCGCGAGGACTTCGTGCGCGCCGAGGTGAACTACTGGAACGGCAACACGCCGATCGGCTTCGTCTTCGCCTTCGGCACCGTGATCGGCATCGTGGTGGGGGCGATCATCGTCTACCAGATCCTCTTCTCGGACGTTTCCGACCACCTGAAGGAGTACGCGACCCTCAAGGCGATGGGGTATGCGGACAGCTACCTATTCAAGGTCGTGCTGCAGGAGGCGGGGATCCTGGCCGTGCTGGGGTTCCTGCCCGGGCTGTTGCTCTGCCTCGGCCTCTACCGCCTGGCGGGCGACGCGACCTCGCTGCCCATTGCGATGACGTGGGGCCGCGGTGTCGCGGTGCTGGGCCTGACGGTGGGGATGTGCTGCTTCTCGGGCGCGATGGCGCTGCGCAAGGTGCGCGCCGCCGACCCGGCGGACGTGTTCTAGGGGAGTCGATGGAAGCCGCGCCGATCCAGCTTCGCGACGTGAACTACTACTTCGGCTCCGGAGACCTGCGCAAGCAGATCCTGTTCGAGGTCACGACGGACGTCGCTGCGGGCGAGATCGTGATCCTCACCGGGCCCTCGGGCTCGGGCAAGACCACGGTCCTCACGCTCGCGGGTGGACTGCGTTCGCCGCAGGAGGGTTCGGTCAACGTGCTCGGGCAGGAGCTGCGCGGCGCGTCGAAGCGGGAACTCGTCGAGGTGCGGCGACGCATCGGATACATCTTCCAGCTCCACAACCTGCTGGACTCGTTGACGGTCAGCCAGAACGTGCAGATGGCGCTGCAGCTGCAACCAGGCCTTTCGGGACGGGAGATGTGTCACAAGGCCGGCGAGATCCTCGAAGCCGTGGGGCTCGGGGACCGGGCCGAGCACTATCCGAGCGAACTCTCGGGCGGGCAGAAGCAGCGCGTGGCGATCGCGCGCGCACTCGTGGCCGAGCCGCGCATCGTACTCGCCGACGAGCCCACGGCGTCGCTCGACAAGCAGTCGGGTCGCGACGTCGTCGATCTGATGCAACGTCTCGCGAAGGAGCAGGGGGTCACGGTGGTGCTCGTGACCCACGACAACCGCATCCTCGACATCGCGGACCGCATCATCCACTTGGAGGACGGCCGGCTGCAGTCGTTCAGCGAGGCGGTGATGGAGAACACGCGGCACATGATGTCGACGCTGGCCGACTACAACCGCAAGGGTGAGATGGCCCGCCGGGTCGCCGACATGGAGGCCGACGAGTTCATTCGGGTACTCGAAGAAGTGACGGGCGAGGCGAGCCAGTTCCTGCAGGTGTCGCGCATGGCGAGCAGCCAGGCCTTCGAGAGCATGCTCGATCAGGCGCTGGATGCCTTCACGCGCAAGATCGGTGGCTTGATGGACGCCGATCGTGCGAGCCTGTGGCTACTCGACGAGCGGAGCGGCGAGCTGTGGACGAAGGTCGCGCAGGATGCGGGCGGCGAGCCCTTCGAAATCCGGATTCCGAAGGGCGCCGGCATCGCGGGCGCGGTCGCGGCCAGCGGCGAGCCCCTCAACATCCCCGACGTCTACGAAGACCCGCGCTTCGACCCCACGGCGGACAAGAAGACCGGCTATCGCACCCGCGGCGTGCTGTGCACGCCGCTCTTCGACGAAGCCGGGCAGGTCTTCGGCGTGGCGCAGGTGCTCAACAAGGCGGGCGGCTCGCAGCCCTTCGACGCCGTCGACCTGAAACGCTTCCAGGCCTTCGCGGAGAAGATGGGCGTGATCCTGGAGTCCTGGGGGCAGATGGCGCACCGAAGCGCCCCGGGTGGGGCGCCCGGAAACGGCGCCTGAGCGCGCTCGACGGTGACCCGAGCAATGTCGAACTCGTCATCGGTTCGCCCATCGACGACGCGGGCGGTGGGGATGACGGAGTGCAACATCCGCGATCTGGTGTTCCTGCTGCGGGCCGTCGATGCGGGCGACCCAAGCGTCGAGACCCGCTGCGACGCGGCGCTGTCGCCGGTGCCGGGCCCATGATGGGCTCGCGATCCGTTCGTCCGAGTTCCCGCTGATCAGCCGTCGCTGCCATTCCGGAACCACCCCTGCGTTCTGAGGCAGAAGCGGACCAGCATCAGCATCAGCGGCACTTCGATCAGCACGCCGACGACCGTGGCGAGCGCCGCTCCCGACGACAAACCGTAGAGCATGGTCGAGGTCGCGAT
>CAXMSF010000121.1:0-5468 GCA_964196055.1 uncultured Gammaproteobacteria bacterium | reverse complement strand
CTCGCACCACCCTCGCCCACTACGATGGCTCGGCGGAGTCCTTCTGGCGTGGGACCCGCAACCATGACGTGGCACAGAACATCGAGGCGCTGCTGCTCGAAATCGAAGGCGACGGGCCCCACACGATCCTCGATTTCGGCTGCGGCCCCGGGCGCGACCTCGCCGCATTCCGCTCGCTCGGTCACGAAGCCGTCGGACTCGACGGCTCGGCAGAGTTCGTTCGAATGGCCCGTGCCTACAGCAGCTGCGAGGTGCTGCACCAGAATTTCCTCGGCCTCGACCTGCCGGCCGACCGCTTCGACGGCGTGTTCGCGAACGCGTCGCTGTTCCACGTGCCGCGCCACGATCTCCCGCGCGTGCTCGCTGAACTGCGCAATGCGCTGCGACCCGGCGGCGTGCTGTTCGCTTCGAACCCGCGGGGCGAAAACACCGAGGGCTGGAGCGGCGATCGATACGGCGTATACCACGATTTCGAAAGCTGGAGTGCCTACCTAACCGAGGCGGGTTTCGAAGCGGTCCGGCACTACTACCGCCCGCCCGGGCTGCCGCGTGCGCAACAGCCGTGGCTCGCGAGCCTCTGGCGCCGCTGAAGTTCTTCGGACGCGGATCGCCGCCCGGCCTTGCGCTACGCTGGGCGCTCCGATTTCCCGAAGTGCGATCGACAGGCGCCCACTCGAAGCACTCCGCTCCCGAATTCCCGGCCCCAGAAGGAGACTTCCATGCCCATCGACCAGACGACCCGCGACGTGATCACCGAGTTGACCGAGAACAACCAGGTATTGCTCTTCATGAAGGGCAATCGCAACCAGCCGCAGTGCGGCTTCTCGGCGACGGTCGTAAAGATCCTCGACGCGCACCTGCCCGCCTACGAGACATTCGACGTGCTATCGGACCCGAACGTGCGCGACGCCATCAAGGAGTTTTCGTCGTGGCCGACGATTCCACAGCTCTACATCCGGGGAGAGTTCGTCGGCGGCTGCGACATCATCAAAGAGATCGACGGCACGGGCGAGCTTGCACAGATGCTCGGCATCGAACTCGAAGACGTTTCGGCACCCGAGATCCACGTCAGCGAGGCTGCGGCGAAGGCGCTCGCGCAGGCGACCGCCGACACGCCGGCAGACCAGGGCCTGCACCTCGGCGTCGACGCGCGCTATCGCACTTCGCTCTTCATGGCGCCCGTCGAGGACGGTGCATTCGAAGTCCTTGCGAATGGAATCACCATCCGCATCGATCGCGCCTCCGCGACGCGCGCACAAGAGGCGCGCATCGACGTAGCCGAAACGCCGAACGGGCCCGGCTTCCAGGTACACCTGCCCCACGCACCGCAACGCGTGCAGCAGATGTCCGTGAAGGACCTGAAGTCCCGACTCGATGCCGGCGAAGCCTTCGAGTTCATCGACGTGCGCACTCCCGAAGAGCGCGCGACGGCGAGCATTCCGGGCGCGACGCTGATCAATGAAGTCGTGGCCCAGCGGCTCGAGGCGCTGCCGAAGGAGACCCCACTGGTGTTCCACTGTCACAAAGGCGGTCGATCACAAGCGGCCGCCGAGCACTTCGCCGACCTGGGCTTCACCAACGTCTTCAACCTCGCCGGCGGGATCGACGCGTGGTCACAGGAAATCGACCCCGAGGTGCCGCGCTACTAGCTCGCGCGTTGGCCGCGTTGCGGCCAATGCTTCCGCCCGGCGTTCGATTTACTGAAACAGGCCCTCGCCTCGCTGCGCATTGGCCGCTTTGCGGCCAATGCTTCCGGCCGGCGTTCGATTTGCTGAAACAGGCCCTCGCCTCGCTCGCGCGTTGGCGGCTTTGCGGCCACTGCTAGCCCGGTTCGAAGTGATTCCGGTTGTCACGGACGCTGACCTTGCCGCTTCGTCCGACGTTTTCGACTGCGACGAACTGCTCCAGCTCTTCGCGGTCGCTCGACGTGTTCGCAATGAAGCGAGTGCCGTCGCCATCGAGGCGACCGATGACGATCCCCCGCTCGGGCGCGCCGTCGCGTCCATAGAGAACCGTGTAGGTCTCCACGACGGCCGCACCGTCGGCCGCTTCGCGCAACGCCACCGGATCGGCTTCACCGGAGACATCCACCTCGGCTGCGGGCACGAAATCGCCCGGTTTGGGTTCAGACGACAACACCACCGCGGAGTGCTTCGTCAGGTACCAGCCGTTGCCGGTCACGAACGCCCGCCGCTGCGGCCCATCGCGCAGCCGGCCCATTGCCGTCGCGAGCGAGTGGAGCGTGTAGTTGTTGCCCGGGCCCCCACCGTACGGGAGCCCACCGGTCAGCGTCAGACCTCGGGGATCAGCCTCATCGAGACCGAGCATCTCACAGGCCATCTCGACCGCGACCGGGAAGCAGCTGTAGAAGTCGATCGAATCGACGTCACCGATACCGATGCCGGCGTTCACGAGCGCGCCCTGCGCCGCCGAACGCAAGGCTGCGGACTCCGCGAAACTCGGCCGCTCGCTGGCGTACCACGCGCGCTCTTCGGCGTGCGCCCCACCCCACCAGTAGATCCAGCGATCCTCCTGGATACCGTGTGCGCGCGCCGCGTCGACCGACATCATCACGACGCCGGCGGCCTGATCGGTGTCGATCACCGCGTTCAGATACTTGGTGTACGGAAACGCGATCATCCGGTTGCTCGAAGTCGCAGTGGTGAGTTCTTCGGCGCTGCGAACAGTCGGGAACCACGCATATGGGTTCTTCGCCGCCACTTCGGTGAAACGGCTCATGAGTGCGCCCAGACGGACACGGTGAGTCTCGAGATCGAGGCCGCGGTGAGCGCGCAAGGCATTTTCGAAGATCGGGTAGACGGGCGTCGGCGCAACCAGGCCGTAGTCCTTTTCGATCTCGCTGCTGCCGAGTCGGCGCGATCCGATCATGACGGGCTCACCACGGCCGCCTGCCTGCCAGTTCAACTCGATGCCGGCTTTAGCCGCGTTTCGAATGGTCTTGATGTTGTTGCAGCCAGCGACGACCGCAATGCGGCTCTCACCCGCCGCGATGCGGTTTGCGAGTTCGTTCACGAGCACCAGCGGAGTTTCGCCACCGATCCCGGTCACGAGTTCGTGCGCGGGCGATGCGTGGATCTTCTCGGCGAGCAGGCCCGGGACGTTGTTCGCGCCCCAGGCAGCGATGTCGATCACGGCGACCGTGTCCGCGTCGGCCAGCAATTGCGCGCCGCCGCCCGCGAGTTCCGCAGCCTCGCGCGAAACCCGCTCGAGCATCGCGAGCGGGTCGAGCGCCTCGACGGGATCCACATCGCGCTGCACCAGTTGCGCCTCGCCGACCAGAATCGGTGTGTTGCCATCCATCGTCCGAAAGCTCCCTCCTGTGTTCTCGAACCCCCGCGGCGATGTGTTCGGCGGGCGTGCGACGGCCTGCTGCAGCGAATTTTCCCCGGCGGAGACTTGGGACAGGGAGTCTAACTTGCGGATCCTGCGAGGTCGCGGCTGCTACGGTCGTTCAGCGGGCGCGCGCAAGTTTCGCAGCCCCTGCTCCACGAGCAGCAACATCGCACAAGCGTAGGGCGACACGACGGGGTAGACGTAGCGACTGCTGCGTGCGGGAAACGACGACGCATCGACGAGAACGAGCAGCGCAATGCGCGCGATCACCCACCCGAGCAGCATCGCGATCACGCCGATCGCGGGGTCGCAGAAGCGATCTCGGCGGCGTGGCCACGCCAGCGCCACCACGGCCAATAGCCCAGCGGCGGTGAGCGCCGCATACAACGGCGGGTGGGAGAGCCACAGCGCGGTCCGTGCGATCCGGCGACGCGGGTCTTCGCGACGGGTCTCCTGGTAGGTCTCGATCTCGACCTCCACGCCGGCGAGGGTTAGCGGGCTGCGAACGGCACGCAGCAGCGGAATCTCCTGCAGCTTCCCAGACGCGCGCTCGACCTGGAGCATCGGCGCGCTGAGGCCGAAATCGCGCGAGCGCTTGTCGATTTCGAACGCGAACGCGACGCCGCGTCCTCCCGGCGTAGCGGTCGACACGACCACCTCGTTCGTCTCGGAGTCGACACGCTGGTACGCGGTCCGCAAGGCAGTGCGCACGACCGGGTCTTCTCGTGCAACCGCACGCCCGCGAACCTGCACCCGTCCGTTCTCCGTTGATTGCTCACGACGGTTCGCGACCGCATCGAACAGGCGCCGCACTCGCGGCGGCTCGTCCGGGGAATCCGCCGCAGAATCCCAGACCCGCGGATCGCCGCCCGAGAAGGCGGTGCGGAGGACCCGCCGCATCGAATCGCCGAGGTACGGCAGGTAGGTCGCAGCGACGGGGTGAAGAAAGCTCGTCGGCGAACTCACGCATGACAGTTTGCCGGACCGGCAGGCCGCATCGAGTTCCGCGGCGACGCGCGCGAAGAAGCGATCGAACTCGGCGGGCGACCCCAGATGGCCCGCCTCGGCGGCGGCCTCCCGCATCAGCCAACGGAAGTAGCCCGCGCCGATGTCGTCACAGACGTGATCGATCCGACAACTCACGCTGCGCGCCCAGCTCGGACCCTCGAGCACCGGACGGAGTTCGCGAAACGCCGAGCTGACCGCGTAAGCGCGCGCGCGAACATCGCGCGGAACCGGAACGAAGCGCCGCGGTTCCACGTGCTCGATCGACAGCAGCGCGCGGTTCGCCGCCAGATAACCCGCCCCGGAAACATCGGTGGTCGCCATGACGCCGTAGTGGTGGAAATTCGCGAACGAGACTGCAGCGACGACCGCCGCACCGGCCGCAAGCGGCGCGAACAACAGCAGCGCAAATCGGGTCAGCGCGGGCCGCCAAGCCTCGCCGAGCCGACGGCTAACCAGCAGGTCGAATCCCGCCGTGATCCCGACGGGGATCCACAGCAGCGGCTTTTCGGGTCGCGTCACCCACAGCAGCCCGAGCGCGAGCCCCGCCGCGCAGCCCCAGGCCCCCATGCCGCGAAAGCGGCGGGCCGAACCGCTCAGCACCAGTGCCGCCATCCCGGACAGCAGGATCGAGAGGTAGAAGCCAGCCGGCAGCGCGTCGCGGTTCACCAGGAGGCTGTTGGGCTCGAGGACGAGCAGCGCGTACACGACCGCCACGGCTCCCGAGGAGACGCCGATCGCCGCCAGAGCGGCACAGAAGAGCCCAGAGGCGCCCAGGAGCAGCCACTCGTTCGCAAGCCGGAGGGAAACCCCCAGGCCGTCGACGAGTGCGACCCAGGCCGGAAAGCCCGGCTCCCGGATGAGCGTCAGGAGGCCGTAATCGCCCAGCCAACGCCCCCTGGACAGCTCTCGCGCCATTTCGAGGTAGCGGACCTGGTCGAGCGGGTTCGCCCGCGCCACGATCTCGTCACACGCGACCAGCCAGAGCTTGAAACCGGCAACTCCGAAACAGAAAATCAGCAGCAAAACGGGGCGTTTCGGTGCAAGTCGCCCTTCGGCGGCGAGTTCCAGGTCCATTTGCGAAGAAATACTCCAATCTGCGGATTCAG
>CAXMSF010000120.1:0-3973 GCA_964196055.1 uncultured Gammaproteobacteria bacterium | reverse complement strand
CTCTCCGGAATCGATGTGAGGGCGACCGACCGCGAGCGCTTGTTGCGACAAGCTCGCGAACGCGGACTCGACGTGGGAGACGACTCTCTCATGCTCTGCGGAACGCAGATCAGGATCGTTTCGTAGAGTCAGCGTCGACCGCGCCCTGTCCTGTTCTCGAAATTCACCAGAAGTCGCGGATGAATCTCGAGAACAGACAGCCAAGGGCTTCCGCTTGGTAGCCAATTGGCTATCGTTGAGCCATGTCGATCTCGAACATCGTCAGGGAGGCTCGCCGACGGGCGGGCCTCACGCAGTCCGAGCTGGCCGAGCGGGCGGGGGTTCCGAAGTCCACGGTGGGTCGGATCGAGTCCGGAGCGCGGAATCCCTCGACCGGGATGATCGAGCGACTTGTTCGCGCCTCCGGCCTCGATATTTCGGTTTCGCTCTCCGAGCCTGACCCCGGCACGGATTCGATGTTCGAGCGAACGCTGCGCCGAAGCCCGGCGGAGCGCCTCGCAGACGCTACCCGGGTGGCGCGTTTCGTCTTGCGCGGGCGTCGGCAAGTCGCGACGGCATCCGATGGCTAGCATGGATTTTGATCCGGAGCGGATGCTGTCGGCGCTGACGGATGCCGAGCTTCGCTACATCCTGATCGGCGGTATGGCCGCCGTGCTCCACGGCGACGTCGGTGTGACCGTCGACATCGACATCGTACCCGAGCGTACGGATGAGAACCTCGAGCGCTTGGCTGCAGCGCTCAGCGGCCTGGATGCCCGCATTCGGACCGAGGGCGAGCCGGATGGGCTCGCGTTCGACTGCTCGGCAGAGTTCTTCCGGAACCTTCCTCCGGATTCGATCGTGAACATGACGACCGAGGCCGGCGATCTGGACGTCGCTTTCTGCCCAAGCGGAACGTCCGGCTACGCCGATCTGAAGCGCGATGCAATCGACATCGAGGCGGCAGATCGGCTGCACATTCTCGTTGCGTCACTCGAGGACGTCATCCGATCCAAGGAGGCAGCGGGTCGCGAGAAGGACCGCCTGGCCCTGCCCCGCCTGCGTAGGCTTCTCGATCACCTCAGCGGCGCGGGGTGATCACGACGAAGGACGGGTGAGACTGCTTCCAGCTCGAACGCAAGTACGCCGTGGGTGGTCGGGTCTAGAGAGAATTTCCCTGGTTCTTCTCTGGCAATCAGGGAATTAACTGGAGAGACGAGTTCGCCCTAGCTTGTCCCCACCGACAGATCGCCGGGGAATGCGCTAGATTGCGCGCCCCGAGACATGGGCGCCCGTAGCTCAGTTGGATAGAGCATCGGCTTGCGGAGCCGAGGGTCGCACGTTCGAGTCGTGCCGGGCGCGCCATTTTTCCCTTAAAATCAAAGAGTTTAGAACGAAGCGGCAGCCGTGAGGGAGCGCTCGGGCTGCGCCGGCGTCCGGCTCGGACCGCCCGTGCTCTCCCGCTGCCGGCCGAGCACGGACAGCAGGGCGAGGCCGCTGCCGAGCTGGATCCAGCGAGCGGGCTCCGGGATCGGGACGACCGCCATGCCGCCCACCGTCTGCTCCTCGATCACGGCGAACGCGTCGGTGCCGGCTGTCGCGGGGTCCATGACGTCGAACTCGCTGCGGCCGGATTCGGCGCCCTGGCGGTAGAGGGTGTCGGTCAGGGCGTCGTAGGCGAGGGCGGAGGGCCGGCGAAAGTTGTTGTCGACCGTCGCGGTGTTCGAGCACGCGCCGCTCGAGCAACTCAGCCCGATGGTGTGGAGCCCCGCGCCGCTCGAGCCGTAGAGGACACCCGCGTTGCTGTCCCAGGCGAGGCCTTGGATGCCCTCGGTGACGATCAGTGCGTTGAGTTCACCGTAAACGACCGTAGAGGCGTCGTCGGGATCGATCTCGAACAGCATGCTGATGCAGGGATTTCCTGAACTGCAGGGGAAGGGGTTTCCGAAGATCACCGTGTCGCGCTGGATCGCGAACAGTCGATCGCCGGTCGGGTCGTAGGCGAGGGCCGAGACTTCGGTATAGGGCAGCGTCCCCACGGTCGAGAGCAGCGTGCCCGTACTCGGGTCGAGGGTGTGGAGCCGATCGTTGCCGACGCTCCGCGGCGCGACTGCGAAGACGACGTCGCGATTCGCGTCGTAGGCGAGGCCGGTTGGTGCGATGCCCGACCCGATGGCACCGAGGGTCTCCCAGCCGCCCGTGAGCGGACTCTGCCCGACGGCGTCGTCCGTCGTCTCGCCGCTCGTGCTGCCGGCGCCCGCCGCGAGCAACAACCGCGTGTCGGCGGGGCCGCCGCTTTCGCCACAGACCGCGCCCGAGCACAGCCCACTGCCGAAGCTGTCCGCGCACACCGAGCCGTCGGCGAGTTGCGGGTCGCCGAGACCGTCGGCCAGGCACGGGCAGCTGCCGCCGGTCGAGTCCGCCTTGCTGATGAATGCCTGACACTCGCTGGCCGACAGGCAGCCACCGCCCGCGGATCCGTCCATCAGGTTGCACTCGCTGCTGCTCGTGTGCGAAAGGCCGGCATTGTGACCGCGCTCGTGTGCGATCACCGCGGGCAGTCGGTTGGACGGGTCGCTCTCGATCGACACCACGAAAGTGTCGCCTGGCGAGTACGCGCAGCCGCGAATCGAGGTGCTGAAACTGTTGCAGTACCAGAGTGCTTCGACGAGGTAGGCGCCGTCCGGCCCGTCGAGAATGGCGTCGAGTTCGTCCTCGTTCTCGATCATCTCCAGGCCCGCACCCGAGAAGGTGGTGACGGTGACTGCGTCGAGGGTGACGCAGCAGGGCACATCGGACGGGCCGTGTCCGCCCTCTACGAGCAGGTCGCTATCGGCGAGTCGCGCCGCGATCAAGTCCTGCCAGTAGGCGATGTCGTTGGCGCCTCCCGGCGAGTCGACCATGCTGTCGTGCACGTACCACGTGAGGTCGTGTGAGTTCTTGGTCGGCGCCGCGCCTGCCGTAGTGGCGAAGGCGAGCGTGAGCAGGAGCGCGAGCAGCGTCTTCGCGACGGGCCGCTGCGGGAATCGCGGCGTCGCGCTCATCGCCCGACTCCGCGGCCACGCGGAGCGTCGCGAACGCCCGAGGCGCCCGGTTCGCCCGCCCGGCCTGACTCCCGCTCGAGGTGGCGGAGCGCCGAGCGCACGTGCTGCTCGAATTCCGGATCGTCGTCGGCATCGGCCTCGAGGCGCTGCAAGGTCGCGCGCGCTTCGGGCCGCCCGGAAATTACGAGTGCGCTGACTGCGCTACGGCGCATCAGGCCCGACAGGCGCTCGCCGCCCAGAGGGCCGTGGCGCCAGCGCGGTGCCCGCGTGGCCTCGACCTGCACCGCGGCTTCGAGGTCTGCGAGTGCGCGGTCGTCGTCGCGGGCGAGGTGGCCGAGCGCTACGAAGCCCGCGACGCGTTTGCGCAGCTCGGCCCGGTCGATCTCGCCGGTCGGTTCTTCGGCAGCGGCAGCCGCGATCGCCGCGTAGACGTCCCGCCGCCCGCTCATGCCGAGCACTTCGAGGATCTGCGCGTGATGCGGCGCTTCGGCGGGGTCGCCGAGCATTTCGGTCAGTCGTTCGATGCCGGCGGCGTCGAGTTCTCGCGCGGCTTCAGACGGCACCCCCTCGTAGAAGGTGTCGCGTGCGAGCGCTTCAGCGGCGTCGAGGCTCGGGTCCGCCTGCGCGGTCGCCGCGTAAACGAGCGTCAGGGCCGATCCGAGCAGGGCTGCGGCGAGTGCGCCAAAGCATCCACTTCGAGATGAGGTCATAACACCTCATCGCTCATTCGAGTGAGGTCTTTACCGAGAGTTGTCGTGAATTCCGCGCCGGAACCGGCGTGCCGCGCACAGCTGCTGGCCGGACGGGCGGTTACGCGCCTACTTGCCGTGATATTCCAGTCAGCTTGCGTGTCTGCGCGGTTGCGAATGGTTCGCGAGCGGCGCGAAGCTGCGTGCTTCCATGCGACTCATGCAGAGTTCACACAGTCCGTGGGTGGTGGCGCTCTCTCC
>CAXMSF010000119.1:0-5513 GCA_964196055.1 uncultured Gammaproteobacteria bacterium | reverse complement strand
GGTGGCCGTGCACGGCGGCGTGGATGTCCTGATCAACAACGCGGGCGTCAGCATCGGGGCGATGTTCGCGGATCACTCGATCGACGATGCCGAATGGTTGCTGAAGATCAACCTGATGGGGGTGATCTACGGCTGCAAGTTCTTCCTGCCCGTGCTGCTCGAGGCCGAGAGCGCGCACATCGTCAACGTGTCGAGCATGTTCGGGATCTTCTCGATGCCGGGGCAGGCGATCTACTCGACGTCCAAGGCGGGAGTGCGGGGCTTCACCGAGGCACTCTGGACCGAGTTGGACGGCACGTCGGTGAATCTGACCTGCGTGCATCCCGGGGGAATCAACACCGACGTGATTCGCTCGGCGCGGGGCATGGAGGCAGACGACAAGGAGCGCGCGGTAGCGATCCAGGAGCGCTTCGCCATGCCCGCGGAACGAGCCGCGGCGAAGATCATCCGAGCCATCGAGCGCGACAAGCGCCGCGTGCTGGTCGGCGTGGACGCGCATATCGGCGTCTTCTTGAAGCGCTTGTTCCCGGTGGGCTTCCAGCGCTTGATGACCCTCGCCTTCCGCCTCGGGTCGAGCAAGCAGTAGGCGCTGGCCGCGCCTTGGCCGCTTCGCGCCGAGGCTTCCGCGCCCTCCTAGGGAATGAGCGCCGCCTTGCCGTTGATGCGTCGGTGCAGCAGATCGTCGATGGCGCACTGCGCGTCTTCGAGCGGGTAGCGGGCGGGTTCACTCGGGTGCAGACGCCCCTTGCTCGCCCACTCGAGCAGCTCTTCCAATAGCGCGCGTTGCGGGGCGCCATTGCGGAGCATCCAGGCGCCCCAGTCGACGCCGACCACGTTGCGGTTGCGCAGCAGCACCTGGTTGAGGGGGATCTTCGGGATGGCACCGCCCGCGAAACCGATCACGAGATAGCGGCCACCCACCCCCGTGGCGCGCAGCGCCGGCTCGGCGAAGACATCGCCGACGGGATCGAAGACGACATCGACTCCGCCGCCCGACAGCTCGCGTGCGCGCGCTTTGAGGTCCTCATCGCTGTAGCGAATACACTCGTCCGCACCGAGCGCGCGACACGCGGCGAGCTTTTCGTCCGTGGAAGCGGCTGCGATGACGCGCGCACCGAGTGCCTTGCCGACATCGATCGCGGCGCGGCCGACGCCGCCCGCTGCGCCGAGCACCAGCAGCGACTCGCCCTCGCGCAATCGCCCGCGCTCGCGCAGCGCAAACAGGGCCGTCGAATAACTCTGCACCAGCGCACCGGCCTGGCCGTCCGACAGGGCATCGGGCACCCGCACGGCCGCGGCGGCGGCGATGAGCACTTGCTCCGCGAAGCCCCCCATGCCCGTCATGGCGAGCACGCGATCGCCCGGCTCGAATGAGTCTACGCCCTCGCCGACGGCGCTGACCGTGCCCGCGATTTCACTGCCGGGCACGAAGGGGAGCGGCGGCTTGATCTGGTACTCGCCGCGCACGAAGAGTGCATCGACGTAATTGAGGCCGGCGGCCGCGACCGTTACCTGCAGCTGGCCGGGGCCGGGTTGGGGATCGGGCTGCTCTTCGAGAGTGAGCGGAGCGCCGAATTCGTGACAGACGATGGCTCGCATGCGGAGAGATTCGTTCAGGAAAGGAGCTTCGTCGAGTGCTCTCTACCCCGAATCCGAGCGGATTGGATTTCACGAGAGCGCCGAATTCGAGGAATTCGGTGGACCTCGCATCCTGTATATTGTCGATTCGGGGCCGAGCGGAGCGACGTCCCGGTCTTTGGAGTCGTGCGCAGCGTTGCCGTAGCGTCCACGCCAGCATGGAGATGCCCCGTGAGCGATAGATGTCCGTACCAGTTCGACCTGATGAATCCCCAGAAGATGAGCGAGGGGCTTCCCTTCGAGGCGTTGAAGACGCTGCGCGAGAAGTGTCCGGTCGCCCATCAGGACGCGACCGAGCACACGGGTGAATTCTGGGCGATCACGAAGCGCGAAGACCTGGACTTCGTGTCGAAGAATCCGGCGCTCTTCTCGTCGAGCGCCAACATGGCGCATCCGCAGCCCGGCGGCGAAGACCCCGAGTCCGCCGCCATCATGCGCCAGCTGATCATCAACATGGACCCTCCGGGCCATGTCCAGTATCGCAAGGTCGTCAAGGCCGCCTTCACCGTCAGGGCCGTGGACGCCCTCGAGCCGATGATGCGCGAGTACGCGAAGCAGATCGTCGACAAGATCGCGCCGAAGGGAAGCTGCGAGTTCGTCAGCGAGGTCGCGGCCGAGATGCCGCTGTTCGTGATCTGCGCGCTGACCGAGATGCCGATCGAAAAGCGTCAGAGATTCTCGGAGCTGGTCGACATCATGATCGGCATGGACGACCCCGAAATGGACGTCAAGCCGGACACGGGCCGAATGGCCGCGGCCGAGGTCTTCGGCATTGCGATGGAGCTGGCGGCGAAGCACAAGGCGGACCCCAAGCAGGGCAGCGTGCTCGATGCGCTGTTGAACGGCGTCGTCGAAGGCGAAGCGTTGACCGAAATGGAGTTCTGCACCTTCTTCTTGATCTTGATCGCGGGCGGTGTCGAGACGACGCGAACCGCGACCAATCATGGCATGCGTCTGTTGATCGAGCACCCCGAAGAACTGCAGAAGCTGGTCGACGACCCCTCGCTGATTCCCGGCGCCGTCGAGGAGATCCTGCGCTTTCACCCGTCTTTCGTCTATATGCAGCGCACCGCGACGAATGACGTGCGGGTCGGTGAAATGGAGATCAAGCAGGGCGACATCGTGCGGATGTACTACCCGTCGGTCAACCACGACGCGGATGTCTTCGGTGACGACGCCGAAGAGTTCAAGGTGACACGGATGCAGCAATCGCCGGATTTGAAGACCCAGCACCGCACCTTCGGAATCGGTCAGCACTTCTGTCTGGGCTCGCACCTGGCCCGCAAGGAGCTGACGGTGATGTTCGAAGAGTTGATTCCGCGGATTCGCAATCCCAAGCTCGAAGGTTCACCGAAGAATCTGGTCTCTAGTTTCATCCCGGGCGTCAAGGAGATGTACATCTCGTTCGACGCCGAGTAACCGGCGCTTCGCCGGCGGGAACTCGTACGCGGGATTGCAAGGAAACGAAACGGGCAGGAGGACCAAGACCATGCTTCAGAAGTTCGTCTACATCACCGGCGCTCTCGATTATCTGGTTGGCGCGGCCACCTGGGGCGGAGCGCTGTACGACCCGCAACCCGGCCAGTTCGTCGCACTCATGACGCTGGGAATGTTCCTGATGATGGCCGCTGCGTGCCTGGTGTGGGCGTCCAAGGACATGGAGAACCGGGCCCCGGTGATCTTCTGGCAGGGCCTCGTTCGCCTCACTGCCGTCTGCTCGGTGCTCTACGGCGTTCAGGTCGGCCTGTCGCAGCAGTGGGAGTACGCGTTGGTGGCATTCGACGGCGTCATCGGTCTGACTTACGTGATCGGAATGACGCGCGTCACCGGTTGCTCGCCGATCGAGCTGTTGCAGTGCAAGACGACTCCGGGTGCTCGGGCCGCCTGAGGCTTCGCCGGGCCATGTGTTTCGCCGGCGCGGGAATTCCGGTCTAGTCCGCGACGGGATCCTTCCCCTGGCCGGCATAGCGCTCATCGACGAAGCGCAGATTCCGCCGTACGGATCGAAAACAGGGATGCGTGTCGCTAAGTCGATTCGCTCGATCGCGCCGTGCGGGGCCGTCTTCGCCTCCGGCGCGCGGGGCGATCGCTACCGCTCGATTCGTTGCCACCGCGCGCAGCCGTCGCGGGCTTGGCAGGCCGCTCCGCGCTGCTCCTCGCGCCCGGCTTCGCCTCTTCCGGCTGGGTGCGAATCGCAGAGCGTCTCCCTCGTCGCCGCCGTTTCGGTCCGCTCGTCTCGTTCGCTGCCACCGTCGTCTTCTTCGCCGCTGTTCCGTCTTGTGACGCATGCGCTGCCGCTTCACCGCCGGCCTCGCTACGACTCCTGCGCCGGCGACGGCTTCGCCGCTTCTTCGGCGTCGCGTCGTTCTTCGCGACAGCAGCCTTCGCGGCAACGGGCTCATGCGTCATTCGACCACGAGGGCGTTCCGGACGTGCCCCGCGCCCCGAGTCCATGCGCCTTCCGTTTTTCGGCCGTGGCCCGGGCTGCTTCGTGAAGTCGACGACTTCGCGCAGTGGGTTCGGCGCCACGGCGGCATTCGAGGGCGCTTCTTCTCCGCGTGCATGGCGGCGCGCGCGCTCCTCGAACTTGGCGTCGTCGATCAGCGCCAGCACTTCTTCGGTGTTGGCTTTGCCCTCGCGGGCCCGGTAGTCCCCGCGTAGCTCGGTATCGGGCTCGAGGCGATTGGATTCGTAGAGTGACCACATCTCCATCGCGTAGGCGCGTCTGGCGCGTGCGGGCGAGAATCGCTCCAGAAATCGATGCAGGTTGTCCACGTCTCGGAGCAGGAGCTTGCGAGCATTCTGATTGTGCGCGGGATCCACCGCTTGCGGGAAGTCGATCAACACCGGCCCGTCGCTGCCCATCAGGACATTGAAGTCCGAAAGGTCGCCGTGGACCACTCCCGCGCATAGCATTCGCACGACTTCCTGAATCAATTCCTGATAGATCTCGTCCGCCTCATTCGCCTCGAAGCTCAGGTCACCCAGGCGCGGAGCCGGATTCCCGTGCGCGTCTTTGACCAGCTCCATCACCAATACGCCGTCGATGAAGTTGATGGGATCCGGTACCCGCACTCCCGCGTCGCGCAGTCGGTAGATCATGTCCACTTCGGTGCTGCGCCAGGCGGCTTCGTCCTGCTTGCGACCGTGCCGAGTGCGCTTGCTCACGGCGCGCTGATCGCGGCTGTTGCGCGTGCGTCGCCCCTCGGTGTACTCCGCCCGATGCTTGAATGTGCGTTGGCTGGCCTCTTTGTAGACCTTCGCGACGCACTCTTCGCCGCCGGCGAGGACCACGTATACCTGAGCCTCCTTGCCGCTCATCAACGGTCGGACGACATCCTGGATGATTCCGTCGTCCAGCAGGCTCTCGAGGCTCTCGGGGGTCTTCATTCGCGCTCGGTTTCCGGGGAAGGGTCGTGTCGTCGATTTCCGACGCGATAAAGAAACGCCGCACCCTGGGGTGCGGCGGCAAGGCCCAGCTTAGCCCATTCTCTGCCGATCCGATTCGCTCCGCCGCGTTGGCACACTCCCCAGAGAAGGCATCTCTTGCACGATCGGTGCTCGCGCGCCCGCGGCCGGAGTCGGGGAGGGATCTCCGCTCGAACACAGTCGCTTCGACCCCTCCCCGACTCCGGCCGCGGGGTGTTGAGTGCGCTGAAACGCGTTCGCAGCGTTCGAGTTCGCTCCTCACAGGGACTAGCGATTGGGGCCTGTCGTTGGCACGGGGGAGCCGCAGTCGGGCGGGGGGAGGGGTCGAAGCGACTGTGTTCGAGCGGAGACCCCTCCCCCCGCCCGACTGCGGCGGATCTTGCAGAAACCCAGGAAAGCGCCTGCCGACACGGCGGAGCGAATCGGAAGGCAGACAAGCTTCTAGG
>CAXMSF010000118.1:0-5968 GCA_964196055.1 uncultured Gammaproteobacteria bacterium | reverse complement strand
GGCCGCGGCCGCGATGGCGTGCACCTGCTTCTCGATTTCGTTCGGTGAGGCCGCCAGTGCGCACGGGTCGAGATTGCCCTGGAGGCTCACCCGATCGCCCGCCTTCGCGGCGGCCGCCGCCATGTCGACCCGCCAGTCGAGCGACAACACGTCCACGCCTGCCTCGAGCGTCAGATCGAAGAGATGCGCGCCGTTGTTCACATAGAGGATCAGCGGAGCGACGCTGCGGTCGAGCCGGGCCGCGATCTCGCGGTGGACCGGCAGCACCCACTCGCGGTAGTCCTGCGGCGACAGCATGCCCGCCCAGGTGTCGAAGATCTGCACCGCCTGCGCGCCGGCTTCGATCTGCGCGCTGAGATACTCGACGGTGAGGTCCGTGAGCCGCGCCTGGAGTTCGCGCAGCACCTCGGGCGCGGTCCACATCATCCGCTTCAGTTGGGCGAAGTCCTTCGAGCCACCGCCCTCGACGAGGTATGCCGCCAGAGTGAATGGCGCCCCCGCAAAGCCGAGTAGCGGTACCTGCGGGCCTTCGAGCTCGCTGCGCAGCGTGCGCAATATTTCGAACACGTACGGCACGGTCTCGCGCGGGTCGGCGACTCGCAACTTCTCGACCTGCGCGAGCGAGCGTATCGGCTCCGCGACCACCGGCCCCGGCGCGAAATCGATGCCGACCCCCATGCCCGGAATCGGCGTGAAGATGTCGGAGAAGAAGATCACTGCTTCGGTACCCACGAGTTCGAGAGGTTGCAACGAAACCTCGACCGCGCGGTCGACATCGGCGCACATCTCGAGAAACGAGATTCCCTCGCGCACACGGCGGTACTCGGGCAGATAACGACCCGCCTGGCGCATCAGCCAGACCGGCGGACGGTCGACCGGCTCGCCGCGGCACGATCGAAGCAGCCGCTCCGTGCACGTAATCGGGTCTTTCGAGGTCAAACCCCCTCCAGTTTCGACGAGCGATCGCGGATCCATGTCGGGTCTCCGAGGCCGCGAAGCGACTCCGGCGCATCGGCCTCGAGCCGCGTGTCGGCTCGAAATGCATCGAGGTCGGGCATTCACGGCTCCTTTCCAGCGGCTTGACAGCGGCTCCGGCGGACAGCCGAAGCGGCAACACCCACCGGCAAGGGTCCGGCTGGGGTGAGTTCCGATTGTAGCGGCGGCGGGATGGCATCGCAGGCGCTACCGGCCTTTGCTTCGCATCTACGGGATGCAGGCCTTCGGAGCTAAGCTCGAGCCCATGGATATCCTGCTCGCGAATCCGCGCGGCTTCTGCGCGGGCGTCGACCGCGCAATCGAGATCGTCGAGATCGCGCTCGCGCGCTACGGCGCTCCCGTCTACGTGCGGCACGAGATCGTCCATAATCGACACGTCGTCGACGAGTTGCGCGAGAAGGGCGCCGTCTTCGTCGAGGACCCAGCCGAGGTGCCGATCGGCGCAGTACTGATCTTCAGCGCACACGGCGTGTCGCCGGCCGTGCGCGAGGCTGCCGCCCGGCGAGAGCTGAACGTGATCGACGCCACCTGCCCGCTCGTCACCAAGGTGCACGGTGAGGCGCAGCGCATGGCCACGAACGACTACGACATCGTGATGATCGGCCACAAGGGCCACGTCGAAGTCGAGGGCACGATGGGCCAGGCGCCCGACCGCATGCATCTCATCGAGAGCGCCGAAGACGTCGCGAAACTCGAGGTTCCCGACCCCTCGCGGCTCGGTGTCGTCACCCAGACCACGCTGTCGGTCGACGACACGCGCGACATCATGCGAGCGCTGAAGGATCGTTTCCCCTCGATCCGGCTGCCGCGCAACGACGACATCTGCTACGCGACCCAGAACCGCCAGGACGCGGTCAAGACGCTGACTGAAGCTGCCGACGTCGTGATCGTGGTCGGCGCGCCCGAATCGTCGAACAGCAATCGGCTCGCCGAACTCGCCGGACGCCGCGGCGCGCGCTCCTACATGGTGCAGGTCGCAGCTGAAATCGACCCGAGCTGGCTCACGGGAGCAGCCTGCGTGGGCGTCACCTCCGGCGCCTCCGCACCGGAGGTGCTCGTGAGCCGAGTCCTCGAGCGCCTGAAGGAGCTCGCGGCGGACGGAACGAAGGTGCACTCGCTGCCGGATTTCGACGAGGGCATGGTCTTCAAACTCCCCCCGTCACTCCGCTGACCAGCCGCGCTCGATGTCGCCCTCCCCCGACGAACCGTCTGCCCCGCACCTCAGCGAGACCGAGAGTGAGGCTGTCGAGAGCGCCGAGGTCTCGCCCGCGCTGCCGTCCGCGACGCTCGCGTCGGTCGCAACCCTGCCCGCGGGCAAAGACGCGCCGCGCCGGCGCCACGGCTACGGCGAGATCTGGCAGCTGTCGTGGCCTGTGATGCTCGCGCAGGTGCTCGCGAATGCTGTCAGCCTGATCGACATTGCGATGGTGACGCGTCTCGGTCCCGACGCCGTCGCCGCGGTCGGCTATGCAACGCAGTTCTTCTTCCTGTCACAGTCGCTGCTGTACGCGGTCGGTTTCGCGTGCGTCGCGTTGATGGCGCGGGCGATCGGCGCGGGCCGGCCGGAGCGTGCGCGACAGGCATTGGCCGCCTCGATCGGCGTCAACGTCGCGGCCGCGGTCGCGGTCATGGTCGTGGTACTCGCGAAACCCGCTGCACTGCTCGACCTGCTCGGCGCCGAAGCACAGGTCGCCGCACTCACGATCCCCTACCTCGAACTGATGCTGTTGTCCTCGATTCCGCTCGCCATCTCGATGACGCTCGAGAGCGGCCTGCGGGCCGACCGCAACATGCGCCTTCCGATGCTGATCGCAGTGGTGGTCACCGTCGTAAAGACGACGCTCAACTTCGGCCTGATCTTCGGCACGTTCGGCCTGCCGCGGCTCGAACTCGTGGGGGCCGGGCTGGCAACCGTCGGTTCACAGATCGTCGGCCTGCTCTGCTTCCTCAGCGTCGTAGCATTCGCGCGGCGCGACGCGCCGATCGCGCTGCGTCCGAGCGACTTTCGGCGTGCGCGGGCACCGTTGCGCGAAGTCGTACGGATCTCACTTCCGAGTATCGGCGAGCGGCTCGCGATGAACCTCGCGCTGCTCGCCTACTTTCGGATCCTCGCCGAATTCGGCACCACGGCGATCGCGGCCTACACCGTCGGCATTCGAGTGCTGTCGTTCTCGTGGATCCCCGGCGTGGCCTTCGGCACCGCAGCGGCCACCCTGGTCGGCCAGGCGCTCGGCGCGGGTGACGTAGCGGCCGCACGCCGGGCCGGCTGGCGAGCGACGCGGGTCGCGCTCATGGCCGCGACTTCACTCGGCGCGGCCTGCGCACTCATCCGGCTTCCGCTCGCCGAAATGTTCTCGACCGACCCCGCGACCGTGGCCGCGCTCGGACCGTTCCTGCTCTGCCTCGCGCTGTGCCAGCCGTTCCTGCAGTCGCACTTCACACTTGGCGGCGCCCACCGTGGCGCGGGCGATACATGGACACCGTTCGTCGCGTCCGCACTCGGCAATTGGCTGGTCCGCGTGCCGCTCGCCGCAGCCTTCGCGTTCGCGCTCGCGCTTCCTCTCGTATGGGTGTGGTATGCGATCCTGTTCGACCACGCGCTGCGCGCGATCTGGCTCGCGCGTTCATTCTCGCAAGGCCGCTGGTCACGGACCGCAGTCGAGTCAGCCTGACGAGGCGACGCGAAATTCGAGACGATCGTCGTCGCCGACGTCGACCTCGACTCGGCCCCCTTTCGCGAGCTGACCGAAGAGCAGATCGTCGACGATCCGATCCTTGAGCTCGGTCTGGACCACGCGCGCCATCGGGCGCGCTCCAAAGTCGGGGTCATAGCCCTTTTTCGCGAGCCAACTGCGCGCGGCGGGCGTGAGTTCGAGCAAGACCTTGCGCTCGCGAAGTTGCGCGGCAACCTCCGCAATGAACTTCTCGACCACGCGCTCCATCACTTCCGGTCCGAGCGAATCGAAAGATACGATCTCGTCGAGCCGGTTGCGGAACTCAGGGCTGAACAAGCGCTCGATCTCCTTGCGGCCGTCGCCCGCAGCGCCGCTGCCGAAGCCGATACCGCGCGTCGCCATCTCTCGCGCACCCGCGTTCGAGGTCATGATCAACGTGACGTGCCGGAAGTCGGCCTCACGGCCCTGGTTGTCGGTGAGCGTGGCGTGATCCATCACCTGCAACAAGATGTCGAACACGTCGACGTGCGCCTTCTCGATCTCGTCGAGCAGCAACACGGTATAGGGATGCTTGCGGATCTGCTCGATCAGCTGGCCACCCTGGTCGTAGCCGACATAACCCGGCGGCGCGCCGATCAGGCGTGAAACACTGTGTTTCTCCATGTATTCGCTCATGTCGAAACGCAGGAAGGGCACGCCGAGCGTCCTGGCGAGTTGTTTCGAGAGCTCGGTCTTGCCCACGCCCGTCGGACCGGTGAATAGGAAACAGCCGATCGGACGATCGGGGCCCGACAAGCCCGCCCGGCCGCGCTTGACCGCGCGCACGACGGTCGAGATCGCCGCATCCTGGCCGAAGACCACGCTCTCGAGTTCGCTCTTCAGATTCTCGAGACGCTGCCGGTCGCTGCCGGTCGCACGCGCAGTGGGGATGTTGGCCATGCGCGCAACCACGTCCTCGATATCGCGCACTCCCACGGTCTTGCGCTTCTTCGAAGCCGGGCGCAGGCGTACTGCGGCGCCGGCCTCGTCCATCACATCGATCGCCTTGTCGGGCAGGAAGCGGTCATTCAGGTGCCGGATCCCGAGGTCGACGCAGGCCTTCAGTGCGGGCGTGGTGAAGTGCACTCCGTGGTGCTCTTCGTAGCTCGGCGCAAGGCCCTGCAAGATTCGCACGGTCTCGGCCGCCGTCGGCTCCTTGATGTCGACGCGCTGAAAACGCCGCGACAGCGCCCGATCGCGCTCGAAGTGGCGGTACTCCTGATAGGTGGTCGAGCCCATGCAGCGGAGCTCACCCGCCGCGAGCAGGGGCTTCAGCAGGTTCGAAGCGTCGACGGTACTGCCTTGTGCCGAACCCGCACCGAGGATGGTGTGGATCTCATCGATGAACAGGATCGGTTTCTCGCGCTCGTCGAGCGCAGCGACGAATGCCTTGAAGCGCTCTTCGAAATCACCGCGGTAGCGGGTACCTGCGAGCAGCGCGCCGAGGTCGAGCGAAAAGATTTCGGCAGTCTGGAGGTCTTCGTGTACGCGGCCTTCGTGAATGCGCAGCGCGAGTCCCTCGGCGATCGCAGTCTTTCCGACGCCTGTCTCGCCGACGAAGATCGGGTTGTTCTTGCGGCGGCGCGCAAGGATCTGCACGGTGCGGTCGAGCTCCGCGCCGCGGCCGATCAGCGGATCGAGCTTGCCTGCAGCCGCGCGTTCCGTCAGGTCGACCGCATAGGCGCTGATGGGGTCCGTCGCGACCTCGCCGGGCTCACCCGCGCCGATTTCGTGGCCCGCCGGCGACGATGAACCACCACCGCGAATGCCCGTGAGCTTCGATTCACCGTGCGAGAAGTAGCGAAGGACATCGAGGCGACTCACCTCTTGGGAGCGCAGCAGCAGCACCGCAAAGGAGTCGGGCTCGTGAAACAGCGATGCGATCACGTCACCGACGTCGACCTCGGGCTTCTCGGCGTTCTCGCAGTGCGAGACCGCGTGTTGGAGCACCCTATGAAAAGCGAGCGTTTGGCGGCTCTCGAAGGGCTCGTCTCCCGGCACGGCCTCGAGGTCATCTGCGAAGAAACGGTCGAGCGCGTCGACGAGCGGCATGATCTGAGCGCCCGCGTGACGCAGGATCTCTGCCGCACGGTCGTCGTGAAGCAGCGCGTAGAGCAGGTGTTCGACCGTCACGTACGCGTGGCGGCGCGAGACAGCCTCGCGGTAGGCGGCCTGCAATGCCAGCTGCAATTCCCGTCCGATCTCGCTCATTCCTTCTCCGTACCCGCACGCAGCGGGTAACCACGCTCTTCGGCGGC